>DRPG01000200.1 GCA_011376105.1 Deltaproteobacteria bacterium
CTCCATCCCCGAAACCCCAGTGGACTACGACGGCATCTTCGACGCCCTGACGAGCCTGGAGCTGCCCATCGACGAGGACGGCTTCATCCCTGCGTTCGGGGTCTACCTGACGCGACACTACGCCAACTACTACAACCGGATCTCGTTCGAGTTCCTCCGGTCCCTCCTCGACAGCTTCGGGAGCGACGGGCTGCAGGTCGCCCGGGAGCTGTTGGTGGAGGCAGGCCACGTCTGCGCCTTCAACACCTTCGGTGGGATCATGACCTCGTCGGAGTGGGACGCGTTGATCCGCCCGTCCCTGCAGAGCCGGGAGGACTGGGTGCACGGGATCGTGGCGGCGGTCAACGCCCTGGGCTGGGGGCGGTGGCAGGTCTCGGAGGTCTCGGAGGCCGAGGCCACCTTCGTGATCCACGACGACTACGAGTCGGTGGGCTACCTCGCGTCCTACGGAGTCTCGGAGCACCCCGTCTCGTTCCTCGCCGAGGGTGCGGTGATGGGGATCATGGATCTGGTGTACCTGGGGGACGTCCACGACAAGCCCACCTTCGACGAGGCGCTGTACGATCACCTGTTCAAGTCGGAGGCCTCGTACGCCGCCGACCTCGTCACCTCCAGGGCCACCGGGGACGAGACCACGACGATCCGGGTCTATCGGCCCTGATCCCCACAGACCCCGGGCGCTTTGGCTCCCCGGACCACAGGCGAGCGCTGCCGCGGGCGACGCAGCCCGAGCAGCAACAAGGCGAGCAGGGCTGCGCTCCGCCCCGTCTCCGGGCCGCTGCAGCTACACCCGAACCCATAGGGGGGCTCCGGAGGCTCCAGGGCCCCATCACCCCAGGTGAGCTCCGAGCCAGAGAGCGCGCCATCACACCCCTGCAGCGTGGCATCGGCGTCGTCGCAGTCGGTGGGGACGGCGTCCCCGGCACAGGCGACGACGGGGGTGCCCGGGGCACCGTCGCCGTCGGCGTCGATGTAGAACACCCCCGGCAGGGAGGCGTCGCCATCGTCGCAGTCTGCTGCGTTGGGCACCGTCGCCGCCGGGTGCTCACAGGCGAGGATCCCTGCGTTGCCGTCGCCCAGACCGTCGCCGTCAAGATCCGGGAACCAGGCACGGGCCACACACTCGATCTCGCACAGGTAGGCATCTTCAGCTCCGCAGGGCTGATCGTTCCACCGACCCCCGTCTCCAGCGTCCAGCTCGACGCAGTCCTCCTCGAGGATGCCGTAGCCGAGCAGGCCGTTGCTGGGCTCGTCGTCGCTCCAGTCCTCGAAGTCGCTGGAGGTCCCGTCCTCCCACTCGAAGATCCCCTCGTCCTGCCGATCGTTCAGCCCAACCCAGAAGTCCTGATCCCAGGCGCTCAGGACGCGGCTCAGCAGCTCCGCGGTCTCTGTGTCCGGGATGGAGGCCAGGTGGTAGCCGTGCTCGTGACAGGCATCCAGCGCCTCGCTCCACTCGATCCCGGTGGTGCAGGCGAGCCAGGTGCTGCCCACCCCCACGAAGCGCTCACACAGACAGACCCCGCCCTCGTCGACGGTGCCGTCGCAGTCGTCGTCGACCCCGTTGCACACCTCGATCGCGCCGGGGTGGATGAGCCCGTTGCCGTCGTCGCAGTCGCCGACCAGGTGGGTGCCGCCGGTGGGGGTGTTGAGGCAGGAGGGAGTCAGCGACAGCGCAGCGATGCTCCCCACCCCGTCGCCGTCTGCGTCGAGCCCCCAGGCGACGGGACCCTCGTCGATGGTGCCGTCTCCATCGTCGTCGATCCCGTTGCAGCGCTCGGGCTCAGCCGCCGCTGCCAGCGCCGAGAGCCACAGCCCGCACAGCCCACGCACCATCCGTGCCTCCGCCTCAGGGGGATAACGGATCGGTGGGGGCGGGCACCAGATCCCACCAAAACCAGACGAGCCGATCGGTCACCGCCGATCGAGCCGGCCCGTCTGAGGCCGGCCTCAGCAGCCCACCGCCCCTACTGGGTGTTGAGGACCACGTCCCCTTCACTGGTGCTCCAGCCGTCGACCACCACGAGGATGGTCTCGCCCGCGAGCAGATCCACCGTGATCTCAGAGCGAACCCCGACGGTGTCGTCGTTGCAAGCCAGCTCAGTGCCGCCACAGCTGTCCAGGGCGAACAACACCGTGTCGAAGTTCGAGCCGACGGTGTCGAAGGTGTAGCTGCCGTCAGCGGGCGCGGTGAACTCCCAGCTGAGATCTCCAGCGTTGCTCTGGACGCAACCTGGATCCTGCTGATCGAGCTGACCCACCGTCGAGGCGTAGACCGTCTCGGGCGGCACCCCCAACGAGCCCTGGGGACACACCGGCGTACAGCGCACCTCGAGCGCACAGTCTGGATCGTCGCAGTCGATCAGGCCGTCGAGATCGTCGTCGAGACCGTCATCGCAGGACAGCTCGCTGGTGGGCAGCTCAGTGACGGAGAGGGTGAAGTCTCCAGCGTCAGCGGGCTCGAAGCCATCGACCACGATCACCACGGACTGGCCCGCATCCATCGCCAGGGCGATGGACTCGCCCACGCCCGGGGGCGATCCCGGGGAGGGCGTGTCCGTACAGATCAGCTCGTCTCCACAGCCCGCCAGGATCGACAGGACCGAGTCGAACGTCGCCTCCAGCCGGAACAGGTAGGTGGTGGTGTCCTCTGCGGTGTAGGAGAGGTGTAGATCCTCGACCCCAAAACCCCCACAGAAGGAGCCGGCGTCGTCCCCAGCCCCCAGGGTCGTGTCTGTGTGTTCCTGGAGCCCCGAGCCCAGCTCTATGTCGACGCAGGCGCTCGGGGTGCCGGTGCCGGTGTCGGTGTCGGAGTCGGAGTCGGCGTCGGAGTCGGAGTCGGAGTCAGCGTCGGCGTCGCCGTCGCCGTCGGCGTCGGCGTCGGCGTCGGCGTCGGCGTC
>DRPG01000201.1 GCA_011376105.1 Deltaproteobacteria bacterium
CCCGGTCCTGGCGCCCGATCCCGGGGTGCTGTGGGCGAGCGAGAGCATCGGCGCGCCTGCGGTGACCTACGACAGCATCCGGGATCGGTTCCTGATGGTGTTCGAGTCGCGGACGCCGTTCACCGACGCCAGCTGTCCGCAGGGGATCTGGACCCTGGGCCTGGCCACCAGCCCCGACGGGACCACCTGGACGATGCTCCCCACCCCGTTGCTGCAGCCCAGCCCGGGCTCGGGCACCTACTACAGCTGTGTGGCGGCCCACCCCGCGGCGGCCTTCGTCCCGGTGGGCGACGGCCGGATGCAGGTGTACTTCAAGGCTGAGGAGGACACCAACAGCTGCCTCACCAGCCCCTACCCGGTGTGTCCCTACACCGGGATCGGGCGCGTCCGGGTCACCTTCGACGCGCAGGGGGACGTGTCTGCGGTGGCGATCCAGGCTGATCCGGTGCTGCCCCTGCCCGGCCCCGGAGGCTTCCCCTCCCTCGTGGAGGACGCCGGGACCTACTACATGAGCTACCAGAGATATCCCAACGTCTACGTGACCGCGTCTGCGTCCCTGACCTCCTTCGGGGCCGGGATCACGGCCCTGGACGTCAACACCAACTACGACACGGGGCCCACCGGGGACTCCGCCGTGTCCGGCCCTCAGTGGGTGTACGACGAGTTCTTCAGCCCGTCGCTGATCTGCAACGACAGCATCGCGTTCCCCTGGGCGGTCTGGGTGGGCTCGAGGGACACCAACTTCGGCGCGGTGATCAACGGAGCCTGGGGCAAGTCGATCTCCGCGACCGGCGGCAGCTGGAGCCTGGCCACCACCCCCGCCGAGACCTGGGCCAACGATCAAGACTGGCGTCACCTTGAGACCCTGCGGCTGATCACCGGGGACTACCTGGTGTGGTTCAGCAAGAAGGATGGCTCGGGGAACAACGCGATCTACTTTGGTGGCACCACGCTGACCTTCAACAACAGCGACATCCAGGGGCAGAGCTGTCCTTGATTGGATCGTCCCCCCGGCAGCTCCCGGGGGTGAGCGCCCCTCAGACTACTCGTCCTCGTCTTGGCCCTCGCCCTCATCCCTGGGCTCCGGGCCTGCATGCTCCAGGTGGCGGGTGCCCTCGCTGCGGGCTCCGCTGCTCCACTCGGGCATCGGCGTCTGTCGGGGCAGGCTCCGGAGCCCGACGGTGGTCCCGTGCTCGAGCTGTAGCTCGACGACGCGGCCGTCCGCCGAGAGCTCCCGGCGCAGTCCGTGGGGCACACCCCCGGCGTAGTCGATCCGGGATCGGAAGGCTCCATCGGGGAAGAACGAGAGCCAGGTGCCCTCTCGGCCGGCCTCTCCCCAGCGGCCCTCGACGGCTCGGCCGCTGCCGGGCCAGCGCTCCTCGTGGGGCCCCACGTTGGTGCCCGCTGCGGTGCGGCACAGGCGCACCTCGGTGCCCGGCAGCCAGCGCGCTGGATCGGGGCGCTCAGGCTCGAGCACGAGCGGCTCGGCTCCCGCTGGACACACCGTCCCGTCCGGGGCCGACAGCCCGGGGATCGCGGGGGCCCCCGCGCACGCAAGCAACCACACCAGCGGCTGGATCACAACGCCTCCTCGGTACAGGGGACCCATGGGCTCCTCCAGCGATCCACCAGGCCCCGCAGCAGCCTCGGGCTGCCGGCCTGGTGTTCGTCGATCAGGGCCTGCAGCGAGGCCTCCACCCGATCCCGGAGCGCACCCGGGCCCTCGGTGTCCCGGGCATAGAGCGGCTCCCCGATCCAGGTGCGGACCCGGACGGGGAAGGGCAGGGCCCCCAGCCCCACCACCGGGACCAGGGGCAGGCGCGTCTGCTCGTACAGCGCATCCAGCGGGGCCCAGCCCGCCAGAGGCGCTCGATAGAGCTCCTCGACCCCCTCGCCAAACACCGGGATCAGCGGGACGTCCGCCTCCAGCGCGAGCCGGGCGAACCCCAGGCGCTGGCCCCAGGTGACGCGATAGCGCCTGGAGCGCCCTGAGATCGCCTCCCGGACCCCTCCGGGGGCGACGATCACCAGGTGTCCGGCCCGTAGCAGCCGGAGCGCGGCTCCGGGCTCGGCGGGGATGGCTCCGGCGGTGCGACACAGCCGCGCCAGCCCCGGCGCCCGGAACAGCCACCGATCGGCCAGGGCGCGCAGGTGTATCCCGTGCTCCCTGTACAACCGGGCGATCAGGTACCAGCAGTCCAGCGGCACCAGGCCGTGGTACACCACCAACAGGGCCGGCTGATCTTGTGGGATGTGCTCCACCCCGCGCAGCTCGTATCCATTCCAGACCCGCCCCACCCGATCGACGGCGCCGGCCACGGCATCCAAGACGAGCGGATCGTGCTCCATGTCCGCCATGTTAATCCGCCGCCGCCCGGACCACCCCCATCGCCCCGCCCCTGCGTGCAAGCGAGCAGTCATCCCGTGGAACCGGGGACCAGCCGGAGTGTCTGGGACGTTACGGGCGGTGCGACTGGAGGACCCATGAACGATCTGCTCGAGCGACTGGAGGGATGGGGTCGCCCCGGCGGGAGCGTCGCGGTGGGGCTGTGCCTGGTGGCGCTCGGGATCGCGGCGGCCCTGGTGTGGACGTCGCTCGCTCCGCTGCCCGGGGGAGGAGGGCGGGGC
>DRPG01000202.1 GCA_011376105.1 Deltaproteobacteria bacterium
GAGGGTCTCTGGGGCCCTGTGGGTCTCTGGGGCCCTGTGGAGGGCTTCTGGGGCCCTGTGGGTCTCTGGGGCCCTGTGGAGGGTCTCTGGGGCCCTGCGTGCTCTTGGTGGGAGCACAGCGCGCGCTGTGGGGAGCGGAGGCGGAGAGGGCCCGGGGGCCTGAGGCCCGGGCCCGGGCTCCCTGGAGCGGGGAGCCGGCAGCGCCCACGCCACCAGGGTCCCCGGCAGGGCCCGGGCGAGCTGGGGGTGGCCCCGCACCAGCAGCTCCGCAGCGGCGGCGACGATCCCCCGGCCCCGATCGGAGGGATCGGGATCGAGCGCCAGGGTGTCTGCGCCCACGAGTCGGGCCAGGGTGGTGAGGGTGTTGCCCGGGCCGACCTCGACAAACAGGCGCTGGGGTGTGGCGAGGGCGCGGACACAGGCCGCGAACCGGACCGGCTCGACGATGCCCTGGACGAGATCCTGCACTGGATCGTCCACCGCCACGCCGGTCCGGGTGCTGAACACCGGGACGGAGCCCGGGACGGGGGGATCGGCGACCAGCACGGCCTCGACTGCGTCCGCCGCCGGTGCGACCGCCGGGGAGTGGTAGGCCCGCTCGACCCCTAGCGGGCGGGCCACGGCGGGCCCTAGGGCGGCGGCGGCGGCGCGCACCGCCTCCACGGGCCCGGACAGGACTGAGGAGCGGGGGGCGTTCTCTGCGGCGATCACCAGGCCGTGAGATCGTGCGGCCGCGGCGGCGTCGTCGGGGCTCAGGCGGACGGCGAGCATCCCGCCGGGGGGGCAGGCCGCCAGGGCCTTGCCCCGCACCACCACCGCGGCCGCGGCCGCGGTGTCGGTCCACCAGCCCGCCGCGACCAGGGCGGCGTAGGCCCCCAGGCTGTGGCCCAGGGTGGCGGTGATGGGCAGGCCGGCCTCCTCGAGCACCCTCGCCCAGCCCAGCCCCAGGGCGAACAGCGTCGCGTGGAGATCCTGGGGATCATCGCTCGTGTGCTCGCCCCTGCGCTCCCGCTGGCGCAGGGGCGAACGATCGCCGCTGTGTTCGCACAGCAGCGCCTGGCTCCGGGCCAGGGCCCGTGCACCCTGTGGCATCCGGCTGAGGCTGTCGATCGCGTCGAGGCGCTGGCTGCCCTGTCCGGGGAACATCAACAGCACCTCGGGGGCGGGCCCCCGGCCGAGGTGGGTGCCCGGGGGGGGCGGAGCGGTGCAGCCCCCCTCGAGCCAGCCCACCGCAGCCGCCAGCGCCTCGGTGCGCCGGCCCGGGGTGGTGCGGATCGCGAGCCGGAGTGGCTGCGCGCCTAGAGCCTCGATCTCCAGGGGGCGATCGTCGACGAGCCGTCGACACAGCGCGGCGGGGGTGTCGGCGCCATAGCCGATCAGCAGCACTGAGGCGTCGTCCGGTCTCCAGGGGGCGATCCCGGGGGGCGTGGTCAGGGGGTCTGCGGCCGCGATCATCGCGTCGACGCCCTCGGGCACCCGGGCCCCGGGGGGGGGAGGCCCGAGGACCAGGTGGAAGTTGGTGCCGCCGAAGCCAAACGCGCTCACGCCGGCTGTGCGCCGCTGCTCGGGGAGCCGGACCGGGGTCCGGGGCAGCCGCAGGACCGATCCCTCCAGCCTCAGCTCGGGGCTCAGGGGGCCTGCGTGCAGGGTGGGGGGCACGATCCCGGTGCAGACCGCCAGCGCTGCCTTGGTGATCCCCGCGGCCCCGGCGGCGCCCTTGAGGTGCCCGATCATCGACTTGACCGAGCCGAGCCACACCGGGCGGACCCCCTGCTCTAGGGCTGCGACCAGGGTCTGGACCTCGGTGCGATCGCCCAGGGCGGTGCCGGTGCCGTGGGCCTCGATCAGGCCCAGCTCGCGGGGATCGAGCCCGGACTCCTGCCAGGCCCGGGCCAGCGCCAGCGCCTGGCCCTCGGCCCTCGGCGCGGTGATCCCCCGGCCCCGGCCGTCGGAGGACTGCCCCACCCCACGGATCACCGCCCAGATCGGATCTCCATCGCGGCTCGCGTCGCTCAGGCGCTTGAGCGCCAGCACCGCCGCCCCCTCCCCCATGACGAAGCCGTCCGCGTCCCGGGAGAACGGGGAGGATCCGGTGGGCGACAGGGCCTGGGTGAGGGTGAAGCCGACGTAGCTCTCAGCCGTCAGATCGGTGTCGACCCCGCCGGCGAGGACTGCGTCGCAGCGCCCGGTGCGCAGCCAGTCCACCGCCACGGTGATCGCTGCGAGGGAGGCTGCACAGGCGGCGTCGACCGTCAGGTTGCCGCCCATCCAGTCCAGCCAGGCCGCCACCCGGCCCGCCACCACGTTGGACAGCAGGCCGGCCATGCTGTCGATCTGCAGCGGTGGGAGCTGCTCAGCGAGGCGGGCCTCGATCCGGGCCTCGAGCTGATGCAGATCGTCGACCCGCCACCCCTGGGCGAGCTCGTCCCGGGACAGCGCGTCGATCACCTCCCGGAACCGGACCCGTAGGGACAGGCCCTTGGCGTGCTCGCCCCCCATCGCGTTGCCCAGCACCACCGCCGATCGGGCTGGATCAGGCCTGCGTGCGGTGTCCCAGCCCGCCCGGCGCACGGCCTCAGCGCTCGCCACCAGCGCCAGGCGCTGGCTTGGATCCACCGTGGGCAGCACCAGGGGCGGGATCCGGAAGGGGAGGGGATCGAAGCGTAGCCCCCGGATCCGGCCCGCGTGGCGGGCGTAGGTGCGCCCGTCCGTGGGGCCCTCGTCCCCGGTGGACAGGTAGCGGGCCCGGCCCCAGCGCGCCTCGTCCACCGGACCGACCGCGTCGTGCCCCTCGATCAGGTTTCGCCAGAAGGTGTCCAGCTCCAGGGCGTCGGGCAGGACGCAGCCCAGGCCCACGATCGCGATCGGCTCGGGGCTCTGGGCCCGGCCTCCCCCGGTGGCGATCCGGGCAGCGTGCCCCGCGGGGAGGCTCGGCACCTCGGCGGGCTGGGCCCAGCGATCGGGGGCCGGGATCGTGCGCTCTAGCAGCTGGGTGGCGCCGTGGGTCAGCGCGTCGACCAGGGCGGGCACCGTCTGGAGGGTGCGGGCGGGGATCGCCCCCTGGCCCAGGGTGAACGCGCCGCGCTGGAGCTGATCCTCGATGGAGGTGGGGCGATGCTTCGGGCCCGGAGCGCCCGGCGCCCAGCCCTCGACGCGCTCGATCCCCCGGGTGGCGAGCCGGGTTCGGCCGAGGTTCGTGGCCTCGAGCTGCTCCCGGCGCTGCTGCCGGGGCAGCCCGGCGTCCAGCAGGCGTCGCTCCAGGGCCCGGGCCTCGTGGGCGAAGGGGCTCACCGGACAGCGCAGGGGGAGGTTGACGCTGCTGCCCACCAAGACCGTGTCCGAGGTCGCCAGGGCCTGAGCCTGGTACAGGGGCGTGATCTGGCCGGACTCCACGATCTCGTGGGTCAGGAGCCAGGCGGTCCCGACCTGCAGCACGATCTGGATCCCGAGGGCCGCCGCCGGAGCCGCCAGCGCTGCAGCGAACGCCGCCGAGGTCGCGTCCCCGATACCCCCCGCGAGCACCACCAGGGGCGCGTGCCCGCCCCGGCGGACGTGCTCGACGACCACCGCCAGCCCCTCCTCCCACAGCCCGACGCTGGTGAGCTGCCCCACGTGGCCGCCGGCCTCGTGGCCCTCGAGGATCACCGCCGGCAGCGACGCGGCGAGGGCGGCCTCGACCAGCACCGCGCTGGGGGTGTGGAGCCAGGGCTGCTGGCCCCGGGCCAGCAACCCCCTCGCCAGGGCCACCGAGCCGCCCGCGAGGGTGATCGCCGCGGGCCCCTGCGCGCCCATGGCCTCGATCGCGTCGAGGTGGGCGCCTCGGTGGGGCATGACGTCGAACCCGATCACCCCCACCCCCCAGGGGGCCGGCACGGACGCGGCCCAGGCCTCGAGCACGCTGCGTGCGGCGGCCGGCTCCAGGGCGCTGAGGGCCGCGAACGGCATCGCCCCGGCGCTGGAGACCGCCCGGGCCAGGCCGGTGCCCTCTGAGACATGGGCCATGGGCCCCTGGACGATGGGGCGACCGCAGCCCAGGGGATCGCCGCTGAGCAGCGCGGTGCTCCGGGCCTGCCGGCCCGCCTCGAGCGAGGCCCGGATCCGGTCGAGGATCCCGTCCACCGGGAGGTCTGCATAGCGGTGGGCGAACGCCAGGCTCTGGGGGGCCGCGATCCGATCGGGGCCCCGCGCCAGGACCCTGCGCCGCTGTCGCTGGAGCTCCCCCAGGACCTGGGTGTCTCGGCCGCTGCGGACCGCCTGGAGCTGGGCCCGCAGCGCCGAAGGTAGCGTGGAGCCCCGGGCCAGCCACAGCTCCGGCCCCAGCACCACCCCCGCCGCCCCCAGGGCGATCGCGGCGGCCGCGGCGCCGGGCCCCAGGCCCTCCACCACCCAGGGGCGCCCGGTCGCCACCGCGGCCCGGATCAGGATCAGGGCCGTGGTGGACGGCACCAGCCCGCCCGCCTCGATCCCCCGCAGCCACAGGGAGGCTCCGTCTGCGGCGGCCTCGGCCACCTCGTCCACGAGCCCCACCTGGCGGTAGGGGGCCGGGACGGTGTCTCCGACGGGCTGGGCCCCCCAGCGCTGCACCGCGGCCCGGAGGGCGTCGGTGTGTCCGTCGGGGAGGCGGACGAAGATCTTCATGGGGCCTTGAGCCCGATGTTGTAGGCCATCAAGCAGCCCAGGGTCTCCTCGAGGCGCGTGTCGAAGCCGATCTCCCGCATCCTCGCGTCGAGCCAGCGCTGGCCGGGGTATGCACCCATCGACATCGGGATGTAGACGTAGGTCTTCGGGTTCTTGTGGAGCACGGTGCCCAGCACCGCGCCGCTGACGATCATCCAGCCCCGGTAGGCCCGATCCCAGGCCGGGGACGGCGGACGGGCGAAGTCGAGGTTGAGGAACCTGCCGCCGGGACGCAGCACCCGGTGCACCTCCCGCAGGGTGGCGGGCCAGTCGGGGAAGCCCCGGCCTGCGTAGGCACAGGTGACCAGATCGAAGGAGCCATCCGCGAAGGGCAGGTACGTCGCGTCGGCGCCGACCCAGCGCACCGAGCCGCTGCCCGGGGCGGGCTTGCCCCGGGCACACGCCATCATCTGGGGGTTGATGTCCGTCCCCACGACCACGCCGGGGGCGACCCGGGGGGCGATCTTCAGGGTGACGTCGCCGGTCCCACAGGCCAGATCGAGGACGTGCTCCCCCGGCTGCGGCGCCGCCCGCTCGATCAGGCGCTCCTTCCACCGGGTGTGCCAGCCCAGGGACATGATGTCGTTGCCCAGATCGTAGCGGCGCGCCACCCGGCTGAACAGCCAGTCCACCCACGCCTGCTTGTCGTCCTCGTGCCGGAGCGCCGCGCGCAGCCCTGAGGGGGGTGGGGTCGTGGCCGGAGACAGCTGCTTCAAGGCGTCCTCGCGGAGGTGGCAGGGGCCACGGCAGCTCGTGGGCGCCGTCCCCCGGGTGGAGGGGCGACCCTGTATCGTCTCTGGACCTCCGTCTGCAGGTCACAGCAAGTCAGGGCTTGACCCCACACCGTCCCGGGCGCTATCCGCAGGACGGACCGAGGGGCCTCCCGTGCCTACACCGAGGCCGGGATCCATGAGCAGGGGGGAGCGCTGAAGTACGCGATCGCTGGCGGCACGGGCATGATCGGCACCCAGCTCGCTGAGCGCCTGCGAGGGCGTGGGGACGAGGTCTGGATCCTGACCCGGAGGAGCCCCAGATCTGAGCACGAGATCCAATGGGATCCAAGCCGGGGGGTGCAGAGCCCCCGGCTGCTGGAGGGGGTGGACGCCCTGTTCAACCTGGTCGGGGAGCACCTCGCGGATCGTCCCTGGACCAAGGCTCGCCGCAAGCTGCTGGTCGACAGCAGGGTCCAGGCCACCGAGACCCTGCTCGGCTCGCTCGCGGAGCTGGATGCGCCGCCGTCGGCCTATGTCGGGGTCGGCAGCCTGGGGATCTTCGGCGATCGGGGGGATGCGTTCATCGACGACGAAGACCCCCCTGGCTCGGGCTTTCTCGCGGATCTGTGTGTGGCCTGGGAGCAAGCGCACCTCTCTGCGGAGGAGGCGCTGGGGGCCCGGGTCTCGATCCTGCGGATGAGCGTGGTGCTGTCCCCCACCGGCGGCGCGTTCCCGCTGATGGTGCAGCCGTTCCGCTACGTGGGGGGCTGGCTCGGCAACGGGCGGCAGTACAGCCCATGGATCAGCATCCGTGACTGCGTGGGGGGGCTGGTGCACCTCGCTCAGTGCGATCGGTGCAGCGGTGGCTTCAACGGCACCGTGCCCACCCCCACCCCAAACAAGGAATGGCTGCGGGCTCTGGGGCGCGTGATGCACCGGCCGGTGGTCACCCACGCCCCCAAGTGGGCCCTGCGCGGTGCGCTGGGGGAGCTGGCCGAGTCGCTGTTCCTCGCCAGCATCCGCGCCGTCCCCCGGAAGCTGCTGGAGACCGGGTACATCTTCACCGATCCTGACGCCGAGGAGATGTTTCGGTGGCTGCTGCCCGCGTTCGAGCGGGAGCGGGAGCGCACGCGGGGGGAGGGTCGCAGGCGCCGGTGGTGAGCGCTCCCTGCACCCGGGATCCACCGCCGGGCAGCAGCCGCGGCTGCGGTCACCGGGGCGAGCGCTCCCTGCGCCCGGGATCCGCTGTCCCGTTACGGCAGGGTCAGGCGATCTGGAGGAACCGGTGGCACATCCCTGGCACGATCTCCCCAACCACCCCGATCACGCGGCGGAGTGGTTCAACGTGGTGATCGAGATCCCCCGGGGATCGAAGGTCAAGTACGAGCTCGACAAGCCCACCGGGTTGCTCCGGGTGGATCGGGTGCTGTACAGCGCGGTGTTCTACCCCTGCAACTATGGCTTCCTCCCCCGGAGCTACTGCGACGATGGCGATCCACTCGATGTGCTGGTCTTGGGCCACGAGCCGGTGATCCCCGGTGCGATCCTCCAGGCGAGGGCGATCGGTGTCATGCGGATGCTGGATCAGGGCAAGGGCGACGACAAGATCATCGCGGTGCACATCAACGATCCGGCCGTCAGCGGCTACCGCGACATCTCCGGGCTCCAGGCCCACACCCTGGCGGAGATCCGGAGGTTCTTCGAGGACTACAAGACGCTCGAGGAGAAGGCCGTCGAGGTCGAGCAGATCCTCGGAGCCGCCGAGGCCCTGGTCTCGGTGCGGGAGTCCCTGGCGCTGTACCGCAGCGAGGAGCAGCGCCTCCGCGGCTGGTAATCGCGGACGGGGTATACAGCTTGAAGCCGAGCGGCCGAACCCTCAGCGGGGGTGAGGATGATCGAGCTCTCGTCGGCCCTGCTCGGGCTCACCGCGTCGCTGGGGATCTCCATCCTGGGGGTGGAGATCGGGCTGTGGCTCACACAGCGGCTCGCCAGCCGGCTCCTGGACTGGATCGGGGGCCTCTGGGCGCGGCGGGTCTACTCCAGCAGGCAGCGCTGCAGGTGAGCCTCCTCCTCCGGCGTCCGGAGCGCCAGGGCCTCGAGGTGGAGCCGGGCCCGGGCGCAGTCGCCCTCGCTCAGCAGCACCCCCGCGGCGAAGCGCCGGAGCTCCGGCGCCCGCTGAGTGCCTTGTCGCAGGGCCTCCTCAGCGGACGCCAGGGCCTCGGTGATCAGGCCCTGCTGCATCAGCGGACCGATCCGGGCGGCCAGCAGCTCGCCCCGCACCGGGGCCGGGCCGGGCCGGGCCAGCCCCAGCCCCAGCTCCAGCACCTCGAGGATCGCCTCGCTGGAGGCACCGGAGGCCTGCAGCGCCCGGCCCCGGGCCAGCAGGCCTGCGGCGGTGGTGGGCAGGCACTGGTGCTGCTCGTTGGCCTGGAGCGTCGCCTCGTCGCCCGACCCACAGGTGAGGTGGACCGAGCCCTCGAGGACCTCGACCCCGGTCCCGAGCACGTCGCGCACCACGACGAGCCGGGTGCCGGTGACCTCGATCGTGCCCTCCGGGGTGTGGATCGCCAGCCTCACCCCGGCGTCGGGATCGACGTCGAGCTCGAGCCGGCCCGCCTCCCAGTCGATCTCCAGCCGCCGTGGGGTGCCGGTGACCTGGCCCTGGCCCTCGGAGGTGGCCCTCACGTGGGGGCCTAGCTGCAGCGGTGCCGCCTCCTGGGACAGGGTGATCTCGACGGGCTGGGGGGCCTGTGGCGCCTCCACCAGCGCCACCGCGGCCACCGCAGCGGTCGCCAGGGCCAGGCCGGATCCCGCCAGGAGCCACCCTACGGGGCGGCGCCCGGGGCGCTCGGACAGCCTCGCCCGGACCCGTGCGATCCCCAGAGGGGTGGGGCTGGGCAGCGCCGAGAGCTCAGCCGTCGCGGGGAGCAGTTGATGATCGAGGCGCGCCCGGACGCGGGCCAGCGCGTCGGGATCGGGTCGGGTGCGCTGCTGCACCTGGTGCATCGCGTCGACGTACCTCATCTGGGTCCTCCGGCGGCGGCCTCGGCGGCCGGTAGATCGGTGGCCAGCTCGCTCACCTGGGCGCGCAGGGCGGCGCGCGCCCTGCGCAGGCGGCTCTTGACCGTGTTCTTGGGGATCCCCAACATCTCGGCGACCTCGGAGTCCGAGCGCTCCTCGAGATCGCACAGCACCAGCACCTCGCGCTGGTGACCGGGCAGCGACTCGATCGCCGCCCACACCTGATCGGCGACGTCGGACTGTGCGGCTCGATCCGATGGATCGAGCGATGGGTCCGTGCGATCCGGCACGGCCCCGGGCAGCCAGCGGCGCACCCAGGCCCGGCGCCGGTGACCCGCCACCACTCGCCGGGTGATCCCGAACAGCCACGACGAGAACGAGCGAGGCTCCTCGAGGCTCCCCAGCCTGCGGAACAGCACCAGGAAGACGTCGTGGGCTGCGTCCTCGGCGTCGATCCGGGGGCCGCCGAGGCGCAGCGTCCAGCCGAGCACGGTGGGCAGCCACCGATCGCACAGGCGATCGAGGGCTCCGGGCACCTCTGCCTGAGCCTGTCGGACCAGCTCGATGGCGTCTTCGTTGCACATCGATCCCTCAGTGCTCTGTGCAGGCCCAAGGGATCCACCTCGGGTGGGGTTTGTGGCGCGCCTGGTGGGCTCAGGCGGTCGCCGTGGGGGCTCGTGTGCACCCACGCCCTGCGGCGCGCCCCGTCGCTGCCCCACGGTGGGCTCGGCAGGCCCACAGCGGGCTCATCAGTAGGGGTTGGTCCGATCTTCCCAGCGCCAGTCCCCCCAGTCCGCTGGCAGGACCAGGTGGTTGGGGGTGATGATCCCGTCGCCGTCCGCGTCGATCCAGATCGGGTTGGTCAGGGCGAACGCGGTGGCGCCGCCCTGCAGGGTGCCGTCCCGGATCGCCTCGAGGGTGACCTCCTCAGGCTCGGTGGTGTTGTAGGGGAAGGCTGGGAACATGCTGTCCGAGCCCTGGACCACCGCGACCACCCAGGTGTCGGCGGCGGGCTGCCAGGTGTGGGTGAGGCTCCACTCGAGGCGCACCGCCTCCGGTGCCGCCCCCGCGGAGACGACCTCGGGGCTGGCGGCCCCACCGGCCAGCTCGATCCCTGCGCCTCCGTCCCACAGCACGACGTCGTCGAACGGGATCCAGGTGGGGGCCTGGACCCGGGCGGTGATCTGGACGTTGCCGCTCGGATCCGGTGTGAGGGTGTCTCCGATCACGCCGGAGGTGGCGCCGAGTCCGTGGAGCGTGGCGAAGGGCCCGAAGCTCACCGTGTTCCGGCCAGCGTTCAGCGCCTGGGCCAGGCCGTCGGCGGTGACCTGGGAGGGCTGATCGAGGCCGACCGCGACGTAGTTGCGGGGCCAGCCGCTCGATTCGACGAACTGGGTGTGGGTGTCGGAGTTGCCGGTGGCGGTGAAGAAGTGGCCAGCGTTGATGAAGTTGTACCAGTCGTGCAGACCCTGGACGTCGAGCCAGGTGATGACCTCCATCGCGGTGAAGTTGGTCGCGAGCAGGCTCGCACCGGGCGCCAGTCTCACAAGCTCCGGATCCACCCCTTCGGGACCGGTGTACGGACCGTTTGCGTCAAACTGTAGATCGATGACCTGGAAGTAGTTTCCGCCCACCCCCGGGGCCGGGACCTGCCTGGGGTGGTTGAGCTGGAACACGACGGGCCTCGGGCCCGACAGCACCCGCTGCCCGAGCTCGGTGGGGGTTAGCCCCGCCCAGTCCAGGGCGCCGTTGTTGGGGCTGCCCGGATCGACGTCGAGGGGGAACGCGTTGAAGTGACCATAGTCGAAGCTGGTGATCTCCTCGCCCGCGAAGGTGGCGATCTGCTCGCCTACGCCCATCTGCTGCACGGTCGGACCAAAGTCGGTGACGTAGTCGTGATCGGTGGAGACCAGGATCTCGACCCCCTCTGCGATCATGTTCGCCACCCGGGTACGGTTGGTGCGGGTGGAGTCGGGCGAGGCCTGGGCGTGGACGTGGAAGTCGCCGGTGAGGTAGCCGGTGGAGTCGATCACCCGGTGCAGGGTGGCCTGCAGCTGGGCTGGAGCGCCTGGGGTGACGGTGATCGGCGAGCTCACCATGCTGAACTCGGGGCCGTGGGTGAACACCGCCTGGTACTCCCCCGGCTCTAGGTCCAGCTCGAAGATCCCGTCGACGCTGTCGATCGCTGCGACCAGGCCCGGCGCCTTGGGATCGAAGCCCTGGCCCTCGAGGCGGGGCGACCACGGGCTTGGATCGAGGCCCATGACCGAGAGGCGCGAGGCCAGCGGTGCGCCGTCGCTGCCGGTGACGGCCGCGCTGAGGTGGCCGGTGGGGGGCAGGGACAGCTCCACCTCGACCAGAGCCCCCTGGACCGACACGTCGATCCGCTCGGGGGTGGGGCCCTGGCCCGCGTAGGGGCGACCCTCTGCGCCGGTGATCAGCCGCACGTCGCCGGCAGGCAGGCACATCCGGTAGCGCCCCCGGGCGTCGGTGGTGGTGTGGGCCAGATCTGCGCCGTCGGTCCCGTCGGTGGCGTCGATCGCGGTGACCCGGGCCCCGGGGATCGGGGCGCCGCTGCCCTCCTCGACGACCGCGCCCGACACCACGGTGCAGGCTGGCTCCCCGAGGGTCTCCCGCAGGATCTCGGTGACCGAAGCGTGGTCGGCGGCGACCACGAACAGCGCGTCGAAGGTCAGGTGCTCCCCGGGGGCGACCTGGGACACGGTGTCGGGGAAGCCGAGGAAGTCGGTGAAGGTCAGCTCATGGGTCAGGGAGTAGCCCCCCACGATGCTGACGTAGCCGCGCTCGAGAAACCGCTCCGGGGTCAGGGGCAGGATCCCGTAGGCGACGTCGGGCCCCTCGAACACGAAGTACTCGGCGATCCCGAGGGTGTCGAGGGCGTAGCTGTCGGCGTCGGGCACCGAGCCGTTGACCATGCCGGCGTCGATCAGCCAGCTGAGGGTGACAGGGACGGGCTCGCTGCCGTCGTTGCGCACCGCGGTGGAGATCCGGACGGCGGAGCTGTTGGGCTCTAGGCTGTAGTCGGTGGTGAAGTGCAGCGGGTAGGGCGTGTCGAGATCGATGTCGTCGAGCAGGCCGGGGAGGATCTCCGAGATCCCGGTCTTGAGGTTGATGTAATCGGACAGGACGTAGCTGCCCTCAGCCCTCACCCTCGCGGCGGTGCACCGCAGCTGGGGCAGGGCCACCACACGCTCGGCGCTGCTGGTGCCCGCGAGGTTGGTCAGGTTGCCGAGCTCCCCGAAGACGTCGTGCAGCGAGCCGTCTCCCCGGATCAGATCGGCGTCGATCAGGTTGCCCCCCCAGGGGTTGGTGGCGAGGTGGCGACCCTCCCCCTGGATCACCACCTGGATCCGATCGTTTCGCAACATCACATCGCCTGGGCGGGCGGTGGTCATCGGGCCGTCGGTGGGGACGGTCTCGTCGGTCAGCACCATGGCCTCAGCCAAGGCGCAGGGGGCGTCATCGCCCTTGCCTGAGCAGCCTGCTGCGATCAGGAGAACAGGGAGCACGTGAGCCTCTCAGACGGGAAGTCTGCAGCACTCTATCCCATCGATCCCCGCCTCCGTGGGGGCCACAGGACGCCCGTGGGCAGGCCCGGGTCTCGTCCGTGGGGGCTGGCGATGGTGCGATCGGGCTCCCCCCGGTTAGCGGGGACGGCCCACGGAGGCCCACGATGTCCATTGCCACCCACTTCGACGCGCTGGCTGTCTACCGAGCGTCGGCGATCCGCCTCGTCCCCACCGAGGGGGAGCCCGAGGATCTGCTGCGGGACGGCGGCGGCCTCCAGGCGTCCTTCGATCGCCTCGGGCAGCGCGTGTTGCTCGAGGTGCTGCGCGATCCCCGGATCGCCGAGGCGACCCTGGCCGACGGAGAGCTGTCGGTCACCGCCCTGAGAGAGGGGGCGGGGGGCCGCCTGCGGGTCTCCTGGGGCGATCGGGTCGTCGTCGACGACGTCGTGGAGATCCCCACACAGGTGCCGGAGGGGCCCGGGCCCTGGTTCCGGCCCGAGCCCGACAGCGAGGTGGACGCTGGTCAGCTGTGGTCCCAGGACTGTCCTGTGGTGGCGGTCGAGGGTCTCGGAGGCGACGTGCGGTGGTTCACCCGGGGCCAGCACGGCCGGGGACCCGGTCAGCTGCGGCTGCGGGGCACGATCCCGGCGATCGCCCCCGAGGATCTAGGGAGCGCCTCGTTCCAGCGGGATCACGGGGTCCGCTGGGCGTATGTGGCCGGGGCGATGGCCGGCGGGATCGCCAGCGCACAGCTGGTCGTCGCGATGGCCCGGGCGGGCCTGCTCGGCTTCTTTGGCGCCGGGGGCCTCCCGCTGCAGCAGATCGAGGCCGCGCTGGAGCAGGTGAGGGCCGGGGCCGGCGACGGGGCCTGGGGCTTCAACCTGCTCCACAACCCCACCGAGCCCGACGTCGAGGAGCGCACCGTCGATCTCTACCTAGAGCACGGGGTCCGCAGGGTCAGCGCCTCCGCCTTCATGGGGCTGACCCCTGCGATCGTGCGGTACCGCCTCTCGGGGATCGAGGCCGGGCCCGACGGGCGGCCGGTGTGTACCCACCACGTGTTCGCCAAGGTCAGCAGGCCTGAGGTCGCCGAGCGCTTCCTCCGTCCCGCCCCCGCTGAGATGATCGCGGCGCTGCTGGAGGCCGGCGCGATCACCGAGGCGCAGGCACGGCTCGCGCCGAAGGTCCCGATGGCCGGAGATCTGACCGCTGAGGCCGACTCCGGAGGCCACACCGATCGGCGGGCGCTGGTGGTGTTGCTCCCGAGCATGATCGCCCTGCGGGATCGGATCGCGCGACAGGAAGGCTACGCCGCCCTAGGGCTGACCCCCCGGATCGGGGCCGCGGGTGGCATCGGGACCCCCGCCGCAGCCTCTGCTGCGTTCGCGATGGGCGCAGACTATGTGCTCACCGGCTCGGTCAACCAGGCTACCCTCGAGGCCGGCACGTCGGATCTGGCGAAGGCCATGCTGGCCGAGGCCGGCTGGTGGGAGGTCGCGTCCGGGCCCGCCCCGGACATGTTCGAGCTAGGGGCGAAGGTCCAGGTGCTCTCGCGGGGCTCGATGTACGCCCAGCGCTCCCAGCGCCTGTACGATCTGTACCGGGCCCACCGCTCGATGGAGGAGATCTCCGACAAGGAGCGCTCCCGGATCGAGAAGCAGATGTTCCGCAGGCCACTGCAGGAGGTGTGGGAGGGCACCCGGGCGTACTGGCTCGAGCGGGATCCACGGCAGGTCGAGCGAGCTGAGGCCGATCCCCACCACCGCATGGCCCTGACCTTTCGCTGGTACCTGGGCATGACCAGCCGCTGGGCTCGGCTCGGAGAAGAGGATCGCAAGCGGGACTTCCAGATGTGGTGTGGTCCCGCGATGGGTGCGTTCAACGAGTGGGCCGCGGGCACCGATCTACATCCCGTCGCACGGCGCACCGTGGCCGGGGTCGCCGAGGCCCTGATGCAGGGGGCAGCTCGCTTGTCCCGGCGTCAGGTCGCGAGAGCCCTGGGGTTACCCACCCCCCCGATCTCCGACCGATAGGATGGGACGTACGGAGGTCCAATGGCAAAGTCGAGAAGCTCACACGTGCCGACCATGATGGTGGTCGGGCTCGGGATGATCCTGATCGCGTCCCTCGCCGCTGTGGCCGCGCTGGCCTGGGCACAGAGCCGCTCGGGATCACCCCTGCTCGCCCGCCAGCGCCGCCGACGCTCCGAGCGCGACGACGACGACAACGACAACGACAACGACAACGACGACGACGACGACGACGTGATGGAGGGCGCCAAGGGGCGGCCCGTCGCAGAGGCCTAGGAGCCCTGTGGTGCGCACGGGCCGACCATCGTGCCCTGACGAGGTGCTGGCCGTCGGCGTCGGCGCCGTCCCCCGGGCGCTGGGCTCCACGCCCGCAGCCCACCCGGGGACGAGCGGGCCTGCGCCAACGGGCGCCCGGCCCCCGGGCTAGCGCCGGGAGAGGCCCGCCACATCTGTCCACGGGATCGCCGCCTGGTCTGGGCGACGGACCCGTGACAGGCGCGGCCCCCGGGGATCGTGGGCGCTCGCCCCCGCGGGGCTGTGCTGCTGGGGCTCGTGGGCTCAGCGCTCCCGCAGAGCCCCGATCTCGTGCATCGCAGCGCGGAGCTCGGCCACCCGGAACGGCTTCTGGAGGAAGGCCGCGTGTTGCTCTCCGGTCAGGAACTCCAGGCGCTGGTGCTCCCGCATCCAGCCGCTGATCACCACGATGGGGAGCCCGGGGGCCAGGGCGCGAAGACGGGTGAACGCGAGCTCTCCGTCCATCCTGGGCATGGTCATGTCCAGGATCACCGCGACCACGGTGTCCTGGCGCGCCTCCAGGAGCTCCAGGCCCTGCTGGCCGTCTCCGGCCTCAAGGGTGGCAAAGCCCATCCGCATCAACATCTCGGCGGCGACCATCCGCACCTGAGGCTCGTCGTCGATCACCAGCACCGAGCCGTGGGTCACGTCGGGGGCAGGGGCCGTGTCGGGGGCTCGGCTGGGGCCCTCGGGGGCGATCGGAAGCAGGATCTCGAAGATGGAGCCCTCGCCGAGGGTGGAGAACACCCGCATCCCCCCACGGTGGCTCCGCACGATCCCCTGCACGCTGGCCAGCCCAAGGCCCCGGCCCGCGAACTTGGTGGTGAAGAAGGGATCGAACATCCGGATCTGGGTCGGCTGATCGAGGCCACAGCCGTCGTCGCTCACCCGGACGATCACGTGGGTGCCGATCGCGAGCACGTCATCGGAGCAAAGATCCGGGAGCCCCCCCAGCCCCACGTCGAGGGTCCCGGTCTGGATCCGGACGGTGTGACCACCCTCGCCCAGCGCCTCCCCCGCGTTGACCACCAGGTTCCGGATCGCAGCCAGCAGCTGCACGACGTCCCCCTGGAGCTGGGGCAGGTGCTCGGGGAGATCGAGCTCCAGGATCGCGTCGGGGGGGAGGGAAGCCCTCAATAATGCTGCGTTGTGGCGGATCTCCGCGTTGAGATCCAGCGTGCGGATCTTCGACGGGATCTGGCCCGCATAGGTCAGCAGCTGGCGGGTCAGCCCCGCCGCCCGGCTCGCGCTGCGCTCGATCTGCTCCACCAAGGGCCGGATCGGGGCGTTCGGGGGGAGATCCACCAGCGCAAGATCGGTGCAGCCGAGGATCCCGACCAGCAGGTTGTTGAAGTCGTGGGCTAGCCCAGCGGCCATGATCCCCAGGCTCTCCGACTTCTGGGAGCGCACCAGCTGGATGTGGGCCGCCTCGAGATCCCGGGTCCGCATCTGGACCAGGTGCTCAAGGTGCTCCTGGTGCTCCTGGTGCTCTTCCTCGATCTTGAGCCGGGGGGTGATGTCGGTCAGGAACACGGTCAGGCCGATCACTTGGCCCTGTTCGCTGAGGATCGGCCCGTAGGCGTCCTCATAGGTGCGTCGCTCGAGCTCGCCGTAGCTCTCGTTGAGCACGAAGTGCTCCCCAGCCAGGGCGCGATCGAAGTTGCGCTGAGCGCGGGCTCGATCGTCGTCGCGGTGGATGTAGTCGAGCATCGGGTGGCCGATCTCGATCTCGGCCCCCCAGATCTCGGCCATGATCGCCCGGTGGTTCTCGTTGAACGCCAGGTAGCGATAGTCTCGATCCAGCGCGAAGAGCACGATGCGCCGCGGGCTCTCGAGGATCGCCCGGAGCAGGGCCTCTGTGGAGATCGGTTCGACAGGCATCCATCGGCGTTCTACCACGAGATCGGGCCTGGTCACCCACGGACCGGGACCTGGGGCGGGGGCGTGCTATGGGGGCTGCCTGTCCACGCCGGGCAGGATGGGAGGAACGTGATGGCAGGCGACGGACCCAAGGCCACCCCGGGCACACCCCCGATGCCGGCCCCGCCGACGATGCCCGGCGTGCCTCCGGTGCCCGGCGTGTCTCCGGTGCCCGGCGTGCCTCCGGTGCCCGGCATGCCTCCGATGCCCGGCGTGTCTCCGGTGCCCGGCGTGTCTCCGGTGCCCGGCGTGCCTCCGATGCCCGGCGTGCCTCCGATGCCCGGCGTGCCTCCGATGCCCAGCGCCGCCGGGGGGGGCTCGGTGGAGCAGCTGCTGGCCGCCCTAGCCTCCCTGACCAGCGGCGGGGGAGTGGATCCGGCCGCCTCTCCGTTTGCGTCGGGGCCGCTGCCGGCGGATGCGGGGCTGGGGGC
>DRPG01000203.1 GCA_011376105.1 Deltaproteobacteria bacterium
CACCCCCGGGGCCGGGCTCCACCGTCTGGGCGCTCCCCGCCGCGGCCCCCCCGGACGCAGCCCCGGACACCACCGAGGCCTCGGTGCCATCTCCGCTCCCCAGCTGCCACCACACCAAGCCCAGCAGCCCGAGGCCAAGGAGGCCCCCCGCGGCGGCCACCACGGCGGAGGCAGCGCCGAGGCCGGCGACGACCGCCACCCGCAGGCCCCCGGGCCTGCGGGCGAGGGCGGAGGGCCTGCTCGGGGCGGACACGCCGTACAGCGGGCCGGTCTCGGTGCGGTGGCCAAACAGCTCGAGGCCGAGATCTGCAGCGTCCTGGAAGCGCTCAGCGGGCTCGTAGCGCAGGCACCGCTCGACGATCTCCACGATCTCTTTGGGTACGTCGGGGCGTACCTCGAGCAGGGGCCTGGGCTTGCGCTGGGCCGTTGCATAGATCCCGATGCGGCCCTGGGTGTTGGCGAACGCCCGCACCCCGACAAGGATCTCGTACAAGATCGTGCCTAGGGCGAACACATCGGCGGGGTAGCCCACCAGCTCGGGCTCCAGCAGCTGCTCGGGGGCGAGGTAGCCGGGTGTGCCCACCAGCGTGTTGGAGCCCCCGTCGTCGAGCAGCTTGGCGATCCCGAAGTCGGTGACCCTGGGCACCAGCTCCTGGCCGGTGGCCGGATCGGGGGAGCGCGCCAGCAGGACGTTGGCCGGCTTGAGATCCCGGTGGAGGATCCCGTGGCGGTGCGCTGCGGCCACCCCCCGGACGATCCCGTCGAACAGCGCCAGCCCCTCGGACAGCGGGAGCGGGCCTCGCTCGATGAGCAGCTCCTGGAGGGTGGGCCCCTCCACATACTCCATCAGCAGCCCCACCCGGACCCCGTCGCGGATCACGTCGGTCACGGAGACGAGGTTGGGGTGGCGCAGGCTCGCCTGGATCCGCCCCTCCTGGAGCAGCCGCTCCCGATCTTCCTCGGTGTCGGCGGACAAGATCTTGATCGCCTGCAGCCCGCCGAGCTCCAGGTGGCGCACGAGGTAGACCTCGGCGAGGCCCCCTGAGCCCAGAAGCCGGACCACCTCGTACCGGCCGCCGATCTTCTCTCCTCTGTCGAGCTGCACAGCTCTCCCCGCGGCATGTGGCTTAACTGGGTCGATCGGTGGGGCGCCTACCCACCCCGCGCCGTGGGCCCGGACACCTGGACGCCGAGCCCCACCGACAGCACGTCCGAGGGGTTGTTGACCGCGGCCAGGGTCCCCAGCACCCAGCCCGCCGCCGAGATCCGCCCCTCCCCCCGGAGCACCCAGGTCCACCCAAGGCGGAGGTTGGCGATCCGCAGCGCTCCGAGCCGATCGGGCTGGGTGAAGTCCAGCTCGTCCCAGTCGAGGCCTGAGGGACGCCACAGGCCGGTCACCAGCGGGCCCATCGACACGGTGGGGCTCGGGCCGACCAGGATCTCGGCGGTGGCCTGCAGCTCTGAGCCCGGCGCGGGGATGGGGCCGTCGGGGGAGGGGTAGGCGTCGGTGTTGGGCAGCCGAGCCCGGCCCTGCAGCTCGAGCCAGCCGCTCCACAGCCCCTGGGCCCCCAGCCCCCCGGAGCGGCCGATCGATGCGAAGGGGCCGAGATCCAGGGTCCCCTCGCCGATGTTGGTCAGGCGCTGGCGGGTGTCGCTCGTCAGGGTGCCCCAGCGCGCACCCCAGCCCACCGACAGCGTCAGGGGGGGGCCGAACAGCTCGTCGAGCAGCACCAGCTTGCCCCGGGCCTCGATCACACCGATCCCCGAGGTGGATCGACAGGCACCGAGCCCCAGGCTGGCGCACACCGGGCCGCTCGACTGGCTGGCGTGCACCTCCCACCAGGGCACCGTCCCCTCCAGCTCGATCCGCTCGGAGATCCCCAGGGTACCGATGGCCTTCAGGGCCAGCCCCGAGATCCCGTTGTCGACCTTGATCTTGTCGCTCTCGCCCCCGACGACGGCGGACAGGGTGGTGAAGCGCTGCCCCTCGATCCCCATGAACAGGGAGCCCTGGCCTGGACCCAGCACCCATGGACCGGCCCCGGCCCACGCTCCGGACATCAGCTGCAGCAACACCACCATCGGATCCCTCCCCGCCGCGACCAGGCGGCGTGGCGATAGGATACGCGCTGCACCGCGTCCCGGATCATAGAGCCCCGCTCTAGATCACGGAGCCTCGTCCTGGATCACGAAGGTCCGGGACGTGGAGACGGTGATCCCGCGGAGATCGGTGACCGAGGCGGTGATCTCGGTCGTGAGCCCATCGAGCTCCTCGGAGGTCTCGGTGGGGTAGATCAGCCGGGTGCTCCAGGAGACGAGCCCGCCGGCCTCCTCGTCACAGCGCATATCGAGCCAGGGAGCGCTGATCGCGACGCGCTCTCCATCGATCGTGCCCTCGAGGCTGCCGGTGATCAGATCGCCGGCGTCGATGTGCGTCGCCAGCAGTCCGATCTCCAGGTGCCACCCCCCCTGGGGCCCATGGATCAGGGGCATTGGATCGCCGTCGGCCACCGGGGTGAACGCTCCGACGCCCAGGCCGATCTCGAGCGTTGGATCCCGGCCGGGCTCACAGAGCGGGTCCCCCCCGCCTGCACACCCTGTCCATCCACCCACACACACCAGACCGAGCCACGTCCACCGCATGGGGAGGCTTAACCGAGAGGGATGGCGCGAGGGGACCCCGGACGCTACCGCATGGCGGTGGAGGCCCAGATGGAACCAGCGATCGTGACCTGTGCCCTGACCGGCGTGCTCACCGATCCTCGACGGGCGCCGGTCCCCGTCACCCCCGAGCAGATGGCGACGGAGGCGAAGGCCGCGTTCGACGCAGGCGCCACCGTGGTCCACCTGCACTACCGCAGGCAGGAGCCGGGGATGGGTCACCTGCCCAGCTGGGAGCCCCAGACCGCTGGCGCCATCGTGGAGGCGATCCGACAGGCCTGCCCCGAGCTCCTGATCAACAGCTCCACCGGGGTGATCGGCGACGATCTGAGCGGTCCGCTGGCGGTGCTCGCCCACACCCGGCCCGAGATCGCCGCGATGAACGCAGGCTCCCTGAACTACCTCAAGCTGCGCAGCGATGGCTCCTGGGCCTGGCCCCCGATGCTGTTCGACAACCCCGTGCCCAAGATCGAGCGCCTCCTCGCAGCGATGCAGGAGCACGGGATCGTGCCCGAGTGCGAGTGCTTCGACACCGGCATCGTGCGCTCGGTCAAGCTGTTCGCGGACGCAGGTATGCTCCACGATCCGATCCATGTCTCCTTCGTGATGGGGGTCGCCAGCGGCATGCCCGCGGATCCACGCTGGCTGCCGCTGTTGGTGGAGCAGCTGCCCGCCGGTGCGCGCTGGCAGACCATCGGGATCGGGCGCGCCGAGGTCTGGGACCTGCACCGCCGCGTCGCCCAGCTCGGGGGTGATGTGCGCACCGGCCTGGAGGACACCTTCTACCTCCCCAGCGGCGCGCGGGCCTCGGGCAACGGCGAGCTGATCGAGGCGATGGTGGCGATCCTCCACGAGGTCGGCCGGAGGCCGGCGACCCCCGACGAGGCGAGAGCTGCCTACGGGCTGTCCTGATCGCTGCAGCAGCCGGGACCGGGCTGCACCCCCACCACCCGCGCACCCTGTCGCTGCAGGGTGCAGCAGGCCTCGAGCCGCTCCCGCAGCAGGCGGCGACCCCGCTGGACCCGACTCCGGGCCCCTGAGGCGGACAACCCGAGGTGCTCGGCGACCTGGCGCTGGCTCATCCCCTCCAGCTCGACCAGTCGCATCGGCTCCCGGTAGCGCTCGGGCAGGGACTCGATCAGCTCCGGCAGCCAGCTGGCCACCACCGGCGCCAGATCCATCGGGGGAGGCTCCGCAGCGATCAGATCGGGCGGGAGGGGCTGCAGCACCCGCCTCCGCCTGAGGTGATCGATCCACACGCTGCGCACGATCCGGCCCACGTAGGGCCCCAGGCGATCCCGATCCCGTAGCCGGGGCAGCCCCCGGAGCAGGCGCTCGGCCGCCTCCTGCACCAGATCGTCCACCGCCTCGGGGGCGATCCCCGGCCTGGACAGGGCGCGACGCAGATCGGCCACCACAGGGACCAGCCAGCTAGAGTTGGGATCGGGGTGCAGGAGAGCCTCCGGTGTGTCTGTCTCTCCAGACGGTCCAGCCCCCGGATCGACGCAGGTCTCGATCCTCTGATCGCGCCCGGGCCCCCGGAAGGGCTTGTCTACGTCGAGCCGGCGTGCCCGTCTACGTCGAGCCGGCGTGCCCGTCTACGTCGAGCCCGGTGGCTGTGTCCTGGCGAGGTGCACCGCTTCGATTAGGGAATACCCTCGCCGAAGAGGCGGCCCGGAGACCCTGATGCGTCCAGTCGAGCACCCCCACGTCCCCCCCGTCACCACCCTGGTGCAGCTGCTGCAGTGGCGCGCGGCACACCAGGCCGATCGCGTCGGCTTCACCTTCCTCGTCGATGGGGAGACACAGCAGCTCGACTGGACCTATGCGGCGCTCGATCGCCGCAGCCGCGCCGTCGCGGCCTGGCTCCAGGCCCAGGGGGCCGAGCCCGGCGATCGGGTCCTGGTGATGTTCCACGAGGGGCTCGACTACCTCGCCGCGCTGTTCGGCTGCATGTACGCCCAGGTGCTGGCGGTGCCGGTCCATCCCCCCGATCCCCGCCGGCTGTCCCGCACCTTGCCCAGGCTGATCAACATCAGCCAGGATGCGTCCATTCGCTTCGCGGCCACCACCGCTGACATCGCCGCGCTCGCCCGCGACGAGATCGGCGCACACACGTCCCTCGCCGGGGTCCGGTGGCTGTGCCTCGATCAGGTCGAGCAGCAGCTCGCCGATGCCTACGTCGATCCGGGGGCAGGGCCGGACGACATCGCGTACCTGCAGTACACCTCGGGCTCCACCGCCCTGCCCAAGGGGGTGATGATCAGCCACCACAACCTCCTGCACCAGCTGGCCGACTTCGACACAGGCTACGATCACCGTCCCGACTCGGTGATGGTCACCTGGCTGCCCGCCACCCACGATCTGGGGCTGGTCTACGGTCGGTTCATGCCGCTGTTCATCGGGTTTCGCTGCGTGTTCTTCTCCCCGGCGGCGTTCATGCAGCGGCCCGCGCGCTGGCCTGTCGCGCTGTCTCGGTTCGGTGGCACCCACAGCCCCTCCCCCAACTTCGGGCTGGAGGTCGCCGCCCTGAAGACCCCCCCTGAGGTGATCGCGAGCCTCGATCTGAGCCGGGTCCGGGTCGTGCTCAACGGCGCTGAGCCCATCCGCAGGGCGTCCGAGGCTGCGTTCCTCGAGGCCTTCACCCGAGCCGGCCTGCCCCCCGCCGCGGTGACCCACGCCATGGGCATGAGCGAGTCCACCGCCAAGATCATCACCGAGCCCATCGATCGCTACCCCGCACGGTTCGTCGACATCGATCCCGAGGCCTACGAGCGCAACGAGGTGATCATCCTGCCTGAGGGGACCGAGGGCGCACGCGTCGTCGCCAGCAACGGCACCACCGTGCTCGACACCCGGGTCGAGATCGTCGATCCCGACAGCCACGACAAGCTCGGATCGGATCGGGTCGGGGAGATGTGGGTCAGCGGTACCACCGTGGCCCAGGGCTACTACAACAACCCCGAGGCCACCGAGCGCACCTTCCGGGCCCACACCTCCGACGGCGATGGCCCCTTCCTCCGCACCGGCGATCTCGCGTTCGTACACGATGGGGAGGTCTACCTCGCCGGCCGCCTCAAGGATGTACTGATCATCCGGGGCCAGAACCACCACCCCCAGGACATCGAGTGGTCCGTCGCCAGCGCCCACCCCGCGCTGAGGCCCAACTGCGCCGCCGCCTTCGGGATCACTGAGGGCACCGGAGAGGAGGGGGAGCAGCTGGTGCTGATCACCGAGGTTTACCCTGACAAGATCGAGGATCCAGAGGCGATCTTCGGGGCGATGCGCCAGGCGATCTCCGATCATGGCATCGCCGCACGGGCCCTGGTGCTGATGCCCCCCCGGGCGCTGCCCAAGACCAGCTCAGGCAAGATCCAGCGCACCAAGGCTCGGCAGCGCTTCCTCGACGGAGATCTCCCGGTGCTCCACCGCTGGGATCACCACGCCCCGACCCAGCTGCCCGAGCCCGACACCCACGAGCTGCTGCTCGAGCTCAGGGCCGCCCGGGGCCGGCGACGCCACCGGCTCCTGGTCGCACATGTGGTCGCGGTGGCCGCGGGCCTGCTGGGGCTGGATCCTGAAGACATCGAGGAGGATCGTCCGTTTGGGGAGCTGGGTCTGGACTCGGTCACCGCGGTGGAGATGGTCGAGCAGATCGGCCGGACCGTCGGGCACGAGATCGCCGGCACGGTGCTGTTCGACCACCCTACGATCGATGATCTCTGTCGCTGGATCCTGTCGGATCTGCTCACGGGGGAGCGCGCTGCCCCCACGGCTGCGGCCCCGACGAGCGCCGACGTCGTGTCCATGTCCGACGAGGAGGCCGAGCAGGCCCTGCTCAGGGAGATCGAGGATCTCTAGAGCGGTGAGCGCTCCAGCGCCCCGGGAGGGCCCGGTCCCGGATCGGTCGCGCCCGGGCCCAGCGGGCCCCACGGCCCGCCACGGGGAGGCCCCGGGATCGGGCGTCGTCTGCGTGGGGCGGTCTATTCCGGGGAGGGCTCACGGAGCGAGGAGGCGTGGCGTGCTGCGGTCACCTGGGCCTGACCCTCTACGTCTCCGACGCTGTCGAACAGAGACCAGGCCTGATCCAGGGCCCGGCCCGCCTCCTCGGGGTGCCCCAGCTGGCCCTGGACGATCGCCAGCTTGAGCCAGGCAGGCGCGGCCAGCTTGGGATCGCCGACAGAGGCCAGCAGCTCCAGCGCCTCCTCCAGCAGCCGTCGGGTCCGGAGGGGATCGAGGGGTGACAGCTGCTCGGCCAGCTGCAGCCGCACCCAGCCCCGCTCAGTGGCTACAGCCCCCCGATCCACGACCTCCAGCGCCTCCTCGAGGCAGTCCAGCGCGGTGGCGCCCTCGCCCTGCAGCTCAGCGAGCAGCGCGAGCTCGAGCAGCGCCTCCAGCCGGGCCCTGCGCTGCTCTGGATCCTGGAGGTACCTAAGGGATTTTTTCAGATACCCCCTTGCTTTTGACGGATTTCCCAGCTCGTGATGCAGGGAGCCCACCACCTTCAGGCGGAGCCCGAACTGTCGTCGATCCTTCGCCCGCGCGGCGACCTCGACCCCGAACCGCGCGTAGTTCAGCGCCTCCTCGAGCCCACCCTCGCGCAGGGTGCAGTCGACCAGGCGATCGAAGACCCACCCCAGCTCGTCCCAGGACTCGTGGCTCTCCAGGGGCTCGAGGCACAGATCGAGCTGCTGGCGGACCGACCGGAACCGGTGGTGGGTCAGCTCGTGGCGCACCAGGGCCAGCCGGGCCTGGGCGGTGGCGAGCTCCGCCCCCGACAGCTCGTAGCAGGAGATCGCGCGCTGGTAGGCCTCCCGGGCCTCGACGTCGAAGCCCGCCCGGGACAGGGAGGCGCCACAGTCGATCAGGGACGCACCCTCCGCCGCTCGATCGCCGGAGCGGCGGCACAGCCGCGCGGCCCGCTGGAAGAAGGTCGCGGCTTCGCTGTAGCGCCCCGTGCGCTCATCCGCCCGCCCTCGGAGGATCAGCAGCCCGACATCATCGGGCCGGGCCGCCAGGGCCTCGTCGAGCTGGGCGCGTGCCTGCTCGAGGGCCCGGGGGTTGGGGGGCTTGGGCGGCATGGGCTCCGGGGGTTGTGTGGGGTTGCAGGAGCACAGAGAGCCTACATGAGGTGGCGCCGGAGCACACCGCCCACCACCCCGGTCACATCGTCGGGCGCCTCCCGCAGGAAGAAGTGGCCTGCAGCGATCGCCACCACATCGAACGGGCCCGTGGTGTGCTCGCGCCAGGCCAGCACGTCCTCGCGAGCCACCAGGGTGTCCTGCCGGCCATACAGGGCCGTGATCGGGATCCCGAGGGGATCGCCTCCGGACCAGCGGTAGCGATCGAGCAGGGTGAAGTCTCCACGGAGCGTGGGCAGGAAC
>DRPG01000204.1 GCA_011376105.1 Deltaproteobacteria bacterium
CCCGCATCAGCCCCACCAGCGTGCCCTCCTCGACCCGGGTCCGTCCGTCGAAGGCCTGGAGCTCAGACAGGCGGTGGCTCTCAAAGCTCGCAGCGTCGACCCGGATCTCCATCGCGTCGACGTGCTGCTGGATCGGGATCAGCACCTCGGGGCTGTAGCTGCTCCGCCCACCGCGCTCCTCCGCATACAGCGCGTCCTCGATCAGGCGGTGCACGATCAGGTCGGGGTAGCGGCGGATCGGGGAGGTGAAGTGGGCATAGTGGGTCTTGGCCAGGGCCCCGTGGCCCAGCTGCTCGAAGTGGTACGTCGCCTTCTGCAGCACCGAGCCGACGTGGTGGCGGAACACCTGGAACGCGGGCCCCAGCGAGCCATCGGGCTCCTCCGCCAGCTGTGCGACCTCCTCCAGCGCGTCCTGCATCGAGCGCTGATCGTGGACCCGGGTGTCCAGCCTCAGGAACTGTGCGACCTGCTGCAGCGCACCCCAGTCCGCCTCGCCGGCGTGGGGATGCACCCGATACAGACACAGGCCCTCGGGGTGATGCTCCACCAGGAACCGGGCCACGCACTCGTTGGCCAACAGCATGAACTCCTCGATCAGCTGGTGGCTGTGCTTCTCCGGATCCGGTGCGAGGTTCAGGTCGAGGCTGCCGGTGGCCTTGCGGGACCGCCGCAGGGCCTGAGCCAGACGATCGAGGGTGCGCAGCCGCCAGCTGTGCTCGTGCTCAGCGCCGTCGAGCACGGCCTGAGCGCCCGCATAGTCGAGGCGGCAGTGGTTGTGGATCGCCGCGCGCACCACCTCCACCCCGTGGATCTGCAGCTGCTCGTCGATCTCGATCAGCAGGGACAGCGACGGGCTGTCCTCGCCCCCGCGCAGGCTGCAGACCTGATCCGAGAGGATCGGAGGTAGCACCGGGATCTCTCCCTGCACCAGGTAGGTGGTGAACGAGCGCCTCAGGGCCTCCTGATCGAGGGGAGTGTCCTGGGGGACGAAGGGAGAGACGTCGGCGATGTGCACTCCGATCCGGTAGCGATCGTCGGACAACGCCTCGATCGACAGGGCGTCGTCCAGATCCTTGGTGCGGGTGGGATCGATGGAGATCACGACCACATCACGTAGATCCCGGCGACGACCCGAGGCGATCTCAGCCTCCAGATCGAAGGCCGCCACCAGCGCGTGGGCCTGGGCCATCACCTCGTCGGGGAAGGCCCGGGGGCGGTTGTAGCGCAGCGCGATCGTCTCGGCGTCGGAGCCATAGCGATCCCGATACCGCAGATCCGGAGCGCGCAGGGAGGGATCCTCCAGCACGATCTGGACCCCCCACTCCTGCTCCATCCGATCGGTCCACTCGAGCAGCTCGTCGTGATCGCGCAGCGGCAGCAGAGCCTCGGCGAAGTACAGCTTGTCCTCGACGTGGCGCAGGGCGGTGAGGATCCCGTCGGGGGGGAACGCCGCGGCCAGGCGATCCACCATCACCTCCCGCTTGCGATCCAGCTGGAAGACCACCGGCACCCCCAACCGCTCGGACCAGCGATCCATGAACCGCTGCAGCCCCCCACGCTGGGACTCTGGGGCGTCGATGGTGGCCGCCACCCCCTTGATCCGATCGTCCCACTGCACCTGGTGGCCATCGATCTGCTCTAGCTCCCCCAGGGCCGCGTAGACCAGATCCCGCGCCCGGTAGCCCGCGATCCGGTGGACGATCTCCACGTCGATGTCCGTCTTCTCCCGGATCCTGCGCCCCAACCGCATCAGCTCCAGGGCGGGCACCTCCTCGGCGTCGATCAGCACCTCGAGCCGCCCCCGACGGGGGTCGACCTTGTGGGCGTGGATCGCCTCTGGATCGAGGCCCGCACCCCGCAGGAACGGCGAGAGGAACGCGACCACCGCGGGCCGGGTCGACAGGCCGGAGACGTCGCTGCCGTTGCCCAGAGCCACGATCTCGAGGGACAGCCCCGAGAGCTTCTGCTGCAGCTGCGGGAGGCGGTTGCGCTTCTTGGACAGGTTCCGGGGAGGATCCCGGACCACGATCCGCAGCTGACCAGGACCGGTCTGGTGCACATGCGCCACATCCACCGCTTGATCGGGGGCGGAGAGGATCGCGTGCACCGTGACCCCCTCGAGATCGGTGTCGACCACCGGCGCCTCGACAAACACCGGCGCCCCCACGATCTCCGCCGCGAGCTCCTCGACGAAGCCCACCGCCTCTCGCCAGTCCTCGACGTCGGCCCGGATCCGCCCCTGGACCCGCCACACCCCGGTGTCGAGCAGGACGGCCTTGAGGTGCTCGACCTCTCCCTCGAGGGCCTCTTCAAGCAGCTGGACCTCGGATCTGACCATGGACGCTCCCCGGGGTGACGCACCAGGATAGCGGGCTGGCCCAGACCCCGGGCCGCACGATCGCTAGCCGGCCCCGGGCGACGACGCGGGGCCCCGCTAGCCGCAGGGACGATGCGCCCGCCGACGCCGAGGTGATCCGCCACCCCGACGCGGCGGACGAGCCGCTGCACGAGGGGATCCATGATCCGGCGATCCGACCCGCTCCGTCGCCCGGCGACCGTGCGCCCGAGCGGGCCCTGGGCGCCCCGATCCATGGTGCACCCCGAAGGCCACCGGATCTAGGCCTCGTAACCACCCGCTCTGGCCAGCTTGCGGATCAGGCAGCTCCCCGGTAGAACCTCTCCACCATCTCGGGGAGTCCCGTGGACGAGCGCACCCTGATCGAGCGCCTCGAGGAGATCGAGGCCAAGCACGCTGGGCTCTCAGGCCCGGCCGGGAGCCCCGAGCGGTCTCAGACGCTGATCCGCGACAAGCTCACCGAGATCACCGAGGCTCACCCTCCGATCGAGTGGAAGTTCTCCCTCACAGACCCCTGGGAGCGCAAGCTGTTCCTGGCGCTGTGCCGGAGGTACGGGCTGCAGCCGTTCCGCTACACCCGCCAGCAGCGCCAGTCGGTGATGCTGCGGGTCCCGCGCCCCTTCGTCGATGGCACCCTGTGGCCCCTGTTCGTCGCCCTACGGCAGCCCCTGTATGACTACCTCGCCCACGTCACCGATCGGGTGATCGGTGAGGCGCTCCAGGCAGACACCGCCGACGCTGAGGAGAACCAGGCCCAGCATGAGCTACCCCTGTAGCTCTCGTGGCCCCTGCGGCTCCTGTGGCCCCGCTGCGCTGTCACCCTCCTGTGACCCCCAGGACAGGCACCACGCCCATACAGGGCCCACGCAGCGGGGGGCACCAACGCCCACCCCCCGAGGCCGCTCCGGCGGTCGGGCGCCCGAGGCCTCCTCAGGGTGAGCGACCGCCGGAGCTCCCGGCTCAACCCACGCCAAGATCGATCCGAGGACAGGCCACATCACCATCCCGGACGCACCGTGAGCCCAGAAGAGCGTCGAAACGCAGCCGAAGCGATCGCTAGAGCCTTCCACGAGCACCACCGGCGCCTCGCGTCCAGGTCCGGCGCTCCAGGTGCCGAGGACCTCTGGGAGGAGCTGTCCCCCACCGATCAGCAGCTGTGGATCGCTGCGGCCTCCTGTGTCCTCGACGACATGGAGCTGGCCAGCCGGGTGATCGACGCCGTCGGCTGAGCTGAGCTGAGCTGAGCTGAGCTGACGGGCACCACAGCGGACACCGGCCCCACACCGCTCGAGGCGAGCCCTGCGCCCCCGCCGCGGTGGTCCTGTGGCCACACCCACGCTCCTGTCCTTCGCCCTCACCCCCGTCGATCGACGCAGGGGCACCGCGCGCCCAGGCCGCCCCGACCCACCCCCGGGCGGATCGGGCCCCGGATCGGCCCAGGATCGTTGCTCCCTGTCCGCTCCCCCGCCGGAACCCGGGGCTCCGGTACACTCTGTCCATGCGCTGCTTCCTGCTCACCCTCATCACCTGTGGGGCTCCAGACGATCCCAAGCCCTCCAACACCGACGCCGACGCCGACGCCGACGCCGACGCCGACGCCGACGCCGACGCCGACGCCGACGCCGACGCCGACGCCGACGCCGACGCCGACAC
>DRPG01000205.1 GCA_011376105.1 Deltaproteobacteria bacterium
CACAACGAAATTTTGCGATGGATCTCTTTCTTCATGGGGATGTAGCTCATTGGTAGAGCGCAGGACTGTAGTAACAAATCAAGCTCTTGGCCTCGGATCGCTCGTCGGTCCATCCCTCTCGAGCTCACAAGCGTTATCCTGAAGTAGCGGGTTCGATTCCCGCCATCTCCGCTCTTGTTGGTTTCCTTATCGGTGTTCTCGTTGGGGTGTGGCCCAACGGTAGAGGCGCAGGGCTGGTCGAGGGTACCCCCCCCCTCGAGCCCAGTAAGCCCGCCCGAGGCGAGCGCACAGGCGACGTTGAGGCTTGGGTCCTTCCGATGCAACCGCTCCCTCCACCCCAGGGGTGAACAGGCACGGACGAGCGTACAGACACAGATATCTCTGAGGACGTAGCCTGTCGGTACGGGCAACAGAATGATTCTCTGTCGGCGAAAGCCTGATGCAATCAGCTCCACAACTCGGGCCGATCTTTCTGCCCAACATGGAGAGCTCACAAGCGTTTGGAGGTTCGACTCCTCCCGTCCTCACTCTGCGAAGGTTGGCACGGTGCCAAGCGAGGCCGTAATCCTCGTGCAATAAAGCACAATCAGCCTCTACCCTCGGATCGCGCGTCGATCCAGTCGTCCGGGCTCACAAGCGCAAAAGAGGTTCGACTCCTCTCCTTCGCACTCCCCCGTCCCGCCGCTGCGCGGGGCCCCTCCCTCGTCCCGCCCACCGTGCGGGATCTACACCCACCCCCACAACGCGAGGTGAGCCATGGACGCGGTCGATCCGGCGCGTGTCGAGGCCCTTGGTCCCGCAGAGCGCATCGTGGCTGCTGTCACCACCTGGACCGATCACATGGTCCACAACCGGCCCGGCATGGTCACCGAGCGCCGGGGATCGGCGACGGGGACCCGCTGGGAGCCCGTCACCTGGAAGCTCGAGGGAGAGTCCAAGATCGTGTTCCGCCTGACCAAGCAGGGGAAGAAGACGCTCCGGCAGCGGGTCGGGCTCCTCGGCGGAGACAACAAGATCCGCGAGGGCGATCGGATCCTGGGTGAGTACCGCAAGCCGGGGCTGTACCCCGAGGTGGCGGTGTGGCTGTACCGGCAGGTGGCCGAGGTCTACACGCTCGACAACGAGTTCGCGGCCCGCTGGGCGAGCTTTGCGTTCGCCAGGGAGCACCGGGATCTGAAGGTCGTGCTGGCTGCGTTCATGCTCGTGCAGGAGCGCTCCGGCGCTCCGGTCCGGAGCGACGATGGCGAGGTGCTGTTCTTCGACGACGACTTCCGCGACGTGGGCGAGGCGATGTGTCTGCTGCGGCGCAACGATCGGCGCGATCTGAACCCGAAGCTGTTGCTCCGGGTCGGGGAGCTGCTGTCGCTGCCCGGGATCGCCGCCATCAACCGCGAGCTGGGCTTCACCCGCTCTGTGCGGAAGCCCGCGCTGGGTCGGTGGCCCAAGGCCGTGGAGAAGTGGCTGCGGCACCGGGAGCACAACCTGCCCATGCTCGAGGGGTTGGTGAAGGCGGGCTACCGCACCACCGTGATGCGCCTCGCGCAGCGCTCCGGGTACCGCCCGGACACGCCGCGGTTCTTCGAGGTGCTGCGGTGGAGGCAGAAGCAGGCCGCTGACGGGCGTCGCACGATGGCCATCGGGACCGAGGTCCGCGCAGCCGAGCGCTGGGAGGCGCTGTCCGAGGCCGAGATCTGCCAGCGGATCATGGATACCCGTCCCAGCTGGAAGCGCATCGTCGGGCTGCTGCCCGACAGCGTGGGGATGACCCGGGCGGTGGTGGCGGCTGCGGTGGAGGCAGGCTCTCTGTCGAACACCGATCTCGTCATCCTGACCCCCACCCTCGAGGATCTCGGCCTGCTCCGGATCCCGGCGATCGCCGAGCGCTGGAAGGCTGCGACCCAAGAGGCCGAGGATCAGCGGGCCGCGAACATCGCGCGTCGGGTGCGCCACAAGGCCACCGCGGACGTGCTCCAGGAAGCCGCAGACAAGGCCGTCCAGAAGGCCTTCGAGGAGGTCACCCAGGATCTTCGTGTGTACGTGATGGTCGACAAGTCGGGCTCCATGGATGGAGCGATCGGGCGGGCTCAGTCCTACCTCGCACGCTTCCTCCAGGGCTTCCCGCTGGATCGGTTGCACGTCTCGATCTTCAACACCACCGGCACCGAGATCCGGATCCGACATGCATCAGCTGCGGGGGTCGAGCACGCCTTCAGGGGCCACAAGGCCGGAGGCGGCACGACGTACGGTGCCGGAGTGCGGGCGCTCCAGCACCACCAGCCCCTGCCCGGGGAGGACGTGCTGTTCCTGTTCGTCGGTGACCAGGCCGATGGCCGTGGCTCGTTCGTCGAGCCCGTGATCAAGAGCGGCCTGAACCCGGTGGCCTTCGGGCTGCTGGAGGTCATCGGCTCCTGGGGCAGCCGGGGCACCGCGGTCGAGGAGACGGCGGCTCGCCTGGAGATCCCCTGCTTCCGGATCGACGAGGAGATGTTCAGTGACGCGTACGGTGTGACCCGGGTCCTGCGGGATCTGATCGCGTCGACGCCGGTCGGAGCAGCTCAGGGCAGCCAGGCGGTCACACCCCGGGCCGACCTGGTGCAGTCCATCCTGCAGACCCCCCTGCTCGCCAAGCCCGTCTGGGCTTGATCCCCGGGCAGGGGGCCGCACGGGGGGAGGTGAGCCATGGGCTGGCAGGATCTACTGCAGGACATACCCAAGGAGCGGGTGCTCCCCTGGGTCGGGGGACGTCGCCTCGTCGATCGGGATCGGACCTTCGAGATCAAGGGCAAGCTGCCCGAAGAACACGGCTGGCACCGGTTCCAGATCGGCGGGACCCGCCACGCGTCGTGGTCCGGCGCCGCGGAGCCGGATCCCTGCTTCGATGAGGGTCGGAGCACCCTGACGGGCTACCTCGTCGGCGATCGCCTGATCCCCGACGGGGCCGCGGTGGTGCCCGATCCCGCAGCGCTGATCGAGCAGACCCTGCGGGTCCACCTGGTGGATCGGGGCCTGGATCGCTTCAGCCGGGGGCTGGTGGCGCAGGATCCGGGAGGCCCCTGGATCTTCGTGCGCCAGGAGTTCCCGCTGGGCCCTGAGCACGAGGTCCAGGCCGCGTTCGTGGACGGGCGTCCCGACATCCGGGGGATCCGGGA
>DRPG01000206.1 GCA_011376105.1 Deltaproteobacteria bacterium
ACGTGCTCAGGGGGAACCTCGAGCCGTTCCTCCAGGCCTGGGAGGTGCGGTAGCCCGGGCGACTGGGCCAGGCCAGGCAGCCCCCCGCAGCCCGCAGCCCGCAGCCCGCAGCCCGACGCTCCCGATGTGGGTGCCTCAGGGCAGGATCCGCTCGATCACGTTGTCGCCATACAGGGATCGTACCCGGACGCCCCGATCGCCGTACCAGCCTTCGGGGCTCTCGTCTTCGCCGGCGTACAGGCTCAGCTCCCAGACCGGCTCCCCCGTGGTCCGATCGATCTCCACCACCCGCATCGAGCGCGGGGCGCGCCCCAGGACCGGGTTGGGGACGCCGTCTTCCTCGTGCAGGTACGAGAAGGTGCCCAGGATGTTGCCGTTGTCGAGGTAGTCGGCGTTGCCCAGGGCCACGCTGTACAACGGGTGCTGGAGCTGCTCCCCCCAGGAGAACGTCTGCTCGAGGCTCATCGCCGCTTCGTCGATGGTGAACTCGACCAGGCGGGAGTAGTCCTCGGACTTCGGGCGGCGGACGTAGGGGGTGCGGCGCCCGAAGTTCCCGTTGTCGAACACCAGGATCCGATCCCCCTGCATCATCGGAGCGTGCTGGTGAAACGCCCACTCGAAGGGGACCTCCTCTGACTCCGGGGGATCGAGGAGGTACGGCAGGTGGCTCTCGGGCCACCCCTCGTGGGGGGCGAGGATCCAGACGGGCTCGCGGGTGGTGAGATCGACCTTGACGATCGTGTCTAGGTGCCTGGAGCTGATCAGGATCGCGTCCTCTTCGGGCAGGGGCCAGACGGCGTTGGCGTGGCTCCAGTCCAGGCCGCGCTCGTCGGGGGTGAGGCTGCCGTAGCCGATCCGGGTGGTCGGCAGCAGATCAGACAGCGCGATCGAGTCCAGCAGTGTGCCGTCTTCGGCCACATGGATCGCGGTGTCTCCCATGATGCTGGCTGGAGCGAAGGTCCGGGGGCGGGCCTCCGAGATCGGGTAGGCGTCGACCTCGAGCTGCTCGGGGGTGAGGGCCCAGAACGATCCATCGTCGAGGGGGACGAGCTCGTGGTGCATCGTCTCGATCCCCACGATCGAGGTTGTACCCCCGACGAGGCTCTCGGGGCTGTCGGCCGCGGCCCAGCGCCCGAGGCGCCGGCCCAGAGGATCGAAGGCGGTGGCCACCGAGGCGATCAGGGCGCGCAGCGTCCCGTCGGGGCGCTGGCTCACGGCGAACACCCGCCCCTCCAGCTCATGGATCAGCCGGCTGCGGCCCCGCTCGTCATAGGCCACGATCAGGTGGGGCAGGCCCTCGCCCCGGCCCGGGATCAGGGTGTAGCCAGGCACCATGCGCCCGGGCTCGTGGGCCAGGATCTCGGTGTGGGGCAGCACCAGCTCCGGCAGCTCAGGGGTGACGGAGCAGACATGCTGCTGCTGCTGCCCATCCTCAGCGGTGAGGGTGAGGGTGATCGTGTGCGGGATCCCCCCGAGCAGCCCGAGCAACGGGAGATCGTGATCGGTGCGGCTGCCCGGGAAGACGAGCTCGCGTCGCTGCTCTCCGTCGTCGATCACCACCGTGGCTGAGGTGGGCCCGGTCCCGGCGACGACCAGCCGTTTCGCTAGATACACCCCTGGCTCTTCTGGATCGAGGATCTCGACGGTGGCCCGGGGGGGCCCCTGGCCTGGGGTCACCCCCTGAGGGATCGGTCTGGTGCATGCTACTGCCCACGTCAGCCACATCCGAGCTGCCTCCTCTTGGGGGCTGGCCTGCCTCGGTCGGGGCGAGAGCTGGACGACCTCGCGGCTCAGCTGCCTGGAGCGTAGCGCGGGCTGCAGCGATCCGTGGGGGAATCTCTTGTAGGCTGTGGATGCGTCCCCCGTGGGGCGCGGCGGGTCACCGCCCCGCGGCGTCGAGGTGATCCTGGATCACGGCCACCGGGATGGCCAGGCCGACGTACTGGGGGCCGGCCATGCCGCCCCCCAGGCTCATCCCGATCACCCGGCCGGACGCGTCGAGCAGGGGGGCTCCGCTGATGCCGGAGAGCTGGATGGGCTCCTCGAAGCGGAACTCGATCATCGAGTCCGCGGCGATGCTGCGGATCCGAGCCGCGTGGAGCCGCCGGGTCGGCTCAGCCTCGTGCTGACCAGGCGCCACCAGCCACACCTGCTGCTCCTCCTGAGGCGCCTCGGTGGATGGCTCCAGCGCCTCGGACGCGATCGCGGGATCGTTGATCAGCTCGAACGCAGCCAGATCTCCGGTGCCCATCTGCTCGGTGACCTCGGCATCGGGCAGCACGAGCGCGTCGGAGGCCTCCCATGGCCTGAGCACCGCGTCGTGGGGGAACAAGATCCGATCGATCCGCTCAGGGAGATCCTCGCTGGCGAGCTGCTCTGGGTGGCCCATCCTGGGGCCGAACAGGTGCAGCGCCGTCAGCGCTAGCAGCTCCCCGTCGCTGCGGAGCACGAACGCGTTGCCGCCGGCGAACGCGCCCTGGGCCGTGGCGTAGTCCACCCGGTGCACCGCGGTGGGGGGGATCGCGGGGGCGCCCTCGGGTTGGGGCGCCTCCTGCTCAGCGACGGCACGCTGCGCGATCGGGGCCAAGCGCCCACAGGCCTCAGCCACCTTCCCCTCGAGGGCCTCGCAGGTGCCGACCAGCAGCGTCAGGGCCTCAGCCGCACGGTGGTGGCTCAGCAGCGCCTCGGCGATCACCGCCCGGGCGCTGGGGCTGAGATCGGCGCCGGCGCTGATGGAGAGGGCCTTGTCGAGCTGATCCTGGAGCGCCGCGGCCTGGGCCAGGATCTCGGTGACCTCGTGCTGCAGGGGATCGGTCAGCCCCGACAGGCCCTCGACCAGCGCCTGGGCCTCGGCGGGCTGCCCTGCGTTCAGGTGCAGGTAGGCATGCTGGATGGTCTCCCCGGGTTGGGGATCGGCGGGGCGGGACTGGTTGGCGCGGGCCAGATCACCACCGGCGACGGCACAGTGGTAGGCGAACATGGCCAACTCGTCGCGCTGCTCGTCGGTGGCCCTCGGCTCAGCGAGGCCCACATCGACCCGCTCAAGGCACTTGTCGAACCGCTGAGCCTCGGTGAGCTTGACGATCTCGTCGAGCAGCTTCGTCACGTTGGTCCGCTTGGCGGAGGCGGACGGGGCCAGGACGGCCAGGACAAGGAGTCCGTGCATGCAATCCTCCAGGGAGCGGCTCCGTAACCCACGGTGCCGGGTGGGTCAGATCGGGTGGATCGGGGCTGCCCTCGTGCTGGTGGGGCTGAGGATCGGCTGGATCGCGGTGAGCATCTCGTGGGTGGGGGCGTTCGATCGTGCGGTCCCCTCAGACGTGGTGATCGTGCTTGGGGCGGCGGTGTCCGGTGGCCAGCCCTCGCCGGTGTTCGCCGCGAGGCTGGATCATGGCGTCGAGCTGTGGAAGCGTGGGATCGCACCGGCGCTGATCCTCACCGGAGGGATCGGAGACGGCGACACCCTGGCGGAGTCCGAGGTCGGCCGAAGCTACGTCCTGGCCCAGGGCGTGCCCGCCACACAGGTGCAGATCGAGACCTGGTCGCGCACCACCCACGAGAACCTGATCGGGGCCCAGCAGCTGATGCAGGCACAGGGCTGGTCGTCCGCGGTGCTGGTCAGCGATCCGCTCCACCTGTACCGCGCGTCCCGGGTGGCCCGGGGGCTCGGGATCGACGCGACGACCTCGCCGACCCCGGGCTCCCGGTACCGCAGCCTCCGCACCCAGATCCCGTTCCTGCTACGGGAGATCTACTTTGTGCACCACCACCAGCTGCTCGGGCGCTGACCCTGGGGCCGATCGGGCCTGATCGGGCCTGGATGTGCGGGCTGCAGCTGTGGGGGCCGCGCCGGGGCTGGGGGTGCGATGGATCCCTGGGGGCGGTCGCCAATAGACCGCAGCGCGAGGAGACCGTCGCTGCGCCGGGGCTGGGGGCGCGATGGATCCCTGGGGGCGGGGGAGGGGGCCGACGGGCTACGAGCCATGTCCAGATCTGTCACGGGCAGGTCGGCGTGGGCGACGTCGGGCGGGGGAGGGGGCCGACGGGCTACGAGCCATGGCCTCCTCTCCTGCTCCTGGAGCCTCTGTGAACCTGCCCTCCGAGCTCCTCAGCCCCGCCCTGGCGTACCTGGCGGTGGTGGTGGTGCTGGCCGTCGCGATCCAGACCGCCATCGGCTTTGGCTCGATGCTGGTCTGCGTCACCCTGGGGGCCTCGGTGTGGTCTGTCCCCGAGCTGATCCCGGTGCTGATCCCCCTGTCGGTGGTGCAGACGAGCTACATCGTAGCCCGCCACCACCGCCGGATCGCCTGGGGGCTGCTGCTGCGGCGGGTGCTGCCCCTGATGGGGCTGGGGCTGGTCGTCGGTGGGGCGCTGGTGGGGGCGTCCGATCGTCCGTGGCTCCGGCCTGCGCTCGGAGTGCTGGTGCTGTCGCTGGCGATCCGTGAGCTCCTCCGATCCTCGGCTGAGGTCGTCACGCCGCCCCGCTGGGCCTCGGTCGGGGCCCTGGTGGCCGCGGGGGTGGTCCATGGGATCTATGCGACGGGGGGGCCGCTGCTGGTGTGGGCCCTAGGACGCCAGCCCCTGGATCGGGGCACGTTCCGCACCACCCTGACCACGGTGTGGCTGATCCTCAACCTGGTGCTGATCGGGTTCTTCGTGGCGCGGGGGCAGCTCACGGAGGAGTCGCTGCTGCGCACCACCCTGCTGCTGATCCCGATGTCGCTGGGGATCGGCCTGGGGGAGCTGCTGCACGCCCGGGTGGACGAGGATCGGTTCCGCCTGGGGGTGTGGCTCGTGCTCGCCGTGGCGGCGGTGCCGCTGGTGCTGGGGTAGCTCACAGCCCGTCGAGGATCCCCTCGATGAAGGCCTCGGGCACCCAACCATCCCAGCCCAGGGCGCAGACCTCGTCGCCGACGCGGACCTGGCCGGGCACCGCGGCAGAGGTGACCACCGCGGCCTGGGGCCAGCCGATCATCCACTGTCGGTACTCCCAGCGGTACAGGGCCGCCTCGTCGAAGCCCTGGCGCACATAGGTGAGATCTTGGGTGTGCTTGGCCTCCAGCACCACCGCCCGCACCGGAGCACCGGGCGCCTCGATCAGGACGGTGACGTCGGGCCTGGGGCGGCCCCGGTGGCCGAGGTAGTGCCCCAAGGAGGCGCCCCGGGGCCCGCTGCTCTCCAGCACCGTCTGGTTGAAGAACAGCCGGATCCTCGAGCCGTCGGGGTGCTCCAGCGCCGCCACGTCCCGGCGGGTGGGCATCACACAGGCCCGCGTCAGCCGCCAGCCTGGATCCCGGGCTAGCAGCGCCCCGTGCAGGGCGCGGATCAGGCGCAGCAGCACCGCCAGCTCGAAGCGCGTGTCGGCGGACAGCGGCGCCAGCGCACCCCGGGCCAGCAGCGCCGATAGCCGGGCTGGATCCGGATCCTCGAGGGTGTCCGCCAGGAGCCGGTGCCAGCGCAGGGCCAGGCCATACACCGGATCCGGGGCGAGGCGGGCGGCGTCTCGCTGGTGGGCATCGACGGGCCGGACCTCGATCCGCTGCAGCCGGGTCCGGGCCACCAGGTGCCGCAGCTGGACCAACACCCGGGCTGCGTCGGCTCCCCAGCCCCGCTCGGACAGGACGCCCGCCCGGATCAGCTCCCCCAGGACCTCGATCAGTCGCTGGAGGACCGAGCGGAGCAGCAGGTTCTCGGGACGATCGAAGCGCCGGTGTCGCTGCCGGGTCTCGAACCGACCCGGGGCGCCACGCAGCTGCCGGGCCAGGGTGGCCCGGACGTCCAGCCGGCCTGCATAGCCTCCCTCCCACAGCCTGCGCTCGATCCGGCTGTGGGAGGGCAGGCGCCTCGCCAGCCGGGTGGTCCCCTCCGTCAGCGCGATCAGCTGTGGCAGGTGGCCGCTGATCAGCGAGGCCCCCCGGACCAGGGCCAGCTCGTGGGGGCGGCCCGAGAGCCGGTGGAGGAATCGGCTCGCCTCGGCCTCGCCGATCTGGCGGTGGAACGCGTGGGGCAGCAGGTAGCCGGGGAAGGACGACTCGAGCTCAGCCTCCCAGTCCTCACCGGTCGGTGCGGTCATGGATCGAGCCACGACACCAACGGAAACAGCTCCATCAGCTGAGCGTCCAGGGCGCTGTGGGCCTCCTCGTGCTCCCTGAGCGCGACCCGGAGCAGCCCACGGATCTCGTGGACCGCGGGGCGCTCAAGCCCCTCGAGCTGAGGCAGGACGAAGAAGGCGAACGCCTCGGCCAGCGCCTCTCCGGGGGCCCGGCGCCGGCGCAGGTAGCGCACGACGTCCAGGGCGACGGCGGGCCCCAGGGCGCGGTGAGCCAGCAGCCCGTCGGACGAGAACAGCTGTAGCACGGGCTGCAGCTGCTCCTCGTCGAGGGGGGGCAGCTCGCCAGGGGCTCCTGCGCCGTGCCGCAGCAGGCGGTGGTACTCCTCCTCCGCCGGGAGCCCCACCGGGATCACCGCAAAGCGTCGCTGCAGCGCGAACGATAGCCTGAACAACGAGGTCTTGTCCCAGGTGTTCATCGTGGCCAGCACCCGAAACCCGGACGGGACGGGGTGGGTCGATCCCTTGGGCCCGATCGAGATCGTGGTCCCGTCGTCGAGCTGGTAGGCGGTGTCGGTGGGGGTGCCCGACAGGACCGTCATCAACTCCCCGAAGGCCCGATCCACGTCGGCTCGGTTGAGCTCGTCCACCAGCAGCCATTGCCCCCGCTCTAGCGCCACCAGGAAGCACCCGGGCCGGAAGGTCAGCGTGCGATCGCGGGTCAGGGCGTAGCCACCGATGGTGTCGAAGGTGGTCCAGTCGGCGCTGGCGGTGGCGATGTGCAGCCCCCGACACGCCCGGCTGCCCTCGGCGGCGGCGGCGATCGCCCGGGCCAGGGCCGTCTTGCCCGTGCCAGGGGGACCGACCAGCAGCAGGTGCTTGCCGGTGGCCAGCGCCGCGGCGAGCTGAGCGGGCAGCGCCGTGGGGAGGACCAGGCCGACGCGCTCGATCTGCTCAGCGATCGCCTGCAGCGGCGGAGGCTCTGCCATGAGCGGCTCTAGAGGCGGCTCGGGGCCTAGATCCGGCGCCCCGGCGGGCCCAGGGGGGGCTGGAGCGGCCCCGGCGGGCCCGGGGGGGGCTGGAGCGGCCCCGGGGGGGGCTGGAGCGGCCCCGGCGGGCCCGGGGGGCAGATCCCAGAGGTGGGCTCCGGCGATGCGCCCCGGCCCCCGGGGTGGGCTCGGGGGCTGTGGGCTCGGGGGCTGTGGGCTCGGCTCGGGGACAGGAGCCCCCGGGAGCGGAGCGGCGGTCCCTGGTGGGCCGGGCTCCAGCCGGGCCAGCTCAGCCCGCAGGATCGCGGCCTCTTCGTGGTGATCGCGGAGGATCTGGAGGCCCGGGGGCGTCAGGAGCAGATCGCGTGCGTCCTCGGGATCGGGCCGCAGCAGCCCGAGGGACACCAGCCAGTCACAGCGCGCCCGGGTCTGGTCTGGATCCCGCCAGGGCGCACGCAGCAGGCGCCGCAGGCGGGGGTGGAGCTCTGCGATCGTCGCCGCCCCCCGATCGTGGGTCCACACCAGGATCGCGAGCAGGCCTGGGTGGCTGCGGTGCAGGTGCTCAAACAGCTCCAGGGGATCGTGGCGGAGCAGGTAGACCGAGCCCTCCGGGGTCAGCGCGATCGAGCCGTCGTCGCCCTGCTGTGCGAGGCCGACGCTCGAGGGCAGCTGGGCGAGGGCGGCCCGGGTGCCGGGGTGCAGCTCGGGCCAGGCCTGCTGGATCGCCGCGGTGAGATCCTCCCACGGTAAAGCCCCGTCCCCGAGGAGGTCGAGGATCTGATCCAGGACCTCTTTGCCGGGGGGCAGGGTGGGGGGCAAGATCGCGATCCCCTGGATCTCGGGCTCGGGCGGTGGGGGGGAGCGGTAGAGCCCGGGCAGATCGAGCAGGGGCTGCCCCTCGAAGCCACCGACGCCGCCCCGGGCCTGGAAGGGCAGCTTCAGCAGGCTCAGCAGCAGCAGCCTGCGGCTCGCCTCTTCGGGGGAGGGCAGCACGGCCCCGTCGCTCAGGCGGATCCGGAACAGCTCGATCGCGGCGGGGGGGAGGAATGGCAACCCCGAGGCCTCCGCGCGCTGCTGGAGCTCAGCGCCGAGGAGCCTGCTGGCGCCGGGGGGATCGGAGCGTCGGGGGGCGACGTGGGCGCTGCCGGGGACAGGGATCACCGCGTCTGTGGGCTGATCCTGGAGGCGGGGGGTCAGGGTGACCCACAGCAGCTCGCGGCCGGTGTGGGCTGCGATGACCCGGATCCCCAGGCCATGCCCGGTGGACGTCCGCCCATGCCCCAGCCGGATCCCAAGCAGGGCCTGGCCCGTGCCCCAGTCACAGTGCAGCTCGGCGGGGGCGGGCCAGGGGCCCTCGGCTTCGGGATCAAGCCTCAGGGGCACGCTGGGCCAGCCCGGGGGCTCGCCCCGGGCGGCCGCCACCCGGACGGTGATCCCGCAGGCGTACAGCTCGAGATCGTCGCTGGCCTCGAGCAGCCGGCGACCGACCCGCAGGGCCAACCGGTTGGGGACGCTCAGATCAGGGGAGGACACGGGCGAGCTATAGATCCCCAGAGATGGAGTTAAACACGGCGAACATGGTGAACAGCCCTCCACAGTACAGGACGAGCATCGAGAGGGTGGCGATCCCGAGGGTGCGCCAGAAGAAGAGCTGATACCTCAACACGTGCCCTAGAGCGCTCAGCCCACCCCCCGAGCGCAGCGCCCCGATCGACGTCGCCTGACGGAGCAGGAAGTAGCCCAGGATGAGGTACACGAACGTCATCAGCCCATAGAGGAGCCCGAGGCCGAGGACCATCACCGTGCCCCCGGCCCCAAAGGGGCTGTCCGGGAGCGTGGCCCCCACGCCCATGCCCAGGAACATCGTCACGGTGACCACGCCCGTCAGCGCACCCCCGAGCAGCATGAGGATCGCCATCAGGAACAACCAGGGCTGAGTCCGCCGCAGCAGCTCGAGGTGATCGACGGTTTCTTCATTCCCGGCAGCGTCGAACGCCTGGAATGGGTTGTTGGACTCCATTGGCTCGCCTCCGACCCCCCAGCTAACGGCTGGAGGGAGCACAAGCTGCAGATGGACCCCCTCGAGATCGTGTGCGGCCCCTCTCCGATCCGGCCCCTGGCGGTGCCCGGGCTGGCGGGGCGGCTGTGGATCAAGGACGAGGGCTGGGTCGGCGCGCTGTATGGTGGAAACAAGATCCGGAAGCTGAGGTGGATCCTGGCAGATGCGCTGCGATCCGGCCACCGGAGCCTGGTGACCTTCGGAGGGGTGGGCTCCCACCACGTCCTGGCGACGGCCCTGTATGGGAACGCGCTCGGGCTGGAGACCCACGCCCTGTTGTTTCCACAGCCCGATAGCCCCCACGTCCGCGACAACGCAGCGAGGATCGCGGCGAGCTGCGCGAGCTGGTCTCCGCTGCTCGACCCCCTCCGGGCGGGTGCTGCGCTGACCTCGCTGTATGCACGCCTCGAGCCGTCCGGGCGTCCCTACCGGGTCTCGGTCGGGGGCTCGAGCCCGGTGGGCACCCTGGGGTGGGTGGAGGCAGGCCAGGAGCTGGCGGTCCAGGTGGCCCAGGGGCTGCTGCCTCCCCCGGCGCGGGTCTATGCGGCGATGGGCACCGGTGGCACCGTGCTGGGGCTGCAGATCGGCCTCGCCCTGGGGGGGCTCGGGGCGGAGGTGGTCGCGGTCCGGGTCGTGCCGCGGACCCTGATGAACCGGGCCCGCCGAGCCTCGCTGCGCAGGCGCACCCTGCGGCGCCTGGGCCACCAGCAGGCCCTGGGTCCGCTGCGGGTGGTGCACCGCTGGAGCGGGGGTGGGTATGGGGTCGCCGATCCCGAGATCCTCGCGGTGGTGGAGCGGGCCCGGGGGCTGGGGCTGGAGGTGGAGGCGACCTACACCGCCAAGGCCCTGGGGGCAGCCCTCGAGGAGCTGCAGCGCGATCCGGTGGACGCGGTCTTTGTCCAGACCGCGCCCTCAGTGCCGCTGCCCCCCGTCACGTCGGGGCTGCCCGCCGGGCTCGGAGCGCTGCTGCTGTAGCGCTGCTGAGCCCGGGCTCAGCGCGTGGGGTGGAGCGAGCCGACGATGGCCTGGAGCACGAGCCCGGTGTCGCCGGTGGGGACGGAGGTGCCGGTGTCGCCGGTGGGGACGGAGGTGCCGGTGTCGCCGGTGGGGACGGAGGTGCCGGTGTCGCCGGTGGGGATCCCGAAGCAGGGATCGTTGGCTGCGCCGGGGGTGCCGAGATCACCGTCTCCGAAGGGGGTGGTGGCCTCGCACCACAGGGAGCCGTCGTCGTTGCTGATCGCGTCGGTGGCGCCGGGATCGAGGCTCATGCTCGCGCCGGTGGGATCGGGGAAGGTCGCGCCGTTGTCGTAGGCGATCGCGTCGATGATCCCACCTGCGTTCTCCAGCACGATCTCGTCGTCGGAGTTGCCGAGGCTCATGTCGGCGCTGTAGACGTAGACGTAGTTGACGGACACCCCACCGTTGGCCGCTGGATCGGCGTCGACCCCAAAGACGGCTCGGCTGCCGGCCGGCACCAGCAGGGTCCCGGAGACGACGAAGCTGTCGACGCCATCGTCGCGGACGATCAGCCCATCGAGATCAAGATCCCGACCTGAGACGTTGGACACCTCGAACCACTCGCCGAAGTCGTCCAGCACCGCGCTGGGGTTCTGCATCACCTCGGTGATCACCAGATCCCCGGGGTTGATGAGGTCAGCAGGGACCGGCACGATGCCGGTGCCTCCGGTGGGCCCGGTCTCGGTGCCGCCGGTGCCGGTGTCGGTGGGCCCGGTGTCGGTGGGGCCGGTGGGCCCGGTGTCGGTGGGGCCGGTGGGCCCGGTGTCGGTGGGGCCGGTGTCGGTGGTGCCGGAGTCGGCGTCCGCGTCGGAGTCGGCGTCCGCGTCGGAGTCGGCGTCCGCGTCCGCGTCCGCGTCCGCGTCGGTCTCGTCGACGATGGTGGAGGTCTTGGTTGGATCAGCGTCGCCGGTGCAGCCGACGACGACGGACAACATCAGGATCGGGACAGCGCGCAAGGACAACCTCCGGGTTGGTTCGTCCTGTCAGGACTCAGCAGGATGGGGTCGGTATGATATGGCACCGAGCGATGACCAGCAGCCTCGAAGGCTCAGATCGCTCTCCTTGGTGTCCGCGTCACCCCCGCTGCAGACCACGGGAGGATCACCACATCCCCGGAGCCAGGGGCCCCGGGGCGGGCTGGCTTAGGGGCAGGCGTCGTTGGCTGCGCCGGGGGTGCCGAGATCACCGTCTCCGAAGGGGGTGGTGGCCTCGCACCAGTAGGTGCTGTTGTCGTTGCTGATCGCGTCGCGGTGGCCCGGATCGAGGCTCATGCTCGCGCCGGTGGGATCGATCCAGGTGACGCCGTCGTAGGCGACCGCGTCGATCACCACCCCGCCGGGGGCCTCGAGCACGATCTCGTCGTCGGCGTTGCTGAGGAACATGCCGTTGTAGTCGTAGTCGACCACGACACCCCCGTTGGTGGCGAGGTTGCTGTTGACTCCAAAGACGAGGTAGCCACCGGCCGGTGTCAGCAAGGGCCCGGTGACGGTGAAGCTCTCTCCGCCGTCGTCACGGACGATCAGGCCCTCGAGGTCGACGGTCTGCCCGGACGCGTTGTACACCTCGAACCACTCTCCGTTGCCGTCGGCCACCGCCGCGGGGTTCTGGATGATCTCGTTGATCACCAGATCCCCGGGCTGGAGCCCCGCGGCCTGGAGGACGAGCCCGGTGTCGCCGGTGGGCAGCACGTTGGTGTCGCCGGTGGGCAGCACGTTGGTGTCGCCGGTGGGCAGCGCGTTGGTGTCGCCGGTGGGCAGCACGTTGGTGTCGCCGGTGGGCAGCGCGTTGGTGTCGCCGGTGGGCAGCGCGTTGGTGTCGCCGGTGGGTGCGATGCAGGGATCATTGCCTGTGCCCGGGGTCCCGTGGTCGCCCGCGCCAAAGGCGGAGGAGGCCGGGCACCAGTAGGCGCCGTTGTCGTTGCTGATCGCGTCACGGTAGCCGGGATCGAGGCTCGTGCTCACGCCGGTGGGATCGGGGAAGGTCGCGCCGTCGTCGTAGGCGATCGCGTCGATGATCCCGCCCGCGTTCTCCAGCACGATCTCGTCGTCGGCGTTGCCGAGGATCATGCCGCTGTAGGCGTAGTCGATGCTCACCCCACCGTTGGCGACGGGATCGGCGTTGATCCCGAAGACGAGGTAGCCGCCGGCGGGCACCGGCAGGGGCCCGGAGACGACGAAGCCGTCGACGCCATCATCGCGGACGATCAGCCCGTCGAGATCGAGGGTGCGGCCAGACGCGTTGTACACCTCGAACCACTCTCCATCGCCATCGTCGACCGCGTTGGGATCCTGGATGAGCTCGTTGATCACCAGCTCACCCGGAGCGATGGCGTCGGCACCCACCAGACCGGTGTCGCCGGTGGGTGGCGGGCTCGTGTCGCCGGTGGGTGGCGGGCTCGTGTCTCCGGTGCCTCCGGTGCCTCCGGTGTCGCCGGTGCCTCCGGTGCCTCCGGTGCCTCCGGTGGGGACCTCGCCGGTGTCTCCGGTGCCTCCGGTGCCTCCGGTGGGGACCTCG
>DRPG01000207.1 GCA_011376105.1 Deltaproteobacteria bacterium
ACGAGCGCGTCGATCAGGGAGGTTGGATCGAAGAACTCAGTGGTGTCGATCGCTCCGACGCCGCAGCGGAACGCGATGCTCAGGGGCTGACCCGAGGTGCTCACGTCGAACGATAGCCCAGGCACCAGGGGCGCAAACGCCACCACGCGTGCGCCCTTCGCGGTGAGGATCCGCCCCTGGGCGGCCTCGAGATCCGGGTTCGCGGCCAGCCCCGCCTCGACGATCTCGCTCAGGGCAGGATCGGCAAAGACCTCCCACCACGGGCCCGTCGGCGGTGCCTCGTCGCTCACCTCGACGTGCCACTCGGGCGCGATGGTCGAGATCTCCAGCGGCTCAGGGGCCGCCTGGGCGACGACGAGGGACCCCAGCAGCACGGCGTTCACGGCTCCTCCTTGGGCGCGATGCCGCGCCACAGGTTCTCGACCAGCTGGGTCGGGTAGCGGGCGAGCTCACCCGTGTCGGGGGCACCCATGATGTGGGACAAAAACGCCCGCCCCTGGAGCGCTCCAAACAGCATCAGGGCGGTGGTGGGGGGATCGACGGGGCCGATCCGACCCTGGGCCTGCAGCGCAGCCAGCCAGCTCGTCAGCGCTGCGACGCCCCGTAGGGGCGGTGGGACCTCGTAGCGGCTGTGCAGCAACAGCCTCATGTCGCAGCCGCTGGCCTTCAACGTCGCGATCCTCGGGATCAGGGTGTCGAAGAAGTCGGAGATCAGCTGGGCGATCTCCTGCAGCTGCAACAGCGCGTCCCGATCGTCCGGCCCCTGCTCCACCGCCTGGATCCAGGCGGGCTTCTCAGGGGGCAGCAGCGCCGCGAACATCAGCTCCTGCTTGGTGCCAAACCGCTTGAACAGCGCCGCCTGAGAGATCCCGAGCCGATCGGCGATCACGGTGGTAGAGACAGAGGGACCCTGCTCGATGAAGCAGGAACGAGCGATCTCAAGGATCGTCTCGTCAGAGACCTGGCGAGGACGTGCCACCTCTTCTCCGGGTTAGTGATTGCTCACTAATAAACTCCGGTGGTGATCTGGACGTCACAAGATGTCACCCGGTGGGTCCGGGCCCGGCTCCGATCGGGGATCGGTCGGGGGTATGTCGGGGTCTCGCGCCCCCGGGCGCACCCCACGGGTGGGCCCGGGCCCCGGGTACGCCCCACGGGTGGGCCCGGGCCCCGGGCGATCAGCGAGCGAAGACCTGGCTTGGATCTCTGAACGACTTGAACTCCAGCGCATTCCCAGCTGGATCCTGGACGAAGAGGGTGGCCTGCTCGCCGATCTCTCCCTCGAAGCGGATCCTGGGCTCGAGGAGGAAGGGGAGCCTGGCCTCAGCCAGGCGCTGGGCCAGCGCCTCCCAGTCCCCCCGGGGCAGGATCACACCGAAGTGCCTCACCGGGATCTCGTCGTGGTCCACCGGGTGGGTGACGTGTGTGCTAGGGGCGGAGCCGGGGATCAGGTGGACGGTGAGCTGATGGTCCCAGAAGGCGAGATCGATCCATGTGTCGCCGACGCGGCCCACCTCCGCCCCCAGGATCTCCACATAGAAGGCCTCTGCCGCGGCCAGATCGTCGACGGGGAGCGCGAGGTGGAACCGGGGACGCTCAGCCACCGAGCAGCCGGGCCACCAGAGCGACGTAGCCCTCCTGAGCCTCAGCCTGGGTCATCCCCTTCTTGCCGGCCCAGGCGTCGTGCTTGGCGCGGCCCTTGAAGTCCATCATGCCGGGCCGCTTGCCCTGTACGTCCCCCACGGTGCCCTGCTTGAACAGGGCGTACAGCTGGAGCAGGTCTTCGTTGGAGGGCCGGGTGGTCAGGGTCTTCACCTGCTCCTGGGCCTCGGTAAACCTCGCTGCGAGCTCATCGGACATCCACACCTCCACGGTCGAGGGCATCATAGGCCGTCGGCGACCCCCCGGGCGATCGTGCGCTGGATAGCGTCGAGGATCTCGGGCCACAGGGGCCTGGGGAGATCGTGCCCCATGTCGTCGAGGATCAGCAGCTCAGCGTTGGGCAGCGCCGCGGCGGTCTGCTCGCCCCCCCGCAGCTGGACCAGGGGATCCTGGCGTCCATGGATCACCGTGGCGGGGATCTTCACCTGCGCCAGCGCCTCCCGTCGATCCGGGGCGTCGAGGATCGCTGCGAGCTGGCGGAGGAAGCCGGCGCCGGACACGCCCCGGGCGAAGCAGGCTCGGGCGAGCTGGCCGAGCTCCTCAGGATCGGGGGGGTAGGTCTGGCTGCCGATGGTGGTGAAGGTGCGCACCATCTGTGCCACCGCGGCCTCCTCGCTGGGATCGGCGGGGCGGGACAGCAGCGCGCGGGCCGCCCGGGGGCTGGGGTAGCCCGCGAGGTGGATCGAGGGCGCGCTCATGATCGAGACCAGCGACGCCACCCGCGCGGGGTGATGGATCGCCAGGAGCTGGGCGATCATGCCCCCCATCGAGGCCCCCACCACGTGGGCCCGGCGGACCTGCAGCCCCTGCATCAGCCCGGCGGCGTCGTCGGCCAGATCCTGCAGGGTGTAGGGTGCACCTGCGGGGCGACGGGTCACCGCTGCCCCGAGCAGCCGCCACAGGGGAGGTGGCGGCAGGTGATCGAGGCGGGTGGACAGCCCTACGTCGCGGTTGTCGAACCGGATCACCCGGTGGCCCCGAGCCGCGAGCTCCTGGCAGAAGGGATCGGGCCAGAGCAGCATCTGAGCCCCGAGGCCCATGATCAGCAGCACCGTGGGGCCCTGCCCCTCGAAGATCTCGAACCCCAGCTCGACGCCGGGTGTAGCGGTGATGTGGCCGGTGGTCATGTGGGCTGGCTCGGGATCTGGATCCGGTGGGGTGCCCCTGGGGAGCGCTCGACGGAGCTGAGGGGCTATTGTGGGCGCCGGGGTGCGTCAACGGGCCGACCTCAGGCCACTAGGGGGGGCAGCGCGATAGGGCCCACCCATGGCGAACCCGACTGGATCGAACCAGGGGCGCTGGGCCGTCGCTGAGCTGGTGGCGACCGTGGCGCTGCCCACCGTCGCCCTGATCTGGCTGACCGACGCCGAGCGCCTCGGGCCCCTGTATGGGCTGGGGGCTGCCCTGGTGCCCCCGATCTTGTGGTCGATCGTGTCGATGATCCGGGAGCGGCGGGTGAGCGCCCTGGCGGTGATC
>DRPG01000208.1 GCA_011376105.1 Deltaproteobacteria bacterium
GCCGTGATGTGCAGGACCTCCGCCCCACGGATCGCGTCCACGGCGCGCTCGAGGACGCTGTCAAGCTCTACAGACATGGCTCGCTCCACCCGAGAGACTACAGTCCAGGGTCATGGCGCTCGTGGGCATCGGTGGTCGTCCGTGGATCGATCTGGCACCCTTCGTCGATGTAGGGGCGATCGCGTCCCTGCACGATGAGATCTGCCTGGGCCTGGTGCGGGTCCCCCACCGCTACACAGGTGGATCCCACCGCTCGCTACAGATCGTGCCCGCGTCCGAGCCCGATCCACCGCTGCCCGATTACGGCGAGGTGATCGCCGGGCTCTCCGATCCCCAGCTGGCGATCCTCGCCAGCCTCGGCGACGGGCGGCACGGCCCTGAGCGCGGCGTGCGCTACGGCGAGGAGGGTGATATCCCCCTGACCATGGAGCAGATGCGGTGGCTGCAGTACCGTCACCAGGTCTACTTCCCGTGGAAGGTATACGTCGAGCTGGTGCCCTCGACCGACTGGGCCGACAAGGCCAACACCCACAACAAGCGGTTCACCCGAGAGGCCCAGCTGTACTTCCCCCGCACCGTCCAGCTAGTGCGGACGCTGCCGCTCTGTGCGGTTGGATCGGTCAAGATCCTGGGGCTGCACGGGGGAGACCACGGCACGATCCACCGGGACGGGGATCCCCGCGATCAAGACGCCCCCGACACGTTCTTCACCCTGTGCCCCACCCCCGACAAGCGCCTGTTCCTCTGGGACGAGGACACCGGGGAGCGCACGGTGATCACCTCCCCGGCCTACTGGTTCAACGATCATGACTGGCACGGTGTGCTCGCCGATCCCGGCTTTCGATACTCGATCCGGATCGACGGCGCCTTCGAGCCATCCTTCCTCGAGAAGCTGGGAGCCCCGTGAGCTACACCGACTTCGCCCGCCGCCTGCTCGCGAGCGGCGTGGTGCCCGATCCCTGGTGCGACGGCCGGCCCCGGTTCCGCCCCGAGCCTGTGGTGTTGTCCGCCGAGCGCGCACGGGCGATCGAGGCCGCCGGCGTGGCGGCGGTGGAGCTCCACCAGGCCGCGTTCGAGCTCTGTGAAGACGATCCTGGGCTGATCGACTCGTTCCTCTGCCTCACCCCGGTCCAGCGGCTGATGTGGCAGGCCAGCCTCCCCTGGTGGCACGGGATCGCCCGCGCCGACGTGTTCGAGACCGAGGACGGGCAGATCAAGGTCTGCGAGCTCAACAGCGACACCCCCACCGGCCAACCTGAGGCCGTGGTGCTCGGGCGGCTCGCCGTAGAGGATCACCCCGGCCGGATCGATCCAACGGCGCGGCTACAAGAGCACTTCGTCTCCTGCGTCGAGGGCTACGCCAGGACCGTCGTCGATCCAGAGCATCCACGGGTGATCGGCCTGATCTACCCCACCGAGCTCACCGAGGATCTCCACATGGTCCAGCTGATGCACCAGTGGCTCGAGGCCACGGGGTGGCCGGTGGTGCTGGGCTCTCCGTTCAACCTTGGGCGCGACGCCTCGGGCGCGGTGACCCTGATGGGCGAGCGGATCACCGTGGCGTTTCGCCACTACAAGACCGACTGGTGGTCTGAGCGCCTGCCCGCGTGGGACGACGAGGATCCCTTCGACGATCCCCTCCCCCTGGCCGCCGAGCTCGATCTGCTGCTGTCGGCACAGCACGCGCGGCGCTGTGTGATCCTCAACCCCTTTGGCTCAGTGCTGACCCAGAACAAGCGCACCATGGCCTTGCTGTGGGAGCTCCAGGCCCGCCTGAGCCCCGAGCACCGGGAGCTGCTGCACCGCTACATCCCCGAGACCCGCAGGCTCGACGCGGTGCACCCCGAGCAGATCGTGGCCGAGCGGGAGCAGTGGGTGCTCAAGTCCGACTACGGCGCGGAGGGGGAGGAGGTGGTGGTGGGCCGCCACACCGAGCCCGGCGAGTGGGCGCTGGCGATCGAGCACGCGATCCCCGAGCGCTTTGTGGTGCAGCGCTGCTTTGTCCCCGCCCGTGATCCCGATGGCTGGTCCTTGAATCTCGGACCATGGGTGGTGGCGGGGCGATCCGCTGGGATCTATGGTCGCCTGCAGCGGGGCCCGACCGATGGTGAGGCTTTGTCGGTGGCGGTGTTGGTAGAGCCCGGACCCGGGGTCGAGTAACTTGTTGTGCAATGACTCACCGCGCTCGTCGTATACGAGCCAACCCACTCTTCTCTGGGAGCTCCATGGGGCGTGAAGACGACGTGTTCGAGAAGCTCGAGACCCACGACGAGGCTGAGCTGGTGGGGGCGAGGTGGTGGCGCCGGGCCCTGGCGAGCAGAGGCCCCGAGCTCGACCGCCGCTCGGCGCTGATCGCGCTGGCGGGCCTGTCCGCGGCCTCCGCTGCGATGGGCACCTCGATGCTACAGGGCTGCAGCCGCTCCCCCGCCGACGCCGACGCCGACATCCGCGCCGACGCGCTGGAGTCCCAGCGCAAGTACGGGTGGGACTTTGGCGCCGAGGGCCAGGGGCTGATCCTCGAGGGCACCGCGAGCGATCCGGTGGATCCAGCGGTGCTCGACGGCCTGGTCGAGACCCTGATGCCCAAGAACCCTGCCCACCAGCCCTTTTACGGCCCGGTCCTGTTCCAGTCCCTGACCCACACCCCCACCAGCCCCATCAACGGCCCCGGCCAGCAGCTGCGCGACGTGATCCGGCCGGTCCGGACCCAGGCGATGGAGCAGGCGATCCTCAAGGGCCGGGGCCTGTCCACCCTGTTCGAGGAGGCCCCCCCAGGCCGGATCGTGGTGATCGATCTGCCCGGCGATCAGGCCGTCGGGTTCGCCACGGGCCTGGCCAACCGCTTCGATCCAGTGTTCTGGTTCGACAACTGGCCCCACCCCAGGGGGGTTGTGCCCTCGCACCTCACCCTCGCGAGCGTGCTCGCGGTGCTGCCCGAGCTGGAGGAGCTCGCTGACTCGCGCCCCGAGACAGCCCCCCCGGCCTATGTCCTCGACGCCAACCGGCTGCTGAGGTTCGACGACGAGACCCTGTTCGACAACCGCTACGTCGCTAGGCTGCCCAGCGCACAGCAGCTCGAGGCCGCAGGAGTCAAGCAGATCGTCTATGTGCGCCCCACCGGCACCGACAGGGAACTCGACGATCTCAACGATCTGTTCACCTCCTACCGGGCCGCACAGATCGAGGTGAAGCTGGTGCCCGCCGATGGCTTCATCGAGACCCCGCCGCCGCCTGAGGGAGAGACCGCGCCGATGCCGGAGAAGCTGGCAGACGCGCCGGCCGAGACCGGCGATCACTACCACACCAGCCACAACTACTACGGGCACTACCCGCACTACTACTACGGCAGCCCGCTTAGCCACTGGTTCTTCTTCAGCCACTTCGGCTGGGGGCGCCCCAGCTATGCTGCGATCCAGCCCACCCACTACCGGAGCCCACCGGACTACACCCCCACCCGGCGCGCCACCTCGTTCAGCGGAGGCAAGCCGTCGGGCTTCGGGCAGGTCAACACCCGCAGGTCCGCCAGCGGCAGGCCGACCCTGTCCCCGTCCCAGTCCAAGCCCAGCACCCTGCGGCCGAGCTCAGGGCGCTCCTCCAGCGGAGGCGGCCGCAGCTCGTGGGGCCGCTCCGGGGGCGGCACCACCGGAGCCTGACATGCTGTTCGCCATCCAGGTGTTCTGGCCACGCGATCCGGCGATGGCCTGGCTCCCGCTGGTGCGGGAGCTGGTGGGCAACGCCCCGGGGCGCCACAGCCCCGAGGCGATGGCTGCCCTGCTGCGGGATCTCTGCGGACTGCTGGTCGCCGCCCTCCCCGACGCCCAGCTCGGGCTGTGGGAGTATGTCGAAGACCCAGAGCAGGCCTCCGAGGACTACCAGAGCTGGTGCGAGGGCACGGTGATCGACGTCGACGAGGAGTCGGAGCACGCCGATCCCGAGGAAGACGCGTATGCGTTCGTCACCCTGCTGCTGCTGCTCGAGGACGGCGGCGAGGCTCAGGCCCGGATCTGGTCGGCGAGCGAGCAGATCCCAGACGGAGAAGAGGCCAACCGGCGTGCCTACGAGCGCTGGCTCGATCTGATCCCCAACCTGAACTTCCGCACCGTCGAGTCGACCGCGATCTTCGTCCGGCCCGGGGCTGAGGGGCTGGGGGTCATGGCCCCGATGCTCGCCGAGGAGCACTACCACCACCTGGTGCCCCTGATCGGGTAGGATCGGGCCACGGCGATCCCTCGAGCACTCCACAGATGCTCCACAGCAGCCCCCGGGCCCCACGGCGGCCCCCGGGCCCCACAGCAGCCCCCGGGCCCCACGGGGGTCAGCAGATCGGGATCGCTCGGGCCCCAGCCCGTGCTCGGCGCGCTAGAACCAGCACTCCCACCCCTCTGGGGTCTGCACCCCGTGCAGGGTGGCGCTGATCCGGGCTCGATCACCCCCGAACGGCTGGATCCAGTGCAGCCGGTGGCTGTCGAAGACCACCAGATCGCCGGTCTGGTAGTCGACGTCGACGTGCTCTGCGGTGACCTCCGCCGCGGTCGGCTCCACGTGATCGGTGTACACCACGTCGAAGATCCGCAGCCCTCCCCCGCTGGCGGCGGCCTGGAGCACCAGCACCATCGACCAGGCCGGCGCGTGGCTCCGCAGCTGAGCGCGGGTCAGCCCCTCATAGTCGAAGTGCACCGAGCCCCCGACCCGGGCGCAGCGGCCCCCGGGCTCGAAGATGTGCACCCCCGCCCCGCACCACCCCCGGCGCTGCCGCACGGGCGCCCCCGTGGCCTCGGACAGCGCGCCCCTAAGCTCCGCCTGCAGCCCCGGGATCACGGACTCGACCAGGGCGTCGGCCTGGGTCGCGTTGGCGAAGTACTCGCCTGCACGATCGGTCTCGAGGTGAGTGTACCAGGCCCGCCCCAGGGAGCACTGCACTCCCCCGAAGTCGGGCGTCCAGCGCCCCCGGGCGGCCTCGATCGCCTCGACAGCGGCCGCACAGCGCTGTACAGACCACCACCGGCGGACCTGGACCAGCCCGTGTGCCTCGATCCGGGCCCGCCAGTTGGAGGCCGATCCCGGCTGCTCGATCCAGTCGTCTGCTCCGTCACGAGCCGAGCCCATCCCCCCTCCTGGACAGATCGACGATCCCATAGTCTGCTGGCGTCCCCCCGACGCGCTCCCTCCGACGCGCTCCCTCCGACGCGCTCCCCCCGACGCGCTCCCCCCGACGCGCCCCCGGACGATCGGGCTGGATCCGATCCACCCCATGGAGCGAGGAGGAGGCGGCGGGGTACGCTCGGGGAACAGCGATCCACATCCCGATCCTCAAGCAGCTCCATCCCCATGGCCCCGTCGCCCCCGATCGGGCCCGGGTCCCTGCGTTCCCCCGACCCCCGACCCCCGAGGCCCGAGGCCCATGAGCGATCCCCACCCAACGGATCTCGACGACGAGATGCCTGGAGATCCCTTCTTCCGCGAGGAGGAGGTCCAGCGGGACATGGGCGAGCCCTACGAGCGGATCGCCCTTGGATCACCGCTGAAGCGACGGATGTTCGAGCTGCTGTACCACCCGTACTTCGAGTTCTTCATCTTCTTCTTGATCATCTTGTCGGTGGTGATCATGGTGTTCGAGGTGTTGCACCCCGACGGAGAGCACACCGGCCTGCTCTCCGTCCTGGATCACCAGGTGGGGGAAGACTTCGCGCCCACCTTGTTTTTCTGGCTGGACATGTCCTTCACCTCCACCTTCCTGGTGGAGTATCTGCTGAAGCTGTGGATCGCTCCACACAAGTGGACCTTCGTGCGGCGCAACTGGATCGACCTGTTGGCGGTCCTGCCGATCCTTAGGGTCTTCCGGCTGGGGCGTGCGGTGCGCCTGCTGCGGCTGTTCCGGCTGCTCCGGCTGGTGCGGATCGGGGCCTACCTGCAGCAGTACGTCGACGCGATGAACCGCCGGACCTCGTCCCGCACCGTCGAGAACGAGATCATCTTGGTGTACCTGTTGTTCTCCCTGGTGTTTGGCACCGTGGGGATCCTGGTGTTCGAGAAGGGCCACAACGACGGCTTCGAGACCCTGGGCGACGGCCTGTGGTGGTGCGTCGTCACCCTGACCACCGTGGGTTACGGCGACATCTCCCCGATCACTACGGGTGGCAAGCTGGTCGCGGGCGTGGTCATGTTCATCGGGCTGACGTTCTGGGCGCTGCTCACCGGCACGGTCTCCTCCATCATCATCGAGCACGCCAAGCAGAATGAGGGAGAGAGCATCATGGTGTCGACCCTGACCGGCCACGTCATCGTGTGTGGCTGGAACCAGACCGGCGAGCGCCTCGTGCACGACATCACCGTGGCCGTCCCCGACATGCACGTCGTGGTGGTGCAGCAAGACAAGGACATCCTGCGGATCGTCAACCCCACCGTGCACTACCTGTACGAGGATCCTACCACCCTGCAGGGGCTGCAGCACTCCCGGGTCAAGCACGCACGGGTGGCGGTGGTGCTCGCCGACGAGCGCGGGGGCCGCGCCCAACAGGACGTCGACGCTCGCTCGATCCTGACCGCCCTGGCGATCGAGCGGACCAACCCCGAGGTCCACACCATCGTGGAGCTGCTCAACGCCGACAACGTGTTCCACGTGCGCAACGCCGGAGTCGACGAGGTGATCGTGGCCGGAGAGTACATGGGCGGCATGCTGTCCCAGAGCGTCCAGTTCCCCGGGCTGTCCGACGTCTTCGGCTCCATCTTCGGGGTGGGCGAGGGCGTGATGATGCGTCAGATCCGCCTGCCCGGGGAGCTCAACGGCAAGACGTTCGCGGAGGCGAGCCACTACCTCCTGCAGCACAACCAGGGGATCGCGGTCGGGTACCGCAGGGCCGGGGAGCTGAGGATGACCCCCGCGGCCAGCGAGGCCCTGCTCACCCGCGACGTCTTGATCGTGATGCGCAGCGTCGAGGGCTGATCGGAGCCCCTGGGCGCTGCGGGCAGCCCGATCGCCACAGGGATCCAGCGGGGATCCGGGGCTCTGGATCGCCGATCCGCTGGTGCGTTCCCCCACTCCGAGCTTATGGATCCCCATGTTGTCCATCTTCGTCGCCCTGATCAGCTGTGCCCCCGAGCCCCCTCCCCTCCCCGGCCTCCCGGTCGAGGCCGTCACGGGCTACATCCGCGAGGGGGTCGACGATCCTGGCGGGTGGGCCCGGGATCTGATCGCGGCGCTGCAGAGCGCAGACCTCACCGTCGACGCTGAGCACGTCTGTCAGGTGCTGGCGGTGGTTGAGCAGGAGTCGGGCTACTCCGCCGATCCAGCCGTGCCCGGGCTGGCCCGGATCGCCCGGAGACAGATCGTCGCTGAGCTGTCGCTGCTCGGCCCGCTGGCGGAGCTGGGGACCGACTGGCTGCTGGGCCCCACCGCCGAGGGCGCCGACGCCTCGTTCGAGGCCCGCCTGGCCGAGGTCCGCACCGAGCGCCAGCTCGACGAGCTGTTCCGCGGGCTGGTGCTCCACCACAGCCGCCACGCTGCCTCGCTGCCGTTCACCGCGGGGCTGATCGAGGGCCAGCTGGAGCAGCTCAACCCGGTGCGGACCTCGGGCTCGATGCAGGTCTCGGTGTCCTGGGCCCAGGCCGCGGGGGAGCGCGACGGGATCCCCGCGGCCACGGTCCGCGATCTGCTCTACACCCGGGCCGGTGGGCTGCGCTGGGGCACCGCCAGGCTGTTCGCCCACCCGGCGAGCTACGATCGTCCCCTGTACCGGTTCGCAGACTACAACGCAGGCCTGTACGCGTCGAGGAACGCAGCCCTGCAGGAGCAGCTCTCCCAGATGATGGAGCTGCCCCTGCGGCCCGACGGAGACCTGATGGTGCACCACGGCCCGGGCAGCACCGACGACGGAGAGACCATGGGCCTGCTGCTCGCCTGGCGGGCGATGTACGCGCCCGAGCTGTCCGAGCGCACCCTGCGCCGCGACGTGGCCCTGGAGAAGGAGGAGGGCTTCGAGCAGACCCGCACCTGGAACACGCTGAAGGCCACCTACCGGACCCGCACCGGCGAGGAGCCCGCCTACGCCCGGGTGCCCGACGTCGCCCTCGACAGCCCAAAGCTGTCCTCGGATCGCACCACCGCCTGGTTCGCCGAGAGCGTCGAGCGCCGCTACCGCGCCTGCCTCGAGCGTGGCTGAGGGCGCCTGAGCCCCCCGACCGCCGGCGTGCGGCCGGATCGACCCAGCTACCGCTCCGCCCGGGACCCCACCGTGCCCCAGCTCTCTGGATCGATCCCCAGCCGCTGTGCCCGTGCTTCCTCGGCGTAGCGCCGGGACCAGGATCGGGTCCGATCGACCTGCACCGCGTCGGAGAAGCGCCGGTAGGCAAGCTCCCAGTCACCGGAGGCCCGGGCCTCCAGCCCCTCGGCGTGTAGCTGATCACCCAGGACCGACGCGCGCTCCCGGTAGCTGGGGGACCAGCGATCCAGCTCCCTGGCCCGCACCAGCGCAGCCACCGCCTCACCCGGAGGCAGCGTCCCCGAGGCCCGGGCGTAGCACTCGGCCAGCGCCCGGTGGACGGGGGGCTGGTGGATCGACAGCCACGAGGGATCCCCGGGCCGGTGGCGCCGCGACAGTGTCCACAGCGCCTCCGCCTCGGCACAGCGCCCGTCCGCCGCCGCCGCCACCGCCGCCTCCCGATCGGCCACCGCCGCCGCCGCCCGCTCTTCGAGGGACATCACCACCAACGCGCCCTCGAACCGGATCTCGCCGACCGCCAGGCGGGGCTCGGGGGAGGGCTCGGACGCCGCGAGCACCGTGCCGTCGTCGCCCAGCAACACCACCCCCAGATCGTAGGTCCCGGGGGTGAGCGCGTCGGGCAGCTGTAGCTCGAACCGATCGGTGATGATCTCGCCGGGACGCCAGGCGTCGGGCGTCAGCCAGTCGTGGCCGGGGGGCAGCTCCCAGCTGTGGAGGGCGCCCTCCGCGTCGGACACGAACACGATCACCCGGAACCCAGCAGCCCCGGTGGTGGACAGCCCCAGCTCCAGAGACACCCTCCGGGTCACCGCCGGCTCGCTGGGGACGTCCAGTCCATGCAACGTCACCCCACCGGCGAACGAGGCGCCGGGGCCCCCGCGCTCCCAGGACTCCGCCACCAACAGATCCCGTCGCAGGTACAGCCCAAAGAACGGGCGGGTGCCAAAGAGGCGATCGTCGAGCCGGACATAGTCCGCGCTCCACTGCGGATCCTTCGGGATCCGGCTCTTGCGCGCCAGCTGCTCGGGCAGGTGCACCACGTGGGGCCTCACCTCCTCGAACAGGTACTCGTGGACGAAACCCCGGTGGTACTTGTGTCGCCCAAAGGGCACGTCGATCAGCCCGATGATGTCGATCATCTCGAAGTCGGACCAGAACAGGTAGCCCCCCTGATCGATGTCGAGGACCACGAAGCGCTCCTCAAACGCCAGCCGATCCTGGATCCGCCCCACGTGCCGGGCCCGGGCCTGGATGCTCCGTGGGCCGACCTGGGGCTCGTCGACCAGCGCCCGGGTCTGAGCCGCGCTGAGCCACGCCAGCAGCCCCAGCGATCCGACCGAGGCCACGAGCTCGACGGCACGGCGCCGGGTGCCCTCGATCCCCGGGATCGAGCCCAGCGAGGCGATCCCCAGCGGTAGCAGCACCGAGGCGGGCACCACCGCCGGGGCGTACCAGCGGTAGCCCCGCATCCAGTCCCACTGAGCGATCAAGGCGAACACGAGCGCGACGACACACAGCAGCCAGGTGAGGCTCCGGGCCTGCCACGCCCTCGAGCCTAGCCCCACCAGGGGAGCCCCCACCGCCAGCACCGCCACCCCGAGCGGGGGCACCGCGATCGCCCACGACAGCCCGAGGCCCGCCAGCCCCACCGCCACCCCGAGGACCAGGCTGCCCCCCAGCGCCGCCCGCCAGCGGCTGGGCCCCATCACCCCCAGCAGCCAGATCGGCGCCAGCCACCCCCACCCCAGCTCGTAGAAGAAGCCGCGGGTGTAGCGCCACGAGCGACTGTCCCAGTCGAGCAGCTGCAGCGGGGGTCTACGCTCGAGCTTGGCATAGTACGTGTTGGGCAGCTCCCAGGCGAAGTAGCCATAACGCCAGGCCTGATACAGGCCAAACGGAAGGAAGAAGGTCAGCAACCACCTCAATGTAGGCCACAGAGAGCGCTGCGTCCGCAGCTGGGCCACCATCGCACAGAGGCCCGCCACCGCCGCATACAGGATCGCCTCGGGCCGGCAGAGGGAGACCCCGACCCACAGCAGGGCCGACCAGGGCCAGCCGCCGATCCGCACCTCGACCAGGCTGCGCCACAGGGCCAGGGCGATCAGCAGGCTCATCAGCGACATCTCGAGGCCAGCGCCGCCCCACAGGGCGAGCTGGGCGCTGATCGCTAGGAACGTCGGCGCGATCAGGGCTAGATGGGGTGAGCCGCTGCCCCGCAGCGCCTCGCGCGCCGCCAGGTAGCCCGCGACGATCACCCCAGCGCACAGCACGGGCTGGAGCCACCGGACCGCCTCGAACAGATCCAGGCCGGTGGCCGCGATCACCGCCAGCAGGAACACCCAGGCAGGGTTGGAGTAGCCCTCCACCCGCTCGCCCCCCTCGAACGGGACCAACCCCTCGCCCATCGCCAGGTGATCGGCGTAGGCAAAGCTGATCGCAGCGTCCTCGATGTACCAGCCCCAGTGCATCGCGTGGTGGATCATCGCGATCCCCACCAGCCCCGCCACCACCCACCCGTGGCGCACACGGTCTAGACCCGGCACCTTCAGCCTCCGCCACCCGCCCGACACGCGGCAGGATAGCGCCACCTCGGCCGGCTCGCCCCCCCACCGCACACCCGGGCACGGAACAGCGCTGATCTGCGGCGCCAAAGCCGCTCTCCGGGCTCCTCAGCAGCAGGCGTCGGCGCGGCCCCGCGCGGGCCACGATGGGTGGTGATCCATGGACCCTGCTCCCCCGTACAGCGACGAGAGCCCCCAGCCCCGGACGCCCCCGCGCTCCACGTCCAGCTCCAGGATACGGTGCCCCCATGGCCAACCACCACCCACCCCACGACATCCTCACCGCATACACCGCGGGAGGGCTCGACGAGGCCGAGGACGTCCTGGTGGCGACCCACCTCACCCTGTGCCCGGCCTGCCGGGCCGAGTGCGCGGACCTCGAAGCGCTCGGCGGCGCCCTGCTCGCAGGGATCCCCCCTGAGCCCCCCCCGCCGGGCTCCCTCGAGGCCCTGCTCGAGCGCCTCGATCAGCCCCCTCCACCGCAGCCGTCGCCTCCCCCCGCCGAGGGCCCCCTCGACATCCCGCTCCCGCTGCGCCGCTTCACCGGGCCGCTGTCCCGGATCGAGTTCCGCACCGTGGTCCCCGGCATCCGCAGGTTCGATCTGCCGATGTCCAGGCTCGATCGCCCGGTGGCCCTGGTCAGCATGCGCCCGGGGCTGACGATCCCGCCCCACCACCACGCCGCCTCCGAGCGGGGGCTGATCCTGGCCGGGGGCTTCACCGACGAGGTCGGTCACTTCGTCCGAGGAGATGTCTGTGTGCGGGGCCCCGATGAAGAAGAGCCCCACCAGCAGAAGATCGACGACGGCGAGGACTGCGTGGTGCTGATGGTCGACGACGGGCCCAAGATCCCCACCACGGTGGTCGGCAAGGTGGTCAACTTCTTGTTTGGCATGTAGCGGCGCCCGACCGAGCGTAGATCGGCTCACAGCTCCCGGGCACACCCTGGGTTGCCCAGCGCACCGAACGCCACGATCTGAGCTGGACCGTCCGCCTCCCTCAGGCGCTGCACACAGTCGACCAGGGCCCCCACCACCTGCTCGTCGGCTCCCCTCGCGGTGCGCCACTGCCCCCGCTGCCGCCGCAGCGCGCCGAGGTGAGGCTCGATGGTGTCGGGTTGTAGCCGGGTGATGGGGAGGACAGGATCGTCGAGCACTCCCCCCCGGATGTCCTCCACCAGCCGCTGCCCGAGCTCGTGACGGAAGTGCGAGGCCTCCCAGTGCCAGGTCATCCCGTCGGCGTCGGCGTCGGCGGGCAGCGGCTCGGCGGGGGCCCCGACGAAGCCGGTGGCGTCGTACACCTCGTGCTCAGCGCCGAGCCGCGCCAGATCCCGCCGGAAGCGCTCAGAGCTGCCCCACAGCCCCAGCCGGTGCTGTAGCTCCAGCAGCGTCGCGTGGTGCGGAGACACCACCACCACCACGCGGGCGCCGGTCGAGGACGCGCGCTGCAGCATCCCCTCGAACCGCTCCATCCGGGACGGATCGTAGGAGAACGGAGCGTAGGTGGCCGGGTTCACCACGAAGCGCTCGAGCCAGCGCAGGAACGCCGCCCGCGGCGACTCCCCCGGTGCATATGCGTACCGGCGGAACCCCGAGGGGCTGTAGCCCCCCAGCCGATCGGTGGCGGCGTTGCGCACGGTCCGCACCGAGCCGAGCACCGACGGCAGCCCCAACAGCTTGTCGGCATGGTACGCGATCCAGCTCTGATCGGTGTTCAGCAGGCTCCGCCCGAAGTCTGCACCGACGCGCCGGCCGTCTCCAAACATCAGCAGATCCACCACGAACCAGATCTCGGACGGCGATCGCCGGGGCAGGGCCACGTCCATCAGCAGCTCGGTCTCGAGGACGTTCGAGCCCCGCAGGCCGAGGTTGAACACCCGGGCCCCGCCCCAGACCTCCGCCTCTGGATCGAACCCGACGGCGGTGCGGGAGGTCCCGAACAACAGCACGTCGTACGATCCCTCCCGGGCCGCGTCCGCCTTCGCCGTCCGGCTCCCGAGATCGCTGCGGTAGGGATCGAGCCACCGGGTCGCCTCCAGATCGTACACACCGGAGGGATCGATCAGCCCATCGGCGAGCGCCACCGCGCCGAGGGCGGCCACGAGGGCTACGCC
>DRPG01000209.1 GCA_011376105.1 Deltaproteobacteria bacterium
AGCAGCTGCGACAGCCGATCCGTCCGCAGCAGCCGGACCCCCGCCTCCGAGAGGATCAGCACGACCTGCATCGCATAGCCGGGGTTCTGGAGCGCGAACCCGGCGGCACGCCCGAACGCGTCGGGCGTGCCGCTGTGGATCCAGACCGCACAAAACGGACCCACGACCGGATCGTTCTGTGGATCCACTGGATCGGACCCCAGCTCGCCCATGCGCACCTCTCCCGCCCTACGTTAACTCCGACCACCGGAGGAGCCATGGACCGGACCGACCAGGTCGAGAGGCGCCGAACCTTTGCGATCATCAGCCACCCCGACGCGGGCAAGACCACCCTCACGGAGAAGCTGCTGCTGTACGGGGGTGCGGTGCACACCGCGGGCGCGGTCAAGTCCCGCAAGGCGGCCCGACACGCGCTGTCGGACTGGATGGAGATGGAGAAGGAGAAGGGGATCTCGATCACCAGCTCGGTGCTGCAGTTCGATCACGGGGATCGCCGCTTCAACCTGCTCGACACCCCTGGTCACGCCGACTTCTCCGAGGACACCTACCGGGTCCTGGCCGCGGTCGACTCAGCCGTGATGCTGATCGACAACGCCAAGGGGGTCGAGCCCCGCACCCTGAAGCTGTTCGAGGTCTGTCGCCTGCGCAAGCTGCCGGTGATGACCTTCGTGAACAAGCTCGATCGTCCGGGCCTCGATCCCCTGGATCTGATGGACCAGGTGTCTCAGCAACTCGAGATCGGAGTCGTCGCCCTGAACTGGCCCATCGGCGACGGGCGCGACTTCGCGGGCGTCTACGATCGCGTCCGCGAGAAGGTGATCCTCTATGATCGGGCCGCCGCGGGCACCGAGGTGCTGCCCGAGCTGGAGCTGCCGCTCGACGATCCCCGCGTCGAGGAGAGGATCGGCGCCCGCCGCCTCCTGGAGCTCCGGGAGAGCCTGGAGCTGGTCGAAGAGGCTGGCGATCCCTGGTCGATCCCCTCCTACCTCGCGGGCGAGGTCACCCCGTTCTTCTTTGGCTCGGCGATGACCAACTTCGGGGTCGGCCAGATCCTGCGGGCCCTGGGCGAGCTCGCGCCGGCCCCCACCCCCCGCCCCACCGTCGAGGGCGATCGCAGCCCGATGGACGAGGACTTCAGCGGCTTCATCTTCAAGATCCAGGCCAACATGAACCCCCGCCACCGCGATCGGATCGCGTTCATGCGGGTGGTCAGCGGCCAGTTCGAGCGCAACATGGAGATCGAGGTCGCACGCTCGGGCAAGAAGATGCGCCTGTCCAAGCCCCACACCTTCATGGCGTCCGAGCGCTCCATCGTCGAGGACGCAGTGCCCGGCGACATCGTCGGGCTGTATGATCCCGGGGAGCTGCGCCTGGGGGACACCCTGTATGTCGGTGAGAAGGTCGAGTTTCAGGGGATCCCGAGGTTTGCCCCCGAGCACTTTGCCCGGATCCGGCTCAAGGATCCAACCAAGCGCAAGCACCTGACCAACGGGCTGGCCCAGCTGTCCCAGGAGGGCACCATCCAGCTGTTCTACCGCGAGGGCCTCGGCCGGGCCGATCCCTACCTGGGCGCGGTGGGGCTGCTGCAGTTCGAGGTGCTCAAGGTGCGCCTGCTCAACGAGTACCACACCCGGGCGGAGCTGGAGACGGCCCCCTACACCGTGGCTCGGTGGATCGTCGGCGATCCCAGGGGGCTCGAGTGGCTGCGGTCCCGCAACGACTACCTGGTGGTCGAGGATCGCTATGGTCAGCCGGTGGTGCTCTCGCCGACGATCTGGCCGCTGAACTACGCCCTGTCCGAGGCCCCGGGGCTGCGGCTGCTCGACGTCAGTCCGATGAGCTGATCGACCGCGGGCGTTGGCGGCGGTCGCGGGGTCCGGGGAGCGCGTGATCGACGTTCGGGGGCGCAGCCCCCTGGTCGCGCCGACCGCCGAGGAGCTCCAGCGCCTGAGCCCCCGGCCAGCCGCTGGTCGCCGCGTCAGCGCTGCAGCAGCTCGTCCAGCAGCCCTGCGACGCTGGCCCGCTCGGCGTGCTCCTCCTCCAGCCAGCCCTCCAGCACCGGGCGCGCCATCGACGGCATCGAGGCGTCCGCGAGGGCCAGCTGTAGGGGATCGGGCATCCTCGCGAGGCGCTCGTGCTCTGCCACCTGCTCCTGCAGGTAGCCCACCAGATCCTGCTGAGGCTCGGACGACTCGAGGACCAGCTCGATCCCGTACATCGGCCCGTCGGGGATCAGGGCCACGAACGGCCCCCAGGCGGCTCCGATCGCAGAGCGGGCGGCGAGGGCACAGCGGGTCCCCAGCCAGCACTCGATCTCGAACCGCCCCTCGGCGGAGATCGGCCAGGTGCCGTCCACGGCGTTGCCCACCTCTCCTGAGACCACCGGACTGCCGTCCTCGTGCACCACCCACCCCTCGACGGTGACCAGCTCGGGCACCAACACATCGCAGCGCCCCTCCTCCCCGGGCCAGGCGTCGATCCATCGGACGATGGCGCGGGGCTCGTCGTTGGCCAGATCGTCGAGGCTCCGCATGCGGGCGTCGCCCTCGGGCTCTGGGACGGTGCCGGTGAGCAGGCCGTCCTCCACATACCCCCGGGACAGGCCCTGGACCGGACCGTCAGGCAGCAGATCCCCCACCACACAGCGGATCAGGCCCTCCCCCGAGTAGCCCCCCACCAGCTCTAGGGCGCGCTGCATCTCCGTGCCCAGGGGCTGAGTTCGCCCCCCGGGGGTGGATCGATGGGCCGGGGCCAGCTGCAGGGGGGGCGGACCCGCCGGGGACGCCCGGGGGCGCACAACCGAAGATGATGCGGGGACAACCAACACATCGGCCCGATTCCACCAGGGCATACTCAGGATGACCGCGAGCACTCCACCAGCCGCGAACCCCACACCCACCTTGCGATCCATCGCAGCCTCCCTATACCTCTCATCGTGCCGTTGCCGCTGGACTTGCGTGCCACGTTGTGTCTCCGTCCATCGAATGAAGCTCGGTGCAAGCTCGTCTGCTCGTGGACGCACGGATATTGGGTGCCTGCGGAGGAGCTCCATGCACCATTCCCTGGGAATCACCCTTCTCTTGGCATCCCTGGCCACGGCCCCGGCCGAGGCCGCCAAGAAGGAGTACCCCTACATCTGGGGGATCGGGCCCAAGATCGGCACCATCATCGTGCCCGGGCACTATCCCATCGCCTTTCCCTCGAAGATCGTCCAGTACGACTTCATCGAGGAGGGGGAGCTCGCCGGCGACGAGGAGTCCGAGGAGCCCAAGCGCGATCTCGACGAGCGGGGAGACCCCCGCTACTCGACCCTCGAGCGGGTGCGCGACGATCTGCAGCTCGGGGTCGATGGGTTCTATGGGATCGACAAGCAGAACCGGATCGGCGCGGGCCTCGACATGGGCATCGGTCGTCGCTACCTCGATCTGTTCTTCACGCTGAACTACGACCGGGTGTTGGCCTACAAGCTACCCTTCAACGTCGTGGTGGGCGGGCAGGTGGGCTACGGCAGCATGCGGTTCAAGGGTGCAGACTCCGTCGAGTCGATCCGGATGCCCTACTTTCCCCTCCGGGCCAGGATCCAAGGTCAGTTCCTCGACAAGGTGCGGATGTATGGCCTCGAGCTGTACGGGCAGACCGCGGTCCCCTCCAACACGTTCTACACCGATCTCGACGGGGTGTTGCAGCCCTCCGTCGGCAGCCCCCTGAACTTCGCCCTCAACCTCTCCCTGGGGATCGAGCTACAGCTCATGTTCGGGGACTTCACCCCGCCCAAGAAGAAGAAGAAGAAGAAGGGCGGGAACAACGGCGGGAACAACGGCGGGAACAACGGCGGGAACAACGGCGGGGGCACCATCAAGAAGGAGACCGGTGGAGGCCGTGCCGGCGGGGGCAACAGCGGCAGCCGGGGGCGCTAGGATCAGGTCTCGGATCAGGTCTCAGCACACACCGGGGCCCAAACACACCAGGGCCGGGGCCCGCAGGGGCAGCCCTGGACCGAGCCCGCTTAGGCCCCAGGCCGTGCTCGAGCCTCTAGCTGCGGATCCCGTCCCGCCCCAGGGCGCCCAGCTCGTCGAGCAGGTAGACGTTGGCGAGCACGGCCTTGCCAAAGATCCCGAGGTGCATCGACTCGTTGGGCCCGTGCGCGGTGGTCAGCGGATCCATGACCCCGTTGAGGATCAGCGGGAGATCGCCAAAGCGGCGGCCGAACAGGGCAACGAACGGGATCGAGCCCCCCACCCCCACCTGGACCAGGGGACGGCCCCAGGCGCGGACATAGGCACGATCCGCTGCCTCGAACGCAGGCCCCTTCGGGGTGTACAGCCAGCCCTCCCCGGCCCAGCCGTCGGCCCGTAGCTCGACCTGGACCCCACCGGGGGGATCGGTGAGCAGCACCGAGCGCAGCACGGCCATCATCTCCTCCGCTGTCTGATCCGGGGCAAGGCGGACCGACAGGGTGGCGCTCGCCTCCTGTCGCAGGGCGTTCTTCTTGATCGCGGGGGTGGGCAGGGTGGTGGCCACCACCGAGATCGCGGGCTGCCACCACATCCACTCCGCCGCGGACGTGCCCCGCAGAGGCAGGGGCTCGACCCCCTCGAGCAGGTGGGCTCCCTCCCGGATGATCTCAGGGGTCAGGGGGACGTCGGCCCCCGCCGCCCGCCTCGCCTCGTCGACCTCCACCCGCCCCACCGCCAGCCGCCCGTCGTCGTCGAGCAGCCGCGCCAGCAGCAGGATCAGGGAGGTGGAGACGTCGGGCACCATGCCGCCCCACAGCCCCGAGTGCACGTCCGACGACAGGGCGCGGACGTGCAGCTCGACCTCGAGCAGGCCCCGGAGGCTCACGGTGAGGCCGGGCACCGCATCCGAGGGGTTCTCACAGTCAGTCAGCACCATCGCGTCGGCCTCGAACGCCTCAGGGTAGGCGTCCATGAAGCGCTCGAGGTTGGGCGAGCCGATCTCCTCCTCCCCCTCGATCACCAGCCGGACGTTGCACGGCAGGGTGCCTGTCTCAGCCAGCCAGGCCCCTAGGGAGACCATGTGGGAGACCCAGCCCCCCATGTCGTCCGCCGAGCCCCGGGCGTACAGGCGCTGTCCCACCACCGTGGCCTCATGGGGGGGCGTGCTCCACTCCTCCCCCGCCACCGGCTGGAGATCGAGGTGCCCGTAGATCAGCACCGTGGGCTTGTCTCTCCCTGCGCCCAGCCAGTCGGCGGCCACGATCGGCAAGGCGTCGTCCAGCTCCAGGACGCGGGCGTGCTGCAGCCCCATCGCCGACAGATCGTCGCGGACCTTCGTGGCGAGGCACCGCACGTCGTCGGCGTGCTCGGCCTCGCAGGAGATCGCAGGGATGGCCAGGTAGTCCTTGAGCTGCTCGATGGCGTCGGCCACGCGCTCCTGGGCGCGGCGGGCGACGGCGTCGACCTGGGGATGGGGCACGTTCACCTCCGGTTCCGCCCTGGTAACGCCGACGGGGGTGGAGTAACCTCCCCCTGTGACAGCTCGCTCCTGCTCCAGCTGTGGCGCAACGGTCCAGATGCCCCCCGAGGTGATCTCCGCCGTGTGTGCCTTCTGCGAGGGCCCCCTGGTCCTCGCCCAGAGCGAGGCTGAGCCCATCGATCGGATCGCGCCCTTCCTGGTCGATCGTCGGGCCGCCGCCGAGGCCCTGTCGGACTTCCTCGCCCAGCGGTACCTCGCCCCCGAGGTGGTGCGACGGGCCTCCACCCCCGACGCGTTGCGGCCGATGTTCGTGCCGTTCTACGCCTATGATGCGGTGGCCCACACCAGCTACCGGGCCGAGATCGGGATCTACTGGTACCGGACCGAGACCTACACCACCACCGACAGCGAAGGCAAGACCGTCACCAAGACCCGACAGGTCCGGGAGACCGATTGGCACCCGCTCCAGGGCAGCCACGTCTCCCAGTGGCGGGATCACCTGGTCAGCGCCAGCGTGGGCCTCGCCGAGGCCCACGCCAACGCGCTGGAGCCGTTCGATCTCGGCGCCGCCATGCCCTGGTCCCCGGCCCTGCTCGCGGGCATCGAGGCCGAGCGCCCCACGGTGGATCACGACACCGCGAGCCAGACCGCGGCGGGCGAGATCACCGAGCTGGCGGGGGCGGAGATCAGCGCGTCCCACCTGCCGGGCGACACCTACCGGGATCTGCAGTGGCGCACCCGCTGCGATCTGGGGGAGGTCCGCCTCGTCCTGCTGCCGGTGTGGATCGCGGTGTTCCCCTCGCCCGGGGGCCCGATCCAGCTGCTGGTGAACGGCCAGACCACCGAGGTGGTGGGCACTGTGCCCACCAGCGTCCCCAAGGTGATCGGGGCGGTGGCGGCGGTGGTGCTGCTCCTCGCGGGGCTGACGCTGCTGTTCTCGACGATCGGGGGGCTGTGGTGAGCGAGGCGGCCCGATCCAACCCGGTGCGGTGTCGACGCTGTGGTGGCGCGGTGCGTGCCTCCCCGGGCCGGCCGCTGCCCGCCTGCCTGTTCTGTGGGGCAGACGCGACCGAGCTGATCACCTTCGATCCTCCGGAGACGATCGAGGATCCCGAGGGCATGATCCCGTTCGAGCGCACCGGCGCCGACGCTCAGGCGGCGTTCCAGGCGTTCGCCACCTCCTCGCTGTGGTACCCCGGGGATCTGCGCCGGGCGCAGCTGCAGCTACGGCGGCTGCTGCTGCCGGCCTGGGCCTTCTCCGGTGAGATCGAGACCCACTACACCGGCCTGGTCTCTGCCTCCACCCGCTCCGGCAAGCGACCGGTGGCCGGTGTGCACGCCGCCCGGTTCCACCAGATCCTGGTGCCCGCGTCCCGCACCCTGTCCCTCGCCGAGCTGTCCCGGCTGGGTGAGTACGACGAGAGCCGGCTGCAGCCCTTCGATCCCGAGACCGCCGAGCTGCCCTTCGAGATCCCGGAGCTGACCCGCTCAGCAGCGCTGGGGCGGGCCC
>DRPG01000210.1 GCA_011376105.1 Deltaproteobacteria bacterium
GGGGGTTGTACCCTGACACGACCGCGTCTGCTCGGGGGTTGTACCCTGACACGACCGCGTCTGCTCGGGGGTTGTACCCTGACACGACCGCGTCTGCTCGGGGGTTGGATCCACCAGTGATCGAGACGTGATCAGCCCCTAGGGTACCCCAAGGACCAGACAAGCCCGCTCGTGGTTTACGAGCGGGCTTGAAGATGGCGGGATGGACGGGACTCGAACCCGCGGCCTCCGGCGTGACAGGCCGGCGTTATAACCAACTTAACTACCACCCCAAGACGATACGAATGGGCGGAACAGGACTCGAACCTGCAACCGTCGGCGTGTAAAGCCGAAGCTCTCCCATTGAGCTATCCACCCAGAGGTGAACTTGTTCAGATGGATGGAGCCACCAGACCCCTCTCATCTAGCGAGTCCCCCCCAGGGCGTCAAGTCGATCGGCTCTCATCTCTGAAGTGTGAGGGAGAGACGTTGTCCTTTCCTGGCTCACCGGCCAGGCCCACCGGCCAGGCCCACCAGCCAGGCCCGCCGGCCAGGCCCACCAGCCAGGCCCACCGGCCAGGCCCACCGGCTAGGCCGGAGCACCGGGCCCTCAGGGCACCCCCGGCACCGGGCCCTGAGCCAGGCTGGGCCGCCCTCTCTCCCGGAAGGAGGCTCGGATGGGCACATCGACGACGGCGCCCTCCACCAGGCCGTGGGCGGGGAAAGTGGCGGAGGACATCTGCTCGATCACACAGCTGAGCACGGTCCGGGGCCAGTCCCCTGGATCGGTGACCTCGACGTGCTCGATCGCTCCGGTGCACGCCACCTCGAACCGGAGGTGCAGGGTGGACTCGGGGGGCGCCCCCGAGGAGGGGACGCAGGGCAGCGCCCGGGGCACGAACCGGCGCATGGTGGCCCACACCTCGGCGTCGGTCAGGCCGCGGGCCTCTGCGTGGCAGGCTGGAGCCCCGGAGGACACGGAGCCGCTCTGTGGGGCCTCGGTGCTCCACAGGAACACAACCCCCAGGGCGCCACCTCCGACCACCGTCAAGAGATCGAGCCTGACCGATCGGTCTGGCAGGGACATCCCTCCTCCAGCCCGGGAGGCTAAACCCCCAGGCCGCCTCGTGCCAGCCCCATCCCCTCCGGCGTGGACGCCACCGCGCGCCCGACTGGCTACACGCTGCAGGGAACCTAGATATGCCACCGCTGGAGGATCCATGTCGTTGCTCGCGTTCTGGTCCCTGGGGATCGCCGCCGCAGATGCCCCTGCAGGCAGGTCGATCTACCTGGCCAAGTGCCAGACCTGCCACGGCCCGAGCGGCCAGGGAGACGGGCCAGCGGCCCGGGCGCTGCCCAACCGCCCCCGGGACTTCTCCAAGCCCGCTTTCTGGTCTTCGACCACCGAGGAGCAGATCCGCCAGGTGATCCTCGAGGGCAAGCCGGGCTCTATCATGCGGGGCTTCCCCATGCCGGAGCGGCAGCTGTCCGACCTGATGCTCTACCTCCGCTCGCTGGAGCGCTCCCCAGAGTAGGCGGTCTCCGGTCCTCTCCCGCAGGAAGCCCCCGCACCTCCTATGGTGAGGGGATCCACGGGGGTCCGATGGCAGACAGCGACACCATCTCGAGCCTGGGGGGCGCCCTGTTCCTGGGCGTGATCCAGGGGCTGACCGAGTTTCTTCCGGTCTCTTCATCGGGTCACCTCGTCCTGTTCCAGCAGTTCATCGACATCGGTAACGACGAGGTCCTCTTCGATCTGGTGCTCCACGTCGGGACCCTGATCCCGGTGCTGTGGTTCTACCGGAGCTGGGTCGGCAAGCTCGCCCTCGATCCGATCGTCGGTGAGGGTCCCCTCCTCGAGCGCACCGGCGTGCGCTGGCTGGGGCTGTTGATCCTCGCGTCGGTGCCCACCGCCGCGATCGGGCTGGGCCTCGAGGACATGTTCGAGGCGCTGTTCTCGACCCCCGCCACCCTGGCGATCACCTTCACGATCACCGGCCTGTTGCTGCTGGCCACCCGCCGCTTCGATCACAGCGATCGCAGCGTGCCCCTCACCTGGCGGATCGCCCTGGTCCTCGGGATCGCCCAGGGCCTGGCGATCACCCCGGGGATCAGCCGCTCGGGCACCACCATCGCGGTGGCCCTGTTCCTCGGCCTCGAGCGCGAGACCGCGGCCCGGTTCTCCTTCCTGATGAGCGTGCCCGCGATCAGCGGAGGGCTGCTGCTGAAGCTACGCAGCGCCGATCTGGCCGCGTTGGACGCCGGTCAGCTCTCGATCGGAGGGATCGCTGCGCTGCTGACCGGCTATGTCGCCCTGACCCTGCTGGTCCGGGTCGTGCGGGCGGGCTTCCTCTCTGCGTTCGCCTGGTACATGTTCGCGATCGCTGGGTTTGCCCTGTCCCTCGCGCTGTCCTGATCCCGATCGGATCTAGCCTAGGGTACCCTGCCGGCCACCGGAGGTCGCGATGGGCATGCAGGGGGCTCCACTTGGCAGCATGTTCCTCGCGACGCTGGCCGCCGGCTGCGCGGCAGCACCCCGGGGCCTGCGGGCCACCCCCGACGGCACCGGCCCCGTGGTCCGGGTCGACTGGGACGCCCAGCCCCTGCCCGACATCCCGTTCCCCAACGATCTAGCCAGCCGGCCCGATCCAACCTCGCCCACCGGGCTGCGGCTGAACCTGCCCGAGGACGCCGACGTCGAGCTAGAGCGGCTGACCCGCGGGCGCCTGAACGAGCTGACGGGCTTCGGCACCTTCTCCATGATCACCGTGGGCTTCGACGCTCCGCTGGACATCGACGCCCTCCAGGCCGCTCAGGCCGGCGACGTGCTGAGCCCCGGGGCGTTCCGCGACGACGCGGTGTTGCTGATCGACGTCGATCCCCGCTCTCCGGACTTTGGGCGGCCTGTGGCGCTGGACTTCGCCACCGGCCGCTTCCCGCCGGACGCGACCGAGCTGGGCACCTTCCTGCCCAACGATCCCCGCGCGGATCAGCCCCACCTGCTGTGGGAGACCGGAGAGGAGGATCTCGACGGAGACGGGCTCCTCGATCCTGGGGAGGACACCGACGGAGACGGGCTCCTCGATCACCCCAACGTCTGGCCCCCCGGCGGCGATCCTCGGTTCGACGTGCTGACCTACTACGATCTCCAGACCGATGATCTGGTGATCCGACCGGTGGCGCCGCTGCGGGAGGAGACTCGCTACGCCCTGGTGCTCACCGAGTCCTTGATCGGCCGGGACGGCCAGCCGGTGCGCTCTCCGTGGCCCTGGGTCCACCACCTCCGCCAGACCGAGGCCCTGCGGCCGGTGCTCGACACCCTCGAGGATCTGGGCCGGAGCGTCGACGATCTCGCCTACGCCTGGACCTTCACCACCGGCGGCACCACCCGGGAGCTGTGGGAGGTGGCCGAGGGGCTGCGGGGGCGGGGCCCCTTTGCGGCCCTGGGGGCCGCCTTCCCCGCCGGGGTGACCCAGGGCCACGAGCTCCACGTCCGGACCGACGTGGCCGATCCCCTGACCCTGCCGGTGGAGATGCTGCTCGGTCCGATCGCCGATCTCGAGATCCTGCCCCAGGATCTCGTCGGGTCGCTGCTCGACATCTACCAGGTGTACGCCTCGGATCTGGTGGGGGGCACCATCGTCTCCCCCGATCTGCTGTACGATCGCGACGACGGGGGGCGGTTCGACGCCGACGAGATCTGGAGGCTGGATCGCACCACGGGGTGGATCGACGCCCAGCCCCGGGAGATCGCGTTCACCTGCCTGCTGCCAGAGGCGGACGCCGCCCACCAGCCCCCGTGGCCCGTCGCGATCCATGCCCATGGGTATGGCTCGACCCGGATCGACTTCCTCGCGTTCGCCTACGGGCTGATCCGCAACGGGATCGCGGTGTGTGCGCTGGACGCCCACGGCCACGGCCTGCCGGATCTGGGCGAGCTCGACGACCTGCTGCAGCCGCTCCTCGCCCTCACCGGCGCCGATCCACTGTTCTGGCACCTCGATCACGATCGGCTGCGCGATCTCGACAACGACGGGATCGACGATCCAGCGGGGGATCAGTACTCGGCGGATGCGTTCCACACCCGGGACATGATCCGCCAGCCGGTGATCGACGTGGTCCAGCTGGTCCGCAGCCTCCGGGCCTGTGGCCAGGGCGAGATGGATCAGGTCCGCCTCACCGAGCAGGGCCCGTTCACCACGGGCCAGCGGATCAGCTGTGACTTCGATCACGACGGGGCGCCGGATCTGGGGGGCCCCGACGTCCCGGTGATGCTCCACGGGGTCTCCCAGGGCGGCATCATGACCAGCCTGTCCACCGCGGTGGTGGACGATCTCCAGGCGGCGGTGCTGACCGTGCCCGGGGGCGGGCTGGTGGACATCGCGGGGCGGACCGACATCAGCGAGGTCGCCGACGGCATGATCGGTCGGGCCCTGTCCCCGCTGATCATCGGAGAGCAGACCCCAGAGGGCTGGAGGCTGTCTCAGGTCGCGGTCTCGGTGGATCACTACGAGGTCCTCCCCATCGCCACCCTCCAGGCCTGGCCTGAGGGCGGCACCCTGGTGGTGCGCAACCTCGATCTGGATCGGGAGTCCCGGGGCTCGATCCCCGGCGACGGGCGCGTCCGCGTACCGATCGCGGCCAACGCCCCGGACGCAGCCGAGCGCGCCCGCCTCGCCCAGATCCCCCCCGGGGGTGCGGGCCCCGACGACGTGTACACCGTGGACGACAACGTGGGGCTGGGCGATCGGCTGGAGCTCGAGATCCTCGACGCCAGCGGCGCGGTCGTCCAGCAGATCACCCGCTGGGGGTACCAGGGACGCTTCGAGGGCGTCACCCTGCGTAGGGACTCGCCCCTGATCGCGGCGGGCTGGGGGCTGGGGCTGCGCCGGGGCAGCGCGGAGCTGCGCAAGACCATCGCGGTGCTCTCGATGGCGGTCGAGGCTGGCGATCCGATCAGCTACGCCCGGCGCTGGTTCGACGAGCCCTATGGTGATCCGGTGCCGGTGCTGATCCACCTCACCACCGGCGACACCACCGTGCCGATCTCCACCGGGATCTCCCTGGCGCGGGCCGCGGGCCTGATCGACGACAGCACGCTCGATCCCCGCTACGGCACCACCGTCGATCGCTTCTTGATCGACAACCGCGTGATCCATGGGATCGAAGAGTATGGGCCCTGGCGCACCCCCGAGGGGATCCCGCTGCTGTTCGATCCCGACGATCTCGACGAGGGTACCGACGGCTGGGACGCCCCCAGCGACGTCCCCCTGCGGGCGACCCTGCAGCTGCCCTCCGGCGGCCAGGCCGGGCTGCGGTTCCTGTATGTCGAGCCCCAGGGCACCCACGCCTACATCACCCCCGACGCCAGCGCACCGTTCGACATGCCCTACTTCGGGGCCATGCAGATGGCCTGGTTCCTGGCCTCTGGCGGGGAGCTGCGCGACGATCCCTGCCTGGCCACCCCCGACTGCCCCTTCCTCCCCCCGCCGCCCCTGGAGGCCCCCTGATCGCCTGGATCTTGACGGCCCTCGCCGAGCCCCCCGAGCTCTCCCTCGGAGGCCACCTGCGGGTGGTGGGGACCTCGGCTGAGGACTGGGAGGTGGACGCCGAGGGCAACACCGTCGGCTGGGGCCCCGCGCTGGACACCCGGCTGCGGGCCAGCATGGATCTGGTCGGCGGAGATAGCGTCGATCACCTGCTCTTCGATCCACTGATCGACAGCCTCACCGACGAGCTCCGGCTCGGCCTCGAGCTCGACGTCGCGAGCGGTCAGCTGCTCGGGGATCCCTGGGATCTGCCTGGGGATGAGCGCGGGCGGGATCAGCTCGACGCGCTGACCCTGGCGGGGATCCTGCCCCGGCGGGCCCTGGTCGGCGCCCAGCTGCCGATCGCCGACGTCGAGCTGGGCCTGACCACCTCGTCGTGGGGCCTGGGCATGGTGGCCAACGACGGCGCCTCCGATCCCCTCTTTGGCCGCACCGACTTTGGCGATCGGGTCCTCCGGCTGCGCCTCGCCACCCAGCCCCTCGCCCGGGGGGGGCAGCGGCTGCCCCTGATCGCCCTCGCCGCCTTCGATCGTGTCGTCGCAGACGATCTGGCCCGATGGGACCAGGGCGATCGGGCCTATCAGGGGATCGTCGCCCTGCTCTGGGCCGACGATCGGGAGGAGGAGGACGATCGGGTCGAGGTCCGGCGCGCGGGGGTGTATGGAGTGCTGCGGGATCAGCGCGACGATGAGGGCCGCCACACCCAGGCAGGGGTGATGGATCTGTATGGGGAGACCACCGTGGCCCTCAGCACAGCCCGGCTGTCCCTGGGCGCTGAGTCCGCTGCGCTGCTCGGCCAGACCGACGCGGCCCGCACCTACGTCGCCCCCGACGGCCTGGCGATCCGGCAGCTCGGGCTGGCCGTCCGCACCCGGCTGTCGGATCGCCGCGACACGATCGCGCTGCACCTGCGGGGAGCGCTGGCGTCCGGCGACGGCGATCCAGACGACGGAGTGGTCTCCGACTTCCGCTTTGATCGCGACTACGACGTCGGCATGGTCTTGTTTGACGAGCTCCTGAGCTCGATCGACGCCGGCGCCCACCGCCTGGCCTCCGATCCCGCCCGGGCGGCGGTGCCCCCCGAGGGGGTGGACACCCTGCTGGCGGAGGGCGCGCTCCACCAGGCCATGGCGCTACAGCCCGCGGTGGTGGGGCGCCCCTGGCCGTGGCTGAAGCTCAAGGGCGGGCTGGTGCTGGCCCGGGCCACCGCTCCGATCAGCCACCCCTACTATGCGTTCCGCAGCGGAGGGGTGCCCACCAACCAGGCCGGCCTGCCCACCTCGGGCCGGAGCCTGGGCACCGAGATCGACTGGGGCCTCACCGTGTCCTCCGCCCGGGCCGGCGCGGCCGCCCCCCGGCCTGAGCCTTCGTCCCCAGCTCCTGGAGCCAAACCTGCTCCACCGCGGCTTGTCACAGAGCTGTCCCTCCAGGGAGGCCACGCATGGCCTTCCCGCTGGTTATCCCCTCTATCTCGGGTCGATCATCTGCTCCTGGTCGGCCAACTCCGCTGGTAGGGTTCGCCGATGATCATCTCGCTGCTTTCTTCCACCGCCTTCGCCCAGTCCGTCCTGGTCGTCGATCCAGCCCTGGGCCCCTACACCACAGTGACCGCGGCGCTCAGCGCCGCTCAGCCCAACGATACCCTGGAGATCCACCCCGGCACCTACGCCGAGCAGGTCACGATCAACGTCGACGGCCTCACCCTGCAGGGCACGGATCGGGCCACGGTCGTCCTCGAAGCCGACAACATCTTCAACCCCGCCGACGGGTTCATGGTCGCCGATGGGGTCTCCCTCACGGTCACGGATCTGACGATCAGCGGCGCGCTGCTGCACCGGGCGCTGCGCCTGCAGGGTGCGAGCGTCACCCTCGAGCGGGTCGACGTCCGCGATGGCGCGTTCAGCGGCAACGGTGCGCTGATCTCAGCAGACGAGACCTCCACCCTCACGCTGTCCGACGTGCTGCTGGAGTCGGGCGATGCAGTGTTCGGCCGGGGGGGCCTGATCGAGATGGATGGGCTGCTCACCGCCACCCACACCACCTTCCGCGGCGGGACCACCACCCGGGAGGCCGGCGCGCTGTACTGCAGCGCCACCAGCACCTGCAACGTCAGCGACAGCGTCTTCGAGTCCAACCGCGCAGGAGACGCGGGCGCGGCCTGGCTCGAGGGCACCGCCGGCGCCTGGCGCCGCAACCTGTTCTGTGACAACGAGGCCTTCGGCGGCGGCGCGACCCAGGGCAACGGCGGCGCGGTGTGGACCACCATCGACGTGCTCCACGACAACAGCGTGTTCCAGGACAACCGCGCCGATAACGTCGGTGGCGCGGTGTATGTCGCGGCGGGCACCACCGAGCTGATCAACGACGATCTGCTCGGCAACCTCTCCCTCGGCGACGGCGCGGCGGTGTCGGTGGGCGTCGACGGCACGCTGGGGCTCAGCAACGCCGTGATCGCCTACAGCGGCGGGCCGTCCAGCGTCGCGGTGCAGCAGGGCGCGGGCACCGCCACCATCGCGTACACCGCGTTCCACGACAACGGCGCGATGGCCGAGAGCGACGCAGCCCTGGGCGCCGGAGTCCAGCCCCACGGCACCGCCACCCCCCTGATCAGCTACGTCGCCGGAGACTGTGCGGCGACCACCGTGATCCCCGGGATCGGCTCCACCTTGATCGACGCAGGCGATCCAGCCGTGCTCGATCCCGATGGCTCGATCTCAGACGTGGGCAGCACCGGCGGGCCCAGCGCCTGCAACCGCAACGAGGCCCCCGGAGACGGGATCGATGAGACCTGCGACGGGCTGGAGCTGTGCTGGGCGGATCTCGACGGCGACGGCCTGGGTGAGCCCCTCGAGGATCTGATCGAGAGCCCGGATCTCGACTGCACCGCCACCGGCGAGGCCGACAACCCAGACGATGTGTGTCCAGGCTTCGACGACGCCGAAGACTGCGATCTCGACGGGGTGCCCGATGGCTGCGATCCCGACGTCTGCAGCACCGGTGAGACCGGCACCACCGACACCGGCACACCCCCCACCGACACCGGCACACCCCCCACCGACGGCACCGAGCCTCAGACCGGCGACACCGCCAGCGACACAGACAAGGGCAC
>DRPG01000211.1 GCA_011376105.1 Deltaproteobacteria bacterium
CTCGGTCTCCTCGGTCTCCTCGGTCTCCTCGGTCTCCTCGGTCTCCTCGGTCTCCTCGGTCTCCTCGGTCTCCGTGGGATCAGGGGACGGACACCCTCCCAAGATCAAGGATAATCCTACACAGAAGCCAGCTCGCATCGTTCACCTCCGGAGCCAGAGAGATACCTTTAGAGACCTCGCCCAGGCTCCGACCCGAAACATGTCGACTCAAGCTGCCACAAGAGTCCTGGAAGCCCCGGATCGGTCACCCCACCGCACCCCGCTGCGTCGGTCAGCTCGCCGCGGCGGCCCGCCTCAGAGGAGGCCTGTGGCATCCTGCCCGGACCAGGAGCGATATATGACGCGGACGTTCTGGATCTTGTCCCTCGGGCTGCTCGGCTGCACCCCCAACCCCACCCCTCAGCCTCTGACCTCCCCCACCTCCCCGACAGACGAGATCATCTCCCCCACCGGGGCCTCCGATCCCGCCGGGACCACGCCCCCTGGAGCGCCCACCTGGCACCAGGACGTCGCGCCCCTTCTGGCGAGGCGCTGTGGAGGCTGCCACTATGAGGGCGGGATCGGGCCTTTCTCGATCGCCACCTACGAAGAGGCGCTGCCCTGGTCGATCCCGATCCAGGACTCGGTGCTGTCCGGCCGGATGCCCCCCTTCCCGGTGGAGACCGACAGCGAGGCCTGCAGCATGGAGCTGGGCTTCCTCGACGACCCCCGGCTGGCGGACGAGGACAAGCAGCTGATCTCGGACTGGGTCGAGGCCGGGAGCCCCGAGGGCGATCCCGCGACCGCGGTCGACGCTCCGATGCACGCACCCCGGGAGCTGGAAGACTACGACGTGGAGCTCCCCATCCAGGAAGACTTCCTGGTGGACGGCGACCGCGACATCTATCGCTGCTTCCGGATCCCGCTGTCGCTGCAGCAGGACGTGTGGCTGACCGGGATGCAGATCCTGCCGGGCAACGACGCGGTGGTACACCACGTGCTGGTCTGGACCGATCCCGACGACAGCTCGGCGGGCCAGGCGGGGGCCGACGGCAGCTATGGCTGCTCGGGCTTCCCCGACATCTTCCCCACCGAGCTTGCAGGGGCCTGGGCGCCCGGCGGGCAGCCCCCGGAGTTCCCCCAGGGCACGGGCATGCCACTCTCAGCAGGCTCCAGCCTGGTGATGAACATCCACTACCACCCCACCGGCACCTCCACTGAGCGCGATCGCACCCGGATCCGGCTCCGCTGGGACGAGCAGCCTCCCGAGCACGAGGCCAAGTTCAGCCTGTTGGATCTGCCCTTTGGCTCGATGCTCCAGGAGGGCCCGGCCGACGAGGGCTGGCTCCCCGAGTTCAAGATCCCCGCCGGCGCGACGGCCCACACCGAGACCTCCGAGGCCTTCCTGCCCCCGCTGCTCAACGGAGACATGCAGATCTTCACCGTGGGCCCCCACATGCACTACCTGGGCACCGAGATGCTGGTCACCCTCGATCGGGGCAACCAAGGGGAGCAGTGCCTGCTGCACACCCCGGACTTCCGCTTCGACTGGCAGTCGGCGTTCGCCTACGATCCCAGCACCGGGGATCTGCCCCTGTGGCGGGCGGGCGACAACGTCCGGGTGCAGTGCACCTACAACAACAGCGGGACCAACCCCTACCTGCCGCTACACCTCGAGGCGAGGGGCGTCGACGCCCCACAGGACGTGGGCTGGGGCGAGGAGACCGGCGACGAGATGTGCATGGCCATCGTCGGGCTGATCCTCCCGTAGCGGCCCGGGGCTGCTCAGGTGCCGTCTTGTGCCGGCCTCCGATCGTCGCCGGAGGCCGAGCTGCCGGGCCGTGCCCGGCGGAGCGTCCAGCGCCCGGCCCGAGCCCCGGCGACCCGGTGTAGGATCGTCTCCAGCCCGGTCAACTCCGGCTCGGGCGCGGCCGGAGCCCCCATGCGAGACCTCCACCTGATCCCGATCGTGCTCTCGATGACGAGCTGTGGAGGCGAGGATCCCTGGGCGGACGCGGCGGATCTACAGGAGGAGGTCATCGACCTCCGGCCCACCCAGCCGCCCCCCCCCAACGGCCCCGACTCCGACGGTGACCTGCTGTCCGACGAGGACGAGGCGAGCCTAGGCACCGATCCCGACGATCCTGACAGCGACGACGACGGCTACAACGACGGCTACGAGGTGTTCGATCACACCGATCCCCTCGACCCCCTCGATCGACCCTACGCAGGCGGCTGGCAGATCGGCGCCTGTCGCCACGACATCGAGGCCACCGGTAACGAGATCGGCCAGATCGCCGAGGACTTTGTGCTGACCGATCAGCACGGAGAGGATCTGCGGCTGCACGACTTCTGCGATCGCGAGGTGCTGCTGGTGACCGCGGCCCTGTGGTGTGGTCCGTGCCAGGCGGAGGCCCCGGTCCTGGAGGAGTGGTTCGCCGAGTACGATCGCAGGGGCTTCATCGTGATCACGATGATCGGCGAGGACGCCCGGGGCGAGCCCCCCGGCCCCGAAGACGCGACCGCCTGGGCCGAGGATCATGCGCTGACCTACCCGGTGGTGGCCGATCCCCGCTGGCAGATCACCGTGCGCTACACCGGGCTGGGCAGCGTGCTGCTGCCCACGATGCACCAGCTGGGGCCGGGCATGGAGATCCTACAGCTCGACACGCTGCTCGACGAGGGCGACATCGAGGCTGCCCTGCCCTAAGCGGTGCGGTGCGGTGCGGTGCGGTGCGGTGCGGTGCGGTGCGGTGCGGTGCGGTGCGGTGCGGTGCGGTGCGGTCCCGGGCCGGGCGGTCAATTCTCGTCTCCGGGGGCGGGGGACATGGTAGAGATCCGCGCCCACAGAGAGGACTCGATGCCTTGTTCCGTCCCTGTCCACCTGGGCCTGCTGGCCCTGTTGCTCGCCGGCTGTCCCAAGGCCACCTCAGATCCCCTCGTCGAGGCCAGCGATCCCCTCGCCCAGCCCCTGCCCGTCGATCCCGGCGTCCGCTCCGGCGTACTGGACAACGGGCTGCGTTGGTACATCGAGGTCAACCACGAGCCCGCTGAGCGCGCGGTCCTGCGCCTGGCCGTCGACGCGGGCTCAGTGCTGGAGGACGACGATCAGCTCGGCCTGGCCCATTTCGTGGAGCACATGGCGTTCAACGGCACCGAGCACTTCCCCGGCAACGAGCTGATCACCTACCTCGAGTCCGTGGGCACCAAGTTCGGCCCCCACCTCAACGCCCACACCAGCTTCGACGAGACAGTCTACAAGCTGACCGTGCCCACCGACGATCCTCAGATCCTCGAGCAGGGCCTGCTGGTGTTGTCGGACTGGGCCGGCTCGCTGACCTTCGACAGCGAGGAGATCGATCGGGAGCGCGGCGTGGTGCTCGAGGAGTGGCGCACCCGGCTGGGGCCCCAGGAGCGGATCTGGGAGCAGACCCTGCCCAAGCTGTACTTCGGCAGCCCCTACCCCGAGCGCCTGCCGATCGGCACTGAGGCGTCGCTCAAGGGCTTCGAGCACGACGCGGCCCGGCGGTTCTACGCCGACTGGTACCGCCCCGATCTGATGGCGGTGGTGGTGGTCGGGGACATCGATCCCGACGCGGTGCAGGCCCAGATCGAGGAGAAGTTCGGGGGGCTGGTGGGGCCGGCTGCGCCCCGCGAGCGCACCCGCCCCACGATCCCCAGCCATGACGACGTCAAGCACACCATCGTGGCCGATCCCGAGGTACCCAGGGCCAGCCTGCAGATCCTGGCCAAGGTGGACATGCCCCAGGGCACCACCCATGGCGACTATCGGGAGTCGCTGCTGCAGCAGGTGGGCTTTGCGATCCTCAACGAGCGGCTGGGGGAGCTGGCGCGCCAGCCCCAGGCGCCGTTCCTCAGCGCGGGGGCGGGCAAGCAGCAGCTCAACCCCACCGAGGGTGCGTGGTTCCTGGGGGCCGCCGTGCCCGACACCGGCACCACCGTCGCCTACCGCGCGCTGCTGACCGAGATCGAGCGGCTACGCAGGCACGGGGTCCGGCCCGGTGAGCTCGAGCGGGCGAAGGCCTCGGTCCTCACCGGCTATGAGCGGTACGTCCTCGAGAAGGACAAGACCAGCTCCACCCGCCACGCCCAGGAGATCGTGCGGGTGTTCCTCACCGGCGAGCCCATGCCCGGGATCACCTATGAGGCACAGCTGGCCGAGCGCTATGTGCCTGCCTTCACCGTGGAGGAGCTCTCGACCTGGGCCGCGTCGGAGTGGATGCCCGACACCTCGCGGGTGGTCAACATCGTGATGCCCGCCAAGGAGGGGCTCGCGGTGCCTACAGCAGAGGATCTGGTGACCATCGAGGCTGAGATCCGGGGCGCCACCATCGAGGCGCCGCCCCCGGAGGAGGCCGTCGGCGAGCTGCTCGCCAGCCTCCCCGAGCCCGGCAGCGTCACCGAGGTCCACACCGAGCACCTCGACGGGCTGGGTTTCACCGGCTGGACCCTGTCCAACGGCGTCCAGGTGTGGTCCCGGGACACCGACTTCAAGGAAGACGAGATCCGGATCGGCGCCTTCAGCCCGGGCGGCAGCTCGCTGGTCTCCGACGACGACTACGTGAGCGCGGCGCTGGCCACCGAGGTGGCCCAGCGCTCGGGCTTCGGCCAGCTCGACGCGACGGAGCTGATCCGCTGGAGCGCGGGGCACACCCTGTCGGTCTCCCGCAGCCTCGGGGAGGCGGCACAGAGCCTGTCGGCCAGCGCCTCGGTGGTGGATCTCGAGCGAGCACTGCAGCTGATCCATGCCGGCTTTGTCGCCCCCCGGTTCTCCGACGATGGGCTGGAGCTGACCCGCACCCAGCACGCCGAGCGGCTGCGCAACCGGACCCAGGATCCCAACACCCACTTCTACGATGCGTTCAACGCCCTGGCCTGGCCCGACGATCCCCGACGCGCCCCCTGGACCGTGGAGACCCTCGATGAGCTGGATGGCGCCGTGGCCGAGCGCATCTACCGAGAGCACTTCGGCGACGCGTCGGGCTGGACCTTCGTGGTGGTGGGCAACCTGCCCGACGACTTCGAGGCGCTGATCACGAGGTACGTCGCGTCGCTGCCCGCCTCCGCTCCGCCGCTGCAGCCCCGGGATCGGGGGATCCGACCCGCGCCGGGCAGGCTCGAGGCGGTCGTGCGCAAGGGGCTCGATCCCAAGGCCCGGGTCCGCATCGAGTACCACGGGGATCTAGAGGAGAACACCTGGCTGATCCGCAACCGGCTGTTCGCGATGTCGGACATCTTGTCGGTGCTGCTGCGCGAGGAGCTGCGGGAGGAGCGCGGTGGTGTGTACGGGGTGAGCGTCCGGGGCCTGGAGCACCACCAGCCGTGGGATCACTACAGCGTCTCGATCCAGTTCATGTGCGATCCAGAGCGGGTGGATGAGCTGGTCGGAGCCACCGAGCAGATCGTCGCCACCCTCCGGACCGACGGGCCAGAGGCCAGCTACGTGTCCCAGGAGCAGGAGAAGAACCGCAGGGAGCGCGAGGAGAACCTCCGGAAGAACGGGTTCTGGCTCTCCGCCTTCTCCGGCGCCCTGCGCCGGGGCGCAGATCCGGCGGAGCTGCTGACCTGGGACGATCGCAACGATAGTTTGAGCGTCGAGGTCATCGCCGAGACCGCCGCGTCCCTGCTCGACGAAGAGCAGCGTGTCAAGGTCGTGCTCCTGCCCGGGATCGACGAGGCGGGCTGATCGAGGGAGCGGGTGGGGGACACGCTGGCTACGCTCTAGCCACGGCCACCGACCGGTGGCAAGGAACCTGTGCCCCGAGGCCCACCATGACGTTGTCGACCTCCCTCGTGTTGATCGCGGGACCCGCCCTCGCCCACCACCCCCACGATCCGGTGAACCTGTTCGACATCTCGTCGGACTTCACCAACGATCAGATCGCGCTGGGCACACGCTACCCCGCACAGAACTGGCGTCCCCTGGAGCTGGTCACCTCCACCGACGGAGCCTTCACCTGGCAGTCGCTGCCCGCGGGCCTGACCAACGCGTCCGAATACGTCTCGTTCCAGCTCTCCCCGCGGTTCCACCTCGACGGGGTGGCGATGATGGCCACCCTCAACGAGGGCGTGTTCGTCTCCACCGACGGCGGCGCGAGCTGGGCCGCCACCCTGACGGATCGCAACCTCGATCTCGGCGTGGTCGGCCACGACGGCACCGACCCGGTGTTTCTGGTCCACGAGCTCAGCGGCCCGCTGTGGCGCAGCGACGATCTGGGGGTCAGCTGGGTGGAGGTCACCGCCCCCCCCGACGTCGCCGCGCTGGCGGCGTTCGAGGGCTATGTAGCCCTGGGCAACAGCAACGTGGTCTACAGCTCCACCGACGCGGGCCTGACCTGGGACGCGGGCCAGACCCTCGGCGGCACGATCACCGACGTGTCCGTCGGCCCCGAGGGCACCACCATGGCCGGCAGCGAGCGCGGTGCGTTCCTCTCCGTGGCCGGGGCCCCGTTCACCCGGATCGACGAGTTCGCCACAAAGATCACCACGGTGGGGGTCTCCCCGTCCTGGCCCGCCGATCCAGTGCTGATGGCGTCCAAGGAGCTACAGGGGATCTGGGTCTCCGAGGACGGCGGCGCCAACTGGGTGCTGAACCCCACCGGGATCCTCCCCTCGGATCAGTCCGAGATCCACTACTACGACTTCCGCTTCTCCCGGGACTTCACCAACGACGGCACCGTGTTCTGCAACCTGTGGGAGGGCCTGGCGATCAGCTACGATCGGGGCCGAACCTGGATCGAGTCCGACACCCGGCCTCCGGGCATGATCACCGGGATCGCGATCTCACCGAACTATGCAGACGATCACCAGGTGGTCGTCGGCAGCTTCGACGCCGGCGCCTGGTACACCGAGGATGGCGGCGAGTCCTGGTCGGTGGTCAACAACGGGCTGACCAAGTCCAGCACCTACGACCTGTCCTATCGCTCCGACGCAGACGGGCCACGGATCATGATGGGGATGCGGGCCCACCTCGCCTGGGGCCGGCCCCCGCTCGACAGCTGGGAGTTCGCCGATCTGCCCACCGATGGGTACACCACCCGGGTGGCGCTGTCCCCACACTTCGCCACCGACGGGATCGCGCTGGCCGCCACCCGGGTCGACGGGGTGCTGCGCACCAGCGACGGAGGCGCGAGCTGGGCCTTCGTCACCGACAAGCTCTCAGCGATCGCCTCGATCGCCTGGGCAGAGAACGGGGTGGTGCTGTTCGGGCTCAAGACCGGCCAGCTGTTCCGCAGCGACGACGACGGCGCCAACTTTGTCGACGTGCCCCAGATCCCGCTGGCCAGCCATCCGGTGTTCGTCGCCACCAGCGCCGATGGTTTTCTGGTGGGGACCGGTCGGGGGCTGTTCACCACCGATCTCAACGCCCAGATCTACACCCCCGTCTCAGAGCTGCCCGGCGCGATCCATCAGGTGGCGGCTAGCCCCGACGGCACGCTGTTCGCCGCCCTCCGCGGTGGAGGCCTGTACCGCAGCGAGGGGGGCGCCCCCTTCGTCGAGATCGGCGCGGATCTGACCGCCGAGGGTCCCCCCCACGAGCTCCAGGTCTCCCCCACCTTCGATCGCGACAACACGCTGTTTGCGGCGATCGACGAGCGCATGTACCGCTC
>DRPG01000212.1 GCA_011376105.1 Deltaproteobacteria bacterium
AGGCGGGAGAAGCTGCAGAAGATGCAGGATGCCTCGCAGACGTTGGTGGCGTTGATGTGGAGGTTCCGGTTGAACCAGGTCAGATCGCCGTGACGCTGGGTGCGGACGTGATCCGCCAGCGCTCCGATCAGCGCGAGCTCCGGGCTGCGGATCAGGGCCACGCCGTCATCGAGCGATAGCCGCTCCCCCGCCACCACCTTCTCGGCGATGTCCTGCAGGCCGGCGCGCACAGCCGCCCGCCGGGAGATCTCAGAGAGCGCCATCACGATCCTCCATCTTCGCTGGTGAGCGTGGCTCAGCCCTCGTCACGATGGCTCCCGGGCCGCCGCGCCGAGCAGCTCGCCGGTCCAGCGCCGGGTCAGCTCGTTGGGGATCCCGAGCTGATCGAGGATCCTCGCGGTGACGGTGTCGAGCAGCTCAGTGATCCCGCCCGGAGCCCCATAGAAGCTCGGGCTCGCGGGCAGCACGATCGCGCCCGCCTCGGTGACCGAGACCATGTTCCGCAGCTGCACCAGGCTGTAGGGGGACTCCCGGAGCACCAGCACCAGCCGCCGACGTTCTTTGAGCATCACATCCGCCGACCGACCGATCAGATCCACCGAGACCCCCGAGGCGATCCGCGCCAGGGTGCCCGCCGAGCAGGGCACGATCACCATCGCCTCGAACCCCGACGAGCCCGACGCAGAGGGGGCCAGCATGTCGTGGGGCTTGTGGATCGGGAACGGGTAGACCTCGGTGGGATCCGTGCCCACCTCGTCGCCCCACACCAGCCGGCCGTATCGGGTGAACACCACGTGCACCTCGAGCCCCAGCTCGCCTGCATGGGCCGCGAGGAAGTCCAGCAGGCGCTGAGCGTAGGGGCCCCCCGACGCTCCGGTGACCCCGATCACGATCCTGCGCGTCTTCACAGGGCGCGCTCGACCAGGTAGCGGGCCAGCGTGGCCAGCGCATCGCGGGCGTCACCGCCGGGCAGCTCCTCGAGCAGGACGTGCGCGGCCTCGACCCGCCTGCGGGCCTCGTCGAGCGCCACCTCCAGGGCCCCGGCCTCGCGGATCTGCAGCATCATCTCCTCGATCGCCTCGGGCCCGGGGGGACCAGCCTCCAGCCGACTCCGCAGCCCCTCGATCCGCGCCATCGCGACCAGCAAGGGCAGGGTGACCTTGCGCTCGCGCAGATCAGCCCCCGAGGCCTTGCCCGTGCCCTGCGCATAGTCGAGCACATCATCGGTGATCTGGAACGCGATCCCGACGGCCCGGCCGAACGCCTGCAGGGGCACAGCGAGATCGTGCCGATCCGCGGCCCAGGCCCCGGCGGCGGCGCACCAGGCGATCAGGGCCGCGGACTTTCGCGCCACCACGTCGAGGTACTGCTCGACGGTGCAGGACAGATCGCCGGCCCGCTGCAGCTGCAGCACCTCCCCCTCGGCCATCGAGGTGACGGTCTCGCCTAGGGCGTGCACCGCCGCGTGCCCCCCCTCCTCCGACGCCAACCAGATCGCCCGCGCCAGACAGAAGTCGCCGGTGAGCACGGTGACGGCGTTGCCATAGACCCGGTGGGCCGCGGGCCGCCCCCGGCGGGTGGGCCCGTCGTCGACCACGTCGTCGTGGAGCAGGGAGCCCAGATGCAGCAGCTCGCCCACACACATCAGCCGCGCCACCGGACCCTCGTGCCCCACCGCCCGGGCCCCCAGCGCGGTCAGGGCGGGCCGCAGGCGCTTCCCACCGGCCTGCAGCAGGTAGCCCGCGACCTCGGGCACCGCCGCCACGTCGGTCTGGACCAGCTCAGACAGGACCCCCTCGGCACAAGCCAGCTCGGGCGCGACCAGGGCCAGCGCGCTGGCGGGGCCATCGATCTTCGATCCCACGGCGCCACCCCGGAGTCCCGAGGGGCGACAGCGGGTTGCTGGCCCCCCGGGGAGGGCGGAGAGCGAAGCCATCAGGTCTCCTCTATACGCGGGGAGCTGTATCTATCGTCCGCCAATTTTTCAATCAATTTTGAACAAACTGACAGAACGATGGGTTCGGGCTCCACTTCAGTCGTTTTTGAAGATACTGATGCTGAAGGCGCCCCGCCGAAGTATTGACTCCTCTATGAGCCGCACCCCCGCACAGACCCGACAGCGGGCGATCGATCTGGCCGCAGAGACGATGGGCGAACTTATCGCTTTCTGGGGCTTCAAGGCCAGCATGGGCCGAATATGGACCCTGCTCTACCTCTCCTCGAGCCCCCTGCCCGCTGACGTCATCGGGGAGCGCACGGGCCTATCGGCCGGAGCGGTCTCCATGGCCCTGACCGAGCTGCAGCAGTGGGGGCTGTGCGAGCGCGCCGTCCTGCCGGCGGAGCGCAAGCGCCACTACCGCGCCGAGACCGATGTGTGGGGTGTCGTGAGGCGGATCGTGCGGGAGCGGGAGCTGCGGCTGGTGGGCCGCTCGGTGCAGCGCTTCAGCGAGGCGGTGGAGCTGCTGGAGGAGAGCCTGCGGGAGCACCCCGACGACGAGGAGGCGGCGTTCATGCTGTCGAGGCTCCGGGGCCTGCTGTCCCTGGCGCGCATCGGGTACCAGATGGTGGAGTCCTTTGCGGAGGTCGGGATGTTCACCCTCGATCCGATCCGGGGGGCCCTGGGCCGGGCCAACGATGCCAGCTGATCCCCTGTGGAGGCAGCCCGCAGCTCCGGTCCCTCCGGCCGACGCGGTGGCGGTGGTCCACGCCTTCCTCCACCGGTGCCGGGCCTGGGGGGCTGAGCGTGAGATCCCGGCCTTGCTCGAGGCCCTGCAGCTCGACGCTGGCCCGGAGCCCGCGGCACGGCTCCACCAGTGGGCGACCTGGGTCGCGTTCCTCGACCACGCCCTGGCTGAGCTCGAGTCCGGGGCCCTCGATCGCTGGTTCGAGTCGACGGACACGCTATAAGACAAGCGTAGAGGGAGCTGCATGCGTCTCACGTCAGCCCTCCTCCTCTCGGGGGTGGCCTGCCAACCTCAGATCCCCAAGGTCGAGGGTCAGGTGATCGATGTGTGGGAGAACCCGATCGAGGGAGCAACGGTCATGGTGGAGGGCGGCACCGAGCGCCCCCTGACCGATGCTGAGGGCCACTATGCGCTGCAGCGCGTCCCCGGCACCCACGTCGCCAAGGCCGGCCACAAGGACTACATCCAACAGCACGTCCAGCTGGAGATGTCCGAGGAGGGGCCCCCTCCACAGGGCCCCACCTTCGTGCTCTACCCCAAGCCCAAGTCCAAGGGACTGTTTCTGGTGATGCACGATCGCTACGAGGCGATCAAGCCCCAGCACGTGCAGATCGTTGGAGGCGCCGTCCGCTCCTACCGGGGGATCCAGGACACGGGGGAGGTGGTCGCCGAGACCGCCAAGCCCCAGCTGCTGTGGCACACCGATCTACGCCAAGACGAGATCATGCGCCTCGGCCTAGAGCTACGGCGCCTCGAGTTCGTCGACAAGGCCCAGCTGCCCGGCACCGAGGGCCTGACCGAGGTCAGCGTCAACCTGTACGTGGATGCGGGTCAGATCCCGATCGAGCGGATCCCCCTGCGCAGCCGCTCCGACTACCTGATCGAGCCGGTGGGGGCGCTGCAGCCGGGCGTGTATGCCTTCCAAACCCAGGATCTGCTCTCAGCGTCCGACGGCACCGCGTTCTCCCAGCTGCCCCCCGAGCTCCGGGTGGTCCACCCCTTCCAGGTCCGGTAGATCAGCCCCCGGGGCCGGCGGATCAGCCCCCGGGGCCGGCGGATCAGCCCCCGGTCCGGTGGTCCACCCCTTCCAGGTCCGGTGGATCGGCCTCCGGTCCAGTGGATCGGCCCCCGGGGCCGGTGGATCGGCCCGCTGTGCTCCCGGATCCGGAGACCGGCCGCCTTTGGCTACCGCACGATCCGCAGCTGGATGTGGCCAGCCGGCGAGGAGCCCCCGGTCGCTGTGCTCAGCCGCTCGCCGCTCACCCCCAGGGCTCGCAGCTGGTCCGAGGCTGCCTGAGCCCGGGCCTGGGCCAGAGCGCGCCCGCTCCCTGAGTCGGGGCGGCCCGTGATCTGCACCGAGAGCCCGTCGACCTGGATCACCGTCGCGACCTGGGCCAACAGGGTGTAGGCCTCAGGGGGCAGGACGGAGGATCCGGGTGCAAACCTGATCGGCGTGGCCAGCACCAGGGTGGATCCCTCCACCCGGACCTGGGTCGGGGCGAGGATCGCCTTGACGGAGATCTCCCCGCCGGGCTCGATGGTCAGCGTCTGCTGGTGGATGTCGTAGCCAGGGGCGGTGACCAGGATCGTGTGCTCCCCCACCCCCAGGGTGTGGGCCCCGCGCCCCTCGATCACCTCGGTGTTGTCGGAGCCGCAGGCCGGATCTTCGGTGAGGTAGCGCACCGTCGCGCCCTCCAGCGGGCGCCCCACGCCGTCGGTCACGGTGATCAGGACCTGGCCGGTGATCCGCAGGATGGTGATCGTGTGGGAGGCGCCCCCCGGCTCGACCACCGAGACCCGGGCCTCGCCCCGGCGGCAGGCCCCCAGCCGGGCGGTGGCCTGGAAGGTCTCCCCGGGGCGACCCCGGACCCGGACCTGCCCCTGCCCCGAGCTGATCGAGCCATCGGGGCCGGTGACGATCACCTCGGCGTCTGGGGCGTCCCTGCCCTCGACCCGGGCGACGAACACCACCTCGGGCAGCACGTCGGGGCAGCCGTCCTCGTCGCGGTAGTCGTTGGGGGTCTCCGGCTCGGCGGGGCAGGCATCGTCTTGATCAACCAGCCCGTCGCCGTCTCCGTCGGGACCCGGCCCCGAGCGGGCGCTGAAGCCCCCCCCGAGCAGGACCCGCAGCGGGGAGGCGCCCGCGCCAGCGCCCAGCCCCACTCCGAGGCCGGCGGTGAGGAACGCGCCACCTGGATCGACGTACCGCCCCGTGAGCAGCGCCTCGGCAGGGATCCCGATGGCGGTCCGCACGGCATCGTCGAGCGCCAGCGCCCCATGGGCCTCGATCCCGATCCCGACGGTCTCGTCGACCAGCCAGCCGAGCCCCAGCCCGCCCTCGAGCTGATCGCCGCCCCGGGTGGGGGCGGGTCGTTGATCGATCGGCGTCTTCGGGTTCAGCGATCCCCCCAGCTCCCAGCTGGCGGTCAGGGATCCGGCCTCGAACGTCCCCACCAGCCCACCACCACCGAAGATCCCGCCCTCTCCGAGGTAGGCGCCCGGGTCCCCGGTGGGGATCCCCAGCCGGGCGACCAGCCCCAGGCCCAGCCCTCCGGTGGTCTGGGGCTGCGCGAAGGCCACCATCGTGCTGATCCGAAGATCCCCAGGGAGCGCGCCGGAGCCCGCTGAGCCCGAGCGGGAGAGCACCATCGGGAACTCCACCCCGATCCGGGCCAGGCGCATCAGGCTCACCCCCACCGCCAGGTTCGCCGCGACCAGATCCTGTAGCACCACATCACGGTTGCCCGGCTGGGGCTCGAACACCAGGGGGCGGGAGGCGTACTCCCCCAGCAAACCCGCGCTGACGTCCAGCTCGCCCTGATCACCGGGCCGCAGCAGGGTCATTGGATCGCGGGGATCGGCGTCGGCTGCGACGAAGTGAAACCCGTGGGCGTCGAACCCCTCGTCCTGGGCAGCCGCGTCGAGCACCACCAACACACACAACAACATCGACGCTCCTCGGGGAAGGCTCAGGGAAGCGGGAGATACAGGGAGGGAGGATCTGCGAGGCGAGGGTAGAAGCGCCAGCGCTGCCCAGGATCGGGATCGAGCGCGCCCTCGACGATCGCGGACGCAGGGCTCGCACCCACCGTGGCCTCAGCCCCGGGGGCGTCGACGACGAACGCGACATACAGATCGAGGGTGGTGGTGACGCCCAGGGCCGCCAGCGGCAGCGCCAGCTCGATCGTCGCGGTCCCGGGATCGACAGCCCAGGCGCTGCCGGAGGTGCCCAGCCAGCCTGGGGTCTCCTGCCACTGAGCCCCGTCCCAGACAAACAGGCTGTCGCTGGCGTCGTCGGTGCGCCAGGCCAGCGCAGCGGAGGCCCCAAAGGGCAACGTGGGCTGCTGGATCCCCCGGGCGATGCCGGAGGTGGTGGACGCCCCTCCGCCGGTGCCGGTGTGCACCACCAGCCAGGCGTCCGCGCCGGCGCTGGCCACCAGGGGGTGCTGGATCGCGAGGAACAGCGTGTCTGAGCTCCAGGCGATCCCGACGGGGGTGCCGGTCGACGAGCTGAGCTGCGCCTCCACCGGCACGTCGCTCAGATCGGCGTCGATCGTGATCACCGCGGACCACGCAGCAGGGACGCCCCCCACCCCGGTGCCCGGCGAGAACCCGTTCACCGAGCCAGCCACCGCGTCGTGGGGGACCACGATCCCCGCCACCGACTGCTCCGGCAGGCGGTTGTTGGACACCCCCGAGGACCCCGAGGACCAGGTGAAGGTGTCGATCGTCCGCCCGTCGGCGGCGACCAGCTGGACCGTGTCCGCCGAGGGATCGAGCCCCAGGCCGCCGGTGCTGGCGACCTGGGCCGTGCCCGAGATGGGCGAGCACCAGGTACCTGAGATCCCCGTGCCCCCGAGCAGCGGCACCCCCCCCCCGAACACGAGGATCGCGGTGCCCGGCTGCACCACGCTGCCGGGGGGGAAGGTGTGGCGGAGCGCGGTGGCGTCGCTGAGGCCCGCCCCCGACAGATCCACCGGGGCGGGCATCAGGTTCCAGATCTCGACGAAGGTGTCCTGCGACGGGATCGCCACCCCGTCGCAGTTGGCGTCCCCCAGCAGGCCGGGGGGAGGATCCGCGAGGGCCTCGTTGATCACGAGCAGCGGCAGTGGGGGTAGCCCGGTACCACCGGTGGGCAGCCCGGTACCACCGGTGGGCAGCCCCGTGGCGCCGGTGTCGCCGGTGGGCAGCCCCGTGGCGCCGGTGTCGCCGGTGGGCAGCCCCGTGGCGCCGGTGGGCAGCCCCGTGGCGCCGGTCTCCCCGGTGGGCAGCCCCGTGGCGCCGGTCTCCCC
>DRPG01000213.1 GCA_011376105.1 Deltaproteobacteria bacterium
CCCGGAGCTGCTCCACGATCTCCTGTCGATGTACGAGCAGCCCAAGGGCCGCGCGCCGTCGGTCGAGTACGTCCCCGAACCCTACGGCGCCCGCCGCAGTCCCTGAGGCCCTCATGTCGTACCGAGGTCGATCGAACCCGTTGTCCCCCACCGTCGTAGACGTGGAGACCGCGCGACGCGCGGTCGCTCAGGTGGCCAGGGAGCGCGACGCGCTGGCACAACAGCTCCAGCGCTCCCAGTCCATGGTCGACTCCCTCCGCCGCCAGCTGGAGGCACGAACCGCCGAGGCCACCGAGCTCCTGCGCACGGTGAGGGCACTCCAGGCGCGGGTCCCCCCAGCTGCGGGGGAGCTGGAGGAGGAGCGGGAGCGCGCAGAGGAGGCCCACCAGAGGCTGCTGCGGCTGGGGGAGCGCCTCGAGCGTGTCGAGACCCAGCTCGCGACCTGCACCCAGGAGCGCGACGTCGCGGTCGCTGAGCGAGACCAGGCCCGAGCCTCGTTGGCGGCCGCGAGGGCCGAGGCGAAGGAGCTCGGCGCGGGCTCCCCCGACGCAGGGCGCGCTCAGCGGCTGGCCGCCGATCTAGCCAACGTCAAGCGACGCCAGGAGGAGGCCATCGAGCGTGGGGTGCGCGAGCAGACAGATCACCTCCTCGTCGAGCTGGTCTCGGTCCGGGACTCCGTCCTGCGCGCCCTCGACACGCTGCCGGGCGCTGCGAGCGCGTGGCACGACGGCCTCCTGGCGGTGTTGGCGCGGGTGGACGGCGTGCTCGAGCGCGAGGGCGTTCACCTGGTCGGCCACCCGGGCGAGCGGTTCGATCCACGCGTACACGAGGCGGTGGGCACGGTCGAGGGGCCCGGAGGGGTGGTGGTGCAGACCGTGAGCAGCGGGCTGGTCCGGGAAGACGGCAGCACGGTGGTGCCCGCCAAGGTCTTGGTGGGGGGGCAGACGTGAGCCAGCCCCCGCCCGGTGGCCACCGCGCCGACTGCGGGCCACGCTGAGGGAGTCGCGATGGAGCACAGCGCGGCGCGGCGCCGAGCAGCGCGGCGCGGCGCGGCGCCCAGGGGCTCCATCACCGAGCTGTGCGGGGCAGGCACCACGATGACCGACGCCGACGAGCCACCGCGACTTGCGGAAGGGCCTGTTGACGCTGAGCACACCTGACGGCATCACGATGACCGACGCCGACGAGCCACCGCGACCGTCGGCTGCTCTTCGACAGCCGAGCGGGACTCATCGTCCTGTGAATTACCGTCCTGTAAGGTTGCTGAGAGGGATAGATCAGGGAGCGTGCCCAGGTGTGGATCGAGGAAGACGCGATGCCCTGCAGCCCTCCCGAGCCCTCGACGAGTCCCCGCCCCCATCGCGCCGCCCGCGCTGCCCGCGCCGCCCGCGCTGCCCGCGCTGCCCGCGCTGCCCGCGCCGGCGTGGACAGGCCGTCGCCGTCGATCTGCGCCTCGTCGTGGCCCCTTCGCGCTGCCGCTCGCAGAACCCTCACCCACATGTCGCTCAGATCAGCCTGAGCAGGCCAGACACCGGAGGTCGGAGATGAGCACGCTCGAGAGATGGAACCCCTTCAAGTTCCTACGGCGGTCCAAGGAGTCTCAGTCGGAGGAGCCCGACGCCACGACGGCGCTCGAGACCCGGGCGGCGGCGACGCCGGCGACGCCGGTGACGGCGATCGATCCCAGGGATCCATTCACTTCGATGGTGAGGGTGATGGACGCGATGATGCGCGATCCCTTCTTCCGCGACCCCTTCGCAAACTTCGGCCAGGTAGACCGCTGGTTCGGTGACTTCAGCCCGTCGAGGTTCGGCGTGTCCGTCGACGTCGTGGACGAGGGCGAGGCCCTGCGGGTGGACTTCGAGCTACCCGGCATGAGCAAGGACGACGTCACGCTGTCGATCGAGAACGGCACGCTCGTCCTGAAGGGACACAAGCAGCAGCTCTCGGAGTCAGACGAGGACGGGGTGTATCGCAGCGAGCGGTACTTCGGGAGCGTCCAGCGCTCGGTCCCCCTGCCCCGGGATCTCGATCTCGAGGCCGCAGAGGCGAGCTTCAAGGACGGCGTGCTCGGCGTCCGGTTCCCGAAGCGGCCGTCGCCCGCCGAGGGCGGGCGCACCATCGCAGTCAGGTAGGAGGCTCCGCACCTGGCCGCTGAAGGGTGCGCCTTGTCGGGGGGGGCCGCTTCTGCTGCGCCGATGGCGGTCGCCCCGCCGGGGGGCTCCGCCCCTCCCCGCAGCGCCTAGGTGATCTCCGCCCCTCCCCGCAGCGCCTAGGTGATCTCCGCCCCTCCCCGCAGCGCCTAGGTGATCTCCGCCCCTCCCCGCAGCGTCCGGGCGATCGCCGGGTCGGGCTCGCGGCGTCCGGGCGATCGCCGGGTCGGGCTCGCGGCGTCCGGGCGATCGCCGGGTCCGCGGCGCGGAAGGCTCCGGGGGTCGTGTCGACCGTCTTCGCCCATCAGGTGTCCACCCCCCTGCCGACCGGATCCAGCC
>DRPG01000214.1 GCA_011376105.1 Deltaproteobacteria bacterium
GCCGCCGCCAACGACGTCGAGAACATCCTCCGTCGCCGGGGCGATGGGCCCGCCTATGGCGAGGTGCTGCGGCGGGCGGGGCTACATATGGGCCTCGAGCTGCCGGTGGACGACGTGGGCCTCGCCGAGCACGCCCTGGCCCTGGAGCACACCCGGCAGCGCTGGCACCTGCTGCCGGATCACGAGCGAGACGCCCGCTGGCAGGAGGCCCTCGGCGACCCCCCCACCCCCGAGGAGGGGGAGATGGCCCTGTCGCTGCTCGAGCACAAGCACAGGCGCAAGCTCGGCTACCACGTGATCAAGCTGGTCAACGAGCCCCCCGGGCCGATGCCCGGCTGCCTGTTCCTCGCCTGGCTGGCCCGGCCCCGGTTCGAGCTGGTGATGCCCGCCCTGATGGAGGTGGCCCGGCTGCGCCAGTCGGTGCGCCACCGGGTCACCGTCGGGGTGGTCGGCAGCCCCTCGTCGGGCAAGGACGCAGCGATCGCTGCACTGTTCGGCATCGAGACCCACAACATCAGCCCGGTGGCGGGCTCCACCAAGAGCGTGGAGATCACCAAGCTCGCGGGCCCCACCGCCCTGTATGTGGTCAACACCCCCGGCATGGGCGACGTGATCGAGTCGGTGACCGAGGAGGCGCGGCAGGTCCTCGACCACATCGACGTCTACCTGTACGTGATCAACGCCCAGGGCGGCGTCCAGGCCCGGGAGAAGGCGGATCACGAGGCCTGCCTGCGCACCGGCCGACCGGTGCTGGCGGTGGTCAACAAGATCGACACCCTGCGGGAGGAAGATCGGGAGCGCTACCTCGAGGACGCCAGGCACAAGCTGCAGGTCCGCCGAGAGGACTTCCTGGCTGCGGCCTTCGATCCACTGCCCCAGCTGTCCGAGTCCCCGATCGGGATCGAGGCGGTACAGCAGTGGGTGACCGATCGGCTGGTCGAGCTGGGCAAGGATCCAACCGAGCTGCCCTGGATGGCGTCGGTGGAGGAGCAGGAGAGCCTCGAGCGCTAGCCGAGCCGATCAAGCCCGTAGACCCCGCCAGGCCCCGATCCACCGCGGGATCAGGGGCTGCTAAACCGTGGGCGCGCTCAGGTCTTGCGGACGGCCTTGACCAGGCGCCCACCGTTGCGGCGCTTGGTCAGCCGGCCCGCCTTGCGCAGACGCTCCTTGGTCTTCTTGCGCTTGAGCATCGCCTTGAGGCGGGCGGACTTGTTTCGGCGACGGGTGGACACAGTACCCCCAGGGGAAGCGGAAGCCCGAGCGGTAACCGGTGGCCGTTAAACCGCCCACTCAGGCGTCCCGATAGGGACGGCGAACGAAGCCACCCCCGTGTGAAGCGTATGCAAGGCAGAACCTTTGCCATCGGCGACATCCACGGTGAGATCGGCCACCTGAGGACCCTCCTGGAGCGGATGGGCCCCTTCGACGAAGACGACACCTTGGTGTTTCTCGGTGACTACGTGGACCGGGGTCCACACAGTCGCCAGGTGATCGAGTTCATCCGGCATGAGCTCCCCGAGACCGGCGTCCGGATCGTCGCCCTAAGGGGCAACCACGAAGACGCCTGGCTGCGGGTGATCGACGAGGGCTGGGATGGGTTCGTCCTCCCGCCGAGCAACGGCTGCCTCGCATGCCTGCGCAGCTACACCGGCGGCCCCGTGGCGCCCCCCCACGACTACCCCCGCTCTGAGACCGAGTGGGAGCACCTGATCCAGGGCACCTTCTTCCCCCGGGACGTGATCGACTGGATGCGCTCGCTGCCCTACTGGTACGAGGACGACCACGCGATCTATGTGCACGCGGGGCTGCCGCAGATCTCGGGCGGGTTCCCCCATCCCTCCGACGTGCAGAAGCGCTCGAGCCTGCTGTGGACCCGGACCCGGGAGTTCTTCCAGGGTTACCGGGGCAAGACCTGCATCGTGGGCCACACCGTCACCAGCCTGCTGCCCCCCGAGCTGTCCCACCACGCTCCCCGAAAGGACGACGACCTGTGGGTGGGAGAGCAGGTGATCGCGATCGACACCGGCTGTGGCAAGGGTGGGTTCCTCACCGCGATCGAGCTGCCCGAGCTGTTCGTCTGGGAGTCCAGGGAGCCCCTGCGTCACCAGCGCGCTCAGCGCTGGTTTGCGACCCCACCCTGAGCCGGTGCCCGGTGCCCGGTGCCCGGTGCCCGGTGCCCGGTGCCCGGTGCCCGGTGCCCGACTCGGTGGGCACCGGGTGGTGGGCACCGGGTGGTGGGCTCCGGGTGGGCTCGTCGCTCAGGGACCGGGGCAGGGGCGCCCGGCCAGGTGCTCGGGCAGCCGGATCGGCATCTCGACGGCAAAGCTCGTGCCCTGGCCCACCTCGCTGTGTACCTCCAGCTGCCCGTTCATCCGCTCCGTCAGCAGCCGGACGATGGTCAGCCCCAGGCCGGTGCCCCCGTAGCGCCGGGTGGTCGACACATCCGCCTGGACGAAGGCCTTGAACACGCGGGCGAGCTGAGTGGCGGTCATGCCGATCCCGGTGTCCCGGACCTCGAACCGCACCCGTCCGCCGTGGCGCTCGGCCCGGAGCTCGACCGTGCCCCCCTCGGTGAACTTGGCCGCGTTGCTCAGGAGGTTGTACAAGATCTGCCGCACCCGCGTTGGATCCCCCTTCATATCGTCGAGCCGGGGATCGACGAACACATCGAGCGCGTTGCCCCGGGCGTCCATCAGGGGACGGACCGAGGCCACCAGATCGCTGATCAGATCCGGCAGGTTGAACATCAGGACCTCGAGCTCCAGCCTGCCCGCCTCGACCTTGGACACGTCGAGGATGTCGCTGATCAGCGCCAGCAGGTGCTTGGACGCCCCCACGATCCGCTGCAGATCGTCGCGCATGCCGACCTCCGCCTCCTCGAGCAGCAGCTCGGCGTAGCCGATCACCGCGTTGAGCGGGGTGCGCAGCTCGTGGCTCATGTTCGCCAGGAACTGGCTCTTGGCCTCGCTCTCGGCCAGGGCCGTCCGCTGGCTGGCCTCGGCCTCAGCCCGGGCCGCCTCCAGCTCGGTGGCCCGCTGCTGCAGCAGGCGTGCGGCACGCTCCAGCCGCTGGTTCCGATCCTCGATCGCCCCCGCCTGGGCCTCCAGCTCGCTGGTGAAGCGCCCCGCCGCGAGCCACAGCCCCGAGATGATCACAAACAGAACGAACAGCGTGCCCCCCAGCAGCACCCGAAACGCGGCCACGCTGGTGGAGAACACCGAGTCACTCGCGGAGGTCGCCAGCATGCCGACCACCGCTCCGCTCACGTCGTACAGGGGATCGTAACGTGCCACCCAGGTCTGATCCGTGGCCCTCGCGCTCCCCCGGAAGGTGTGGCCCCCCTTGAGCACCTCGTCCCGGACGTAGCTGTTGGCCTGCGCCCCGATGGCGGGGGTGGACGAGCCAGGTCGGATCGCGGTGGTGGCCACCCTCACGTCGCGGTGGAAGATCGTGGCCTCGAGCCCCGTCGTCTCCTGGACCTCGACCACCACCGGGTGCCCCCGGAGCACCTCCGCTCCGGCGAACAGCTCCCCGCCCCGGACCTCGACCGGCCCCAGAGACTCGATCTTTTCCTGCAGGGTCACCATCGCCGCGTCGGTGAGGATCAGGGCGGCCTCCTGGGCCAAGACCCGGAAGACCCGCTGGAACCCGGCGTACACAAGCAGCAAGAATATGCCGAACACCAGGACATGCCACGCCCGGGGTCGCAGGGGCTGATCGAAGAGCCGAGCCATCGGCAGTGAAGGGGACGGGTTCGAAGACAGCTTGTCGCTCCCGGGTCACCGGATGTCTCGCCTGAGACACCCCGTCGGTTCCCTGATCATCGCACAAGGTCAAACGCCGGTAATGGATTGGCCCACGGCATGCATGGAGATCGAGAGGAGGATCTCCATGTTCTGCTGGCTCGCCCTGCCCGTGGCCCCTGTGGGCGCCAGCGACGAGGCCGTGCGCCCGGCTCCTGCGATCTGGACTGAGCGGGACACCCATGGCCCGGGCCCCCTGATCCGGGCGGCGGGCTATGGAGGCTGCACGGAGGCAGCATGGAGCTCGAGTGGCGCCGGGAGCAGCTCCCTACCTGGAGCGAAGACAAGAAGCGGATCATCGGCGCACGCCCCGAGATCTTCCCCACCCTGGCGGCGGCCGACGAGGGCGCGGTGATGCCAGGGGACTGGTGGCGGGTCGAGCGCGGGGATCAGATCGTCGGCTACGGCTGGATGGACGTCACCTGGGGAGACGCTGAGGTCTTGCTGGCGGTGGATCCCTCGCACCGGGGCCAGGGGATCGGTAGCTTCATCCTCGAGCGCCTCGCTGGGGAGGCCCACCGTCAGGGCCTGCGCTATCTGTACAACGTCATCCCTGAGCAGCATCCAGCCCCCGAGGGGCTCCAGCGCTGGCTCGAGGAGCGTGGCTTCGGCCTGTCGGGGGACGGACTGCTCAAGCGCCAGTCATAGCGCGCTAGCTCGCCTTTGACGCCCGCAGGGCGCCCCGGATCGCGGTCCGCATCTCGCCCGCGTCCCGGTAGCGCTCGTCTGGATCGAGCCTGCAGGCCCGCTGGATGACCGGCCGCAGGACCGGCGGGACGATCCGATACGGATCTTCGTCCTCCCGGCGAGCGCGCCTGAGGTGGGAGGCCGCCAGCTGTCGCGGGGTGCGGGCGGTGGCCAGGGCGTACAGCGTGGCCCCCAGCGCGTACAGATCCGAGCGCGGGGTGACGGTGGTCGCGTCGAGGTGTTGCTCCGGAGCCATGTAGGTGGAGGTCCCCAGGGTGACTCCGGGGGAGGTCAGATCGCTGTCTTCATCGCGGACGATGCCAAAGTCCCCCAGCTTGACGACCCCGGACTGCATCAACAGGATGTTGCCCGGCTTCACGTCCCGGTGGACCCAGCCCGCTGCATGCACCGCCTGCAGCCCGGCCAGGATGCAGTCTGCGATGTGCAGACACCACGAGATCGGGAGACCGTTGCGGTTGCGGGTCAGGGCGTGGGCGGTGCCTCGATCCATCAGCTCCATCGCCAGCCAGGTGTAGACCCCGTCCCTGCCGACCTCCTCGACCCGGACCACGTTGGGGTGGCGCATCCGCTGCATCGCCCGCCCCTCCCGGAGGAAGCGCGTCTCGACGCGGCTGCCCACGAGCCGGGGCTGGAGCACCTTGAGGGCGATGTTGACCTCGAGGCAACGATCGTGGGCACGGTACACGGTCCCAACGCCCCCGTGACCGATGGCTTCGAGCACTCGGTAGCGCTCTTGCCCGAGGAACTCAGGGGGAGCGGTTGGTTCGCAGGCTACACCCATGTCACTTTACCGTATGCGTCTATCCCCACCCTCCAGGTTACACTTGGGATACCAGGATCCCCTGCGGAGGATGGGTTCCCCCCCCCTCTTCGACACATCCGAGGCTGGGTTTGCATGATGGGATGGATCTTCGCCTGTGTCTGGGCGGTGGCCTGGGCCGGGGGGGGGCTGGACACCGCCTCGTGGGACCTGATCTGGTCCCCGCTGGCCGAGGCGAGGCTCGCGGCCTTGGATCGGCTCCACACGGATCCAGATCGGGCCTCCGTCGGGGATGCGCTGGTCCGGGCCCTGGCCTGGTCCCCGGATCGGCGCGAGGCGTTCGCGGGGGCGGCGCCGCTGATCGCCGTCCTCGAGCTCTCCGAGGTGCACCGGATCGCGCTGGCCACCGAGCTGATGGCCTGGTGGCTCCAGCTGTCGTCCCAGGGTAGCGGTGCGATCCCCCCCCGGCTGGCGGTCGAGCTCCGCGAGCTGCTCCAGCCCGAGCTCACCGCCTATGGGGTGCCCACCGCGACCTCGGACTGGCTGCACCTGCTCGGCGCCGCCGGTGCCGATCCGGGGGCGCTGCTGGCCCGGATGGAGCGTGATCGGAGCCGCTGGGCCTACATCCAGGAGGAGCACCGGACCCTGGTCTCGGGGGAGCTGGCCGAGGTGCTGCCCCTGCTGGCCCATCGCTCCCTGGTGGTGCGCACCCGGGCGGCGCGGCGGTTCGAGGCCACCCCGGAGGCCGCACGGGCGGCGCTAAGACACGCCTGGCGCTTCGCCCCGGGGCGCACAGCGCCGCTGCGGGGCGAGGTCGCGGTGCCGGCCCTGCCCTGGGAGGAGGGTCTGGCGATCCGCTGGTCCCGGGTGCTGGCCCGCTGGGCCCGCCGCACCGCCCACCAGCGCGACGATCGCGCCCTGCGTGCGACGCTGTGGCTGCTGTGTGCCCCCGAGCTGTCGTCCACCCTGCCCGCCTCGTACCGGGAGCGACACGCCAAGGTGCTGGTCCGGGCCGCCAAGCGAGACATCCGCAGCGCACGATCGGCCGATCTGAGCCAGGGCATGGACGCGCTACTGCGGCGGGTGCCGTTCCCCGAGGGGGCACGGCCTGCCCCCGACGAGCACCTCGATCTCCGGGAGACCTGGAGGCGCCAGCACCCTGAGCTGTAGTGATCCGGGGCCGCCCGTCGAGCCTCACCCTGATCCATGGCGCCGAGCGTCGCACCCTCGCCTCCGACGATCTGATCGAGGTCACCGCCGAGCGACGCACGCTCCACAGCGAGCTGGTGTTGTCGCTGTCCGACGGCACCGCCGACGGGTGCCTGTCCAGGGCTCCACGGTGGCCTCCACCCTCGCCGCGGCTACCTAGCAGGCGAGGCAGGGGGCCACCGAGGCAGCAGCGCGCTCCACAGACGAGGAGGGGCACCAGGCCCGACGTGCGCTCCAGCAGCTGCACCGAGACCCGATCGAGCGATGATCGCCCCGATCCGGGAGCCCCGGAGGAGAGCCCCGGAGGAGAGCCCCGGAGGGGCAGGCCGGGGGCTACTCCGCGGCCTCGCCCGGACCTTCGATGAAGTCCGCCATGACCCGGCGGTTCAGCCGGGCGGCGGCGGCGCCGGGCTCGGTGGTCAGGGGCTCGGTCTCACCCTTGGAGTCGATCGGCAGCCGCGCCTCCTCGATCCCCCGGGCCACCAGCAGCCGCTGCACCGCCCAGGCCCGCCCGAGGCCGAGCACGTGGTTGGCCCGCCTGGAGCCAAAGGTGTCGGTGTGGCCGGTGAGCTTGACTGGGCCCTCGTAGTCTTCGACGAAGGAGGAGAAGTCCTCGAACTCGACCAGCACCCGGGGCTTCCAGCTGTCGTAGTCGAACTCGACGGGCACGCGCTGGGTCTCGGGCCTCGCGGGGACGGGGGGCACGATCTCGAGGGAGGTGGACGCGTGTCCGCCCCCCTGGGTCGCTGCGGTGGCGGAGCTCTGTGCGTCGTCGTCGTCGCCGTCTCCGGACGGATCGGTCGCCTCGGAGGCTTCGGCGATCGCCGGCTCGGTCGGAGCGGCGACCTCGGGCTCCGGGGGGACATCGACAAACACGGCCAGCGGCAGGATCACCGTGCTCGTCACCAGGAGCCCCAGGGCCCCGCACGCCACCACCGACACCACCAGGCCCGCGGGCACGCTCAGGCCCGTGGCCACGAGCATCATCACCAGCGGGTGGTGGCCCGACTCCTCGCCTTCCTCGACCAGCGCTCGCGGTGGCGCTGGATCGATCGTCAGATCGGGATCGAGCTCAGCGGACTCGAACGTCGCCGCTGGCTTCTGAGGATCTAGCTCCCGCAGGGCGCCGATCATCGCTGCACGGAGCTCGGCTGCACCCCCGGGGCGGCGCCCGGGCTGCTTGGCCATCGCCCGGCGCAGGATCGCGTCGAAGGCATCGGTGAGCACGTGGCCCTCGGGGGGCGGTCGGGAGAGGTGGCCCGCCTGGGCCTCCCCTGGATCCTCTCCGAACGGGGGGTGGCCATGGGCCAGCCCATAGAAGATCGCAGCGAGGCTGTAGATGTCGGAGGCCCGGGTCGGGGGCTCGCCCCGGATCCGCTCGGGGCTGGCCCACAGCAGCGCGCTGTGGGACAAGACGGGCTCGGGGGCGGTCGCATCCACGATCCGGATCCGGCCGTCGTTGCCGAGCCAGAGGCTGTGCAGCCCGAGGCCCCCGTGGCACGCGCCGGCGCGCTCATGGATCAGATCCAGCGCATCGCTTAGGTGGATCGCCGCCATCGCCCAGCCCCGCAGGCGGGCGCGCGAGGCTGGACCGCGATCGTCTGTGGGCAGGGCGATGGGCTCTCCATCGAACCACTCGAGGGCGACCCACCACCGCTCACCGAGCTGGCCCCAGGCCAGCACCGACGGCAGGGCCGGGTGATCGATCGTGAGCAGCGAGGGCTGCAGCGCACAGGCGGTGACCCGGACCCGGACCCGCCTGCGGGACTGCTCATCCAGCGCGTTGAACAGGAGCGTCTGCTCGTGCTGGGCCGCCACACACGCGAGCCGAAACCGCCCACCGACGAGGGCTCCGGGGATCAGCTCGTCGTGGACGATGCGAACCGGGATTGTGTCTGACGGCTCCAAGCAACCCCCACGGCGCGTATCATAGCGTAGAGCCTCTCGGCGGGCGAGGCTCGATCGGAGCGACGCCACAACACCACCCCGACTGGAGCTACGTCTCCCCCGTCCCCGGTGGCTCGATCCCAGC
>DRPG01000215.1 GCA_011376105.1 Deltaproteobacteria bacterium
CCATCATGAGACGCGACGACCTCCTGGGCCTCCTCGTCGAGATCGTCGATGAGGTTCTGGAAGTCGCTGTCGGACAGCTCGGTCAGGGCGTTGCGGAGCTGGCGCTTGGTGTGCATGATCTCGTCTCGGTGATCGGGTGGATGGGGCTTGGTCTGTGCTCCGTAACGACGGAGCCGGTCTGAGAGAGGTCGGCTCGATCCCTCGGCTCCAGGAGGCTGGAGCGCATGATGCCTGGCGCCGGGCCAAAGCTCAGGGATCGGAGTCGTCTGAGCCCGGGCGTATCTCTGGCGATCCGGGCCCGGTGGCGGGGGCCCCGGACGCGGTGAAGACCTCGACGAAGCGCTGATGATCGTAGGCGATGATGATCCGGGTGTGGGTGCCCGACGCCAGCTCTGATCCCCACTTGCCCTTCCTGCGGAACAGCCTGACCTCGGCCCAGGTGCCGACGCCGGGATCGATGGCGCAGCACGCCGCGAGCGGATCGTGCAGCCTCTTGCCGTAGGGCGTCGCCTCGGAGGGCGTGGGTGCACGCATGATCTTGCAGACCGGAGGATCGTCGTAGTCGCGCACGACACACAGATCGAGCCCGGCCTGCTGCGCCTGGGCCAGCGCCTCGGCGCGGCCGATGGGCCCTAGGTTGGCGCCGTGTGCGTCGATCAGCACCACGGTGTGCGCCTCGATGGCCTCGTTGACCGGCAGCTGAGTGGGGATCTTGTCGCGCTGCTTGCGGAGGTAGATCTCCATCCCGTGCCAGATCCGCTCTAGCGATGGGCTGCGGTGTCTGCGCTCGGCGACTTGGTGGTGGAGGGCCTCGTCGTACACCACCTTGTGGCAGACGTTCTTCGATACGAACATCCGCTCACCGATCCGATCGTCGGCCAGCGCCGCGAGGGTGGAGCGGGGATCGCCGTTGAGGTTGTAGGTGGGGCAGGTGATCATGCCCCGGAACTTGTCCAGCTGGTGCTCGGGGGGCACGACCCCCTCACCGGCGAAGCCGCCCTGAGCCACCAGCCGCCCCAGCCGGAAGCCCTCATGCTGCAGCGCCCGGCCCAGGTTCTTCAGGGGACCACCGGTGATCAGGGTGGTGTCTTCGTCGCAGCAGCGCAGCAGCACCTCGTCTCCGGGCTCGGCCTCCCAGCTGGGGGGGACCGGCCCATAGGCTCGGACATGCCAGCTGGACACGCACTCTCCGGGATGACTCAGGTTGTGGGCTCCTACTGGTATATCAGCGTTAAACCAGGATAATGCTCGCCTGACGTGCCCGATCTGCTGAGGGGTGCCCGGGGTGACGGTGACCGCCCTCAGCCGGACCCCGGGGTGCCCCAGGAGCAGCAACAAGGTGAGGAAGTCGTCTGGATCGTGGGTCTCCATGTCCCACACGACATCGAGCATGGGGTCTCCAGGGCTTGGGGTCTTCAGATCTGGCTGATCTCTATGTTCGGCCTGCTCTGCGGCCCGGGCGAGGACCGCGCCCTGCCGCAGGGTTCGTCGGGCCACCGCGGTGCGCCACCGGGCACCTAGGGAGCGTGGAGGCCGCCTCCAGGGTGTCCCCTGTCCCGGCGCCGTCCCCTGGCCGGCTAGTCCCTTGCCGTGGGGCCTGGGCGGAAGTAGCGACCCTCGAGATCCACCGTGTAGTCGAGGCGGAGGCTAGGGGCTGAGCGGAACACCAGCTCCTGGCGCCAGTGGCTCTCCTTGCCCGGGGTGGGGACCTGGTAGGCAAAGGACACCGGCGCCTTTGTGGCCTTGGTCGGCTCCAGGCTGCCGCCTCGCCTGGAGTAGTTGAACACCTCGGGGAGGTGGGTGGTGGCGATCCAGCCCTGGACCGGCCAGGAGATCGACGGGAGCTGGAGGTCCAGCGTCCCCTGGAGCAGGTAGCCGCTGCGCTCGCCCACCAGCACCAGCTCGATGCTGCCCTCGTCACCTCCGCTGCGGGCGGGGCTGATCTCGAGGGAGAGGTGATCGTCCTCGGATCGATCCGCGGTGGGCTGACCGTTGACGTACACCCGCTGCAGCGACTGCCCCTCGGGCCACGACAGCTCGACGGTGCGACGACCCTCGAACGACAGCTCATAGCGGGTGCGGGACAGCCAGGTGCCCTCGAGGGTGGAGACCACCGAGGTGGTGGCCTGCTGCACTGTGGGCTCCCGGATCGCTCGCTTTGGCGTCTCGGCCTGGACCTGAGCCCCGCCCAGCGCCTCCCAGGAGACGGTGTACGTACCGCCCTCAGGTCGGATCCGGCGCTCCCCTCGGCCCGAGGGACCCCCGGTGCCGCTGATCAGCCTCACCAGCTCGGGATCGTGCTCCAGGGTCAGGCCGCTGCTGAGGGCGGGTCCGATCGCCAGGGTGGCGTCGCGGCGATCTCCGTGGACGGTGGGCTGCACCGTCGCGCGGAGCTGGAAGCTGTGGCTCTTGGGCTCGCTCGCCACCAGGACCAGGGAGCCGCCCTCGATCGCCAGCCAGGCCCCCGAGATCTGGGGCAGCTCGTCGAGGCTTAGCTTCGGGTGGATCCGCAGCAGCGGCACGCTGGTCCAGGTCCCGGTGGCCAGCACCGACACCGACGCATCGATCTGCAACACCAGGGCATCGTCCAGCACCCGCCCCGACAGCTGCAGCGTGTCGAGCACGCCCGCGATGGGGGGAGCGGGGGGGCTCGGCGCTCGATCGTGGAGCTCCAGCAGCTCTGCGACGGGGATGTTGGCGGTGCCCTCAGAGGCAGCCGCGACAGCGAAGAGCAGGGCGAGCATCAGGGGACTCCGGTGAACAGGGGGGATCCAAGCTCCCGCAGGCCGTCGAGGAAGCGCTGGAACGAGGGTCGGGTGGTGGCGAACATCAGGATCGCGAGCCCGGCGAAGATCTCGAGGGTGTAGATCAGGCCGGTGTAGCCCACCATCAGCACCGCGAAGGTGGGGGTCAGCAGGCTGGCCCCGAGCAACATCAGGGCAGGACGGGCTGCCCTGGGGCCCATCACCTGACGCAGGTATGCCACGATCAGGATCGAGGTGAAGGTCAGCGCGAGCAGGTAGGCCAGGTAGAAGTGCAGGAAGGCCGCGAGGTAGGGCAGCAGGACGTAGGTGAACAGGTACACGGACACGATCAGGGTGGTCTCGTACACCCGCAGGGGGCGGCGGTGCTGGATCGATAGCCCGATCAGGCCCACGAAGAACAACAGGAACGGAGCCCAGGCCCGCCGCACCAGGGTGGTGATGAGCTGGTCGTAGCCATGCTCCGAGGGCAGGATGGCCCCCGTGGGCACCCCTGCCTCCAGCGCGTCGTATCGCCAGCGCAGGGAGGTGCGCCCCGAGCCGGTCTCGGTGGTGGTGGCCGGGACCACTCCGGGCGCATAGTCGTAGTTGTCGCCTCCGGTGACGTTCAGGGTCAGATCCAGACCCCGCACCGGCAGGGCGGGGTCTAGGGCGTAGCGGAACGCGTCAAGGCCCCGGCCCCGGTAGGCGATCTGCACCGAGACCTGCTGCCCAGGCTCGATCCGGCCGGTCCACAGCAGACGGTCGCTGCTGCTCTGCAGCGAGATCGGCTCAGGCTGATCATCGACCGTGAAGGTGAGATCCGACAACAAGACCCGATCGCGCTCGACCGACAGCGGGAACACGAAGGCGACGTCGATCGGGTAGCGCTCGTCGTTGGTGAAGCCATAGTCGCCCTGGAAGTGAAAGTCGAACCCGGAGAAGTAGACCAGCCCTCGCTTGCGGTAGTTCATGGTGGCGTCGACGGTCACGTGCTGGCGGGACAAGACCAGAGGCTGCAGATCATGGAACACCGAGCCGTGCTCGACGAAGCGCACGCTCGGCGCGGGCTGCACGATCGGTGTGCCCCAGCGGTCCATGACGTCGTCGTACAGCTCGGTGTTCGCGAAGGAGTGTCTTCGCGAGACCTGGCTCGACATGATCGTGCAGACCATCGTGAGCAACACCAGCGCGGGCAAGATGTGGGTGCGTGCGATCAGGCGAACGATGGAGAGGGTGAGTCTGGCCAAGCTGCCTCCTGACTCTCCCAAGGTGACGTGTCGGCCGCGGAGCATGCAGGGCGGCTCTGCGTCTGTCCCGTGTCGAGGGCGTGCAGGGCCTGTGCAGCGAGGGCGTGCAGGGCCTGTGCAGCGAGGGCGTGCAGGGCCTGTGCAGCGAGGGCGTGCAGGGCCTGCGCGGCGGGTGTGGTTGGGCGGGAGCTGCTGGGTGCTGCAAGCGCTCGGCTCAGCGGGCCGGTTTCTGCTGCAGATCTGGCTGAGCGGGTGCCCGGGGAGCGGCGAGCCCCCACAGCCCTCTCTCTTGGTTCGGCTCGGGACCCGGGCCCCCACCCCTTCATAGGGGCTCTATGAGTGTCCCTTCATAGGGGCTCTTTGAGTCGGGGCGGGCGTGTTGAAGGCCCCTGCGAAGTGCCCCTTGGATCGTCGAGCCTCACGGCGGCTGGGCGGGGCTCCCGGGGC
>DRPG01000216.1 GCA_011376105.1 Deltaproteobacteria bacterium
GCCGCTGAGGGCACATAGGCCCCCCTGAGGTTGTACCGCACCATGCGCTCACAGAGCTGATCGCGCACCGCAGGGATGTTCATGCCTCCTCCTGTGAGGATCAGCTCGTCGATCCGAGTGTGCTGTTCGATCTCCATGAAGCGCTCAGCGACGTCGGCCACCTGAGCGGCGAACGCATCGAGGCAGGCTCCGATCCGGACCATGTCGCCGCCGCCGCCGAGGGTGATGCCTCCCTGCACCACATAGGGCGACCGGCGCTGGTAGAGGTTGCGGTGCAGCGCCTCCAGCCGGCGCTGATCAATGGTGCGGATCACCTGCTCGAAGGCAGCATGTTGCTCGGGAGGGAGCGCCTCGGACACCCGACGATCCAGATCTGCGACCCCCAGCGGCATCGAGGCCCGGGAGAGACGCCTCTTCCCCTGGAAACGCCCGGTCAGGGGCACGTCCATCGCCTTGAGATCGAACCCCACCATCGCGAAGTCTAGAGTGTATCCGCCCAGATCTGCGATCAGGGTCCAGTGCATGCGGCGCCCATAGCGGTTGAGCGCCTTGGCCCGGGCCGCCTGGAACATGCGACAGTCTCGGAACATGTGCCCGAGGTGGGGGCGTGGCTCGCGGTGACCCGGTGGCCTCCAGATGACGTTGCGACCCTCGGTGAAGATCCCGATCGCGTTAGCCACGGGCTCAGGCAGGCAGGGCGCCACCCGAGCACAGCGAAACCCGGCGCCCCTGAGCACGGCGAGGATCTCCTGCTCTGCCTTGGCCTGACCACCAAAGGCGGGCAGCGTGATCCGGGTCTCTGCCTCCTCGAGCTCGATCCCTTCGGCTGCACAGATGGGATCGAGGAAGGACTTGAGCCAGCGGAAGTAGCCGCGCGCGATCTCGTCGAGGGGAGGTGGTGGAGGTGGTAGAGGCTGCAGCGCCTCGAAGTCGCTGCGTTGCTCCTCGGTGAGCCCCAGGGCGGCCTTGGCACGCGCCCAGGCCTCGTCACGGGCGACCTGGGCCAGCGCGTCCCGCTCAGTGTCGCCCCGATCGCCATCGAAGAACTCGGGCTTCCAGTTGCGGAACACGGTGACCCCACGCGTGCCCTCCCCCAGCTTCATGACGTCGGTGCCGAACAGCCAGCGCTGCCGCCCACGGCGCTCCGCCACCGCGGCGAGGGTGGGGATGCAGAGGTTGAGATCGTCGTCGAAGACCAGGCTCCCGTCTTGGGCTGGCTCGCTGGGCTCGTCGAGCGCAGGCCTCAGACCCACCTTGGTGTAAGAGTTCCCGAAGTCGATGCTGATCATCGCCATGGTCACGCCGAGCCCGCGTCGGTCACCTCAGCCTTAGCCAGCAGGCGGGCGCGCCCCGATCGGATCATCGTCCACCCTGGCTCGACGATCCGGGCGGGATCACCGGGGAAGAGATCGTCGGCGGAGCGGTGCACGGTCCCGTCGAAGGAGACCTCCTCGCCGACCGCTCCGAGCCTCTCTGCGCCGAGGTTGACCAAGATCCGGGACAGGCTCTGCCGTGCAGCCTCCACCTCAGCGTCCTGCCAGGCAAAGACAAGCTCCTCCGCTACCTCACGCTGAAAGTCTAGATCCGCCTCCCCGGTGGGGGCGGGCCGCGCCCGGGGCGGCCGGACAGTCTCGGGCTGGCTCGCTGGCCCGGGGGGCTCGCGGAGCCCGGGCTGGGGCAGGCCGCCCTCGCCCACCAGGGCCTCCAGCAGCGCCAGCCTGGAGACACCGACCCCCTCGAGCCTCTTCGACACCACGGCGAACTCCCTGCGCGCCTTCTTGAGGTACAGCTCGAGCTCAGGGGGGCGGGTCGAGAGCCGGTCTGAGCGGTAGACCCCCACCCTGGGCCAGACATAGACCCCAACCTCCTCCTTGAGCTGGTTGAAGATCCGCTCCCTCCAGCTCTTGGACGCGCCGGTGCCGAGCCGACCCAGCGCCTGAGTGAGCTGAGCGCGTGTCATCGGCTTCTTGGCGATCAGGCCCCGGGCGTGCTCGAGGTGGACCTGCACCTCATCGCGATCCCAGTACCGATGTCTCGGGCAGCTGTGGAGGATCCCGAGCGTCACGAGCTGCCTCAGCGCGCGCCTGGTGTCGGGGTCCCGGGCCGGACGTGCCAGCGCCCGGGTGATCTCCTCCGTGGTGAGGGGGTGACGGGCTCGATGGATCGTCTCTACGATCGCAGCGTGCAGGGCTTCTTCGGTGGGGTTCGTTGCCATCCGGTCTATTGAACCACAGACCCACCCCCCGATCCCACCTCGTCCAGGCGATCGCGGCGTGGCGTGCTCTGGGCGTCTGTGGGGGGGGCCTCGTGCGTGGGACGTCACGCGAGCTTCCGATCCGCGCAGACGTCGTGCTGGCCAGGACGTAGCCCAAGACGCCAAACAAAATTGGTTTGAGATCTTGCGCGACCCGGGTCTGAGGAGTAGGGTACAGACACCATGACGAAGTCTCTGACCAACGCCGTCTTCTTGCTTAGCCCCGGGCTGTTTAGCCTCCTGGCCCGCGGAGGGGTGCGCGCGTAACGTCAGCCGACGAGACGAAGCGAACGAAGCCCCTCCGCCGAACCCGGCCGAGGGGCTTCGGCGTTCTCGGGTTCCGCACCCTCGCTCTCTGACATCACAGGTTTGGTGTGAAGAAGGTCCTCCGCAGGCGAGGACCGCCACGGCCAGGTGGTGGAACGGAAGACACGCTGCGCTTAGGACGCAGTGCCTTCGGGTGTGCGGGTTCGACTCCCGCCCTGGCCACTCCAGGGAGGTGATCCCCGAGCGATCGGGGGCCTGGTTGCTGACCAGATCGAGGCGAGCGACCATGCAGCTCGGCTCTGCCGCCTTCCTCTGTGGGGACGTGGGCAAACTGGTAAAGCCATCGGCATGAAGAGCCGAGTCATCGACTCACCAGCTGCCTCCCTCGCCTTCTAGATGAAGGCCCCTGATGCAGCTCACAAGCACGCGCAAGCGCACTCCAGGTTCGAATCCTGGCGTCCCCACACTCCCTTGGCTGGGTAGCTCAGTCGGTAGAGCACCTGATTGAAGATCAGGGTGTCGGCGGTTCGACTCCGCCCCCAGCCACTTCATCGCATGTCCAGGTGGTGGAATCGGTAGACACGCCAGCCTGAGGGGCTGGTGTCGCAAGACATGAGGGTTCGAGTCCCTCCCTGGGCACTCTCCGTCCGGATGGTGGAATCTGGTAGACACGCTGCGTTCAGGGCGCAGTGCTCGCAAGAGCATGCGGGTTCGAGCCCCGCTCCGGACATCTCCTCCCCCGTTCGGGTGGTGCAATCGGCAGACACACCGAGCTTAAACCTCGGACGTTGCGGGTTCGAACCCCGCCCCGAACACCATGGCCGGATGGTGGAACTGGCAGACACACCGGGTTCAAACCTCGGCGCCGAAAGGCTTGTGGGTTCGACTCCCACTCCGGCTACTCCCCAAACCACACCTGCGATCCCGTCGATTCCTCGCCGCTGGGGTACCCAGCGGTGAGAAATCGATTGCCCCTCCCCAACGCCTTCGCAGCGAACAGCGATTGTCGTTGGCCGATCCGGTGCGCCACTGGGTCGCCACCTGTGCCACTCACCGTCGCGACGATGCAGCCCTGCACCCTTAGATCGGCTCCGTCCGCTGGCGGAGCTAACCGAGAGATCGGGAAGCACGGTGGAGCTGTCCGGCAGGCCAGCCTCGAGATAGAGAGCCGCATATGAGCAGCGCAGCAGCCCCTCTCCCCATCCCGAGCTTGCTTCCTCAAGGGGGCCGACGGTCTGCGCCAGGCCGCAGGCTCTGAAGCCTCCCCCCGGGAAGCTGCGTTGCGGGTGGCGATCGGACGCTACTACTACGCAGTGTTGCTCTGTGTGCGCGACTACTTCGAGCAATCAGAGCCGACGCCGGTCAACCTGGACGGGCGCTGGCCGAGAACAAGCTCTCTGAGCAACTGAGCAAGCGTGGGTTCGTAGCCTTCAAGGGCACCCGGGGCGTTCGGATGATCCAGGGCCTGGTCCTCGAGGAGAGCTGACTCCAGCGAGACACGGGGCGATCTGGGCAACCCGGCTGGCGTTTGGATCGGCGCTCTCCCTGAGCTTGGCGATGACCCACCCAAAGGCGCCCCAAATCGGCCCCGCCGGACCCGGGGGGCATTCGTTGAGAAGAGGCCTGAAAGGTAGAGAGTGACCCCAACGGGATTCGAACCCGTGTTGCCGGGATGAAAACCCGGTGTCCTGGACCTGACTAGACGATGGGGTCGATGTTTTGGTTCTTCCTTGGGATGGGTCGCATAGGACTCGAACCTATGACCCTCGGCTTAAAAGGCCGGTGCTCTACCAACTGAGCTAGCGACCCCTGGCATGGAGATGTGTACCGGACGGCCTGTTCCCTGTCAACGCTCACCCACCGGGAGCGAACAAGTCTCCGGCTCGGATCGTGGCTTCTCGATCCGGCCCCACCGAGATCAGCTCGATCGGGACCCCGATCAGCTCCTGGATCCGATCGATGTAGGCCCGACAGGGACCCGGGAGCGCATCGAGGGTGCGGCAGGCGGTGATGTCCCCGGACCAGCCTCCGATGTTCTCGTAGCGGGGCACCGCGTCGCTCAGGGAGGTGGGGAAGTCGTCGTCGTCGATCCCCTCGTAGCCCGCGCAGATCGGGATCTGCTCTAGGCCCGAGAGCACGTCGAGCTTAGTCAGGGCGATCCTGGTGATCCCGTTGAGGCGCGCCGCGTGCCGGACCAGGGCCGCGTCGAACCAGCCACACCGCCGGGGACGACCGGTGGTGGCGCCGAGCTCAGCACCCCGGATCTGCAGCGTGTCGGCCAGCGGGCCCTCGATCTCGCTGGGGAAGACGCCCGATCCCACCCGGGTGGTGTATGCCTTGGCGATGCCCACCACCTCCTGGATCGAGGTGGGCCCCACGCCGCTGCCGGCACAGGCGGCCCCCGCCACGGTGTTGCTCGAGGTGACGTGGGGGTAGGTGCCGTGGTCGATGTCGAGGAAGGTGCCCTGAGCACCCTCAAACAAGATGCTGCCGCCCCGGCGCTGCACCCGGTACAGCACCGCGGTGGCGTCCCGGACGTAGGGGGCCAGCCGCTCGCCAAGGGCGAGGTACGAAGAGCGCAGGGCGTCGAGGTCGAAGGCCTCCCCCCCATACCACTCGACGATCTCTCGGTTCTTCCAGTGCAGGACCGCCCCGAGCCGGGCGGTCAGCGCGTCGGGATCGAGCAGGTGGGCCACGGTGATCCCCCTGCGCGCCACCTTGTCCTCGTAGCAGGGGCCGATCCCCCGACAGGTGGTGCCGATCCGGTGCTCGCCGAGCGCGGCCTCCCGGAGACGATCCAGCGCGAGGTGGTAGGGCATGATCACGTGGGCGTGGGGGCTGATCACCAGCTCCTCGGTGCTGAGGGTGCGCCCCCGACCGACCAGGGCCCCGAGCTCTTCGAGCAGGATCCGGGGATCCACCACCACCCCGTTGCCGATCACACAGACGCATCCAGGGTGCAGCGCCCCGGACGGGAGCAGGTGCAGGACGAGCTTCTCGCCGTTGACCACCAGGGTGTGGCCGGCGTTGTTGCCTCCCTGGAAGCGGACGACGGCCTCGACATGGTGGGTCAACGCATCCACCACCTTGCCCTTGCCCTCGTCCCCCCACTGAGTCCCGATCACGATGACATTGGGCATGTGCTCGACCTCCAGGCAAAGCTAACCAGGCTCCTCGCCGTCGTCCTGTACCGCGTGGGGGTGGGCCCGGCGGTGGGTCTCGAGCAGCCCCTTGACCGACACGTGGGTGTAGCGCTGGGTGGTGGCCAGGCTGGTGTGGCCCAGCAGCTCCTGGATCGAGCGTAGATCGGCCCCGGCGTCGAACAGGTGGGTCCCGAAGGCGTGGCGCAGGGCGTGCGGATACAGCCCCAACACCCCCGTCCGCACCCCGGCCCGGTGCACGATCCGACGGACGGAGCGATCTGAGAGCCGGCCCCCCCGGGCGTTGAGAAACAGACCAGGATCGTCGCTCTCAGGGCGGACCTTGAGCCACCGGGACAGGGCCGCGACGGCGGGGGGGCCCACCGGCGCGAGGCGCTCCTTGCCGGCCTTGCCGTGGCGCACGTGCAGCAGCGAAGACGCCAGATCGACGTCCCGGACGTCCAGGCCGCACAGCTCGGACACCCGCAGCCCGGCCCCATACAGCACCTCGAGGATGGCCTGATCCCGATCCGAGCGCGCGGGATCGGTGTCCATCAGATCGGAGGCCTGGGACTCGCTGGGGACCCTGGGGATCGCAGATCGCACCCGGGGAGGAGACAGGGCAGTGGCCTGCGCCCGGGTCGGGATCTCCAGCTGCTCCAGCCACCGGTACAGCGCCCGCAACGCTGAGATGTGCCGGGCCAGGGTCGCCGACGATCGCCCCTGGCCCACCTGGAACAGGAAGGCTCGCAGATCGACCCGCCGGGCGCTGGAGACGTCCAGCCCCCGCTCCCTGAGGAAGGGCAGCAGCACCCGCACGGTCCGATCGTAGGCCCGGAGGGTGTGGGGGGAGGAGCCCCGCTCGACCCGGAGGTGCTCAAGGAACTTCTCTCTCAGCTGGCGGTCGTCCATGTCCCGAGTGTAGGGCGGAAATCCAGCGCCACAAGCCCCGCGGAGTCACAAGCAGCCCATTACGCAACCCCATCGGAGGATCCATGGACACGATCAGCAGCTTCTGGTCGGGCGCTCAGCAGCTCGCGGATCAGCTCGATCTCGACGATCTGGCCCGACGCGCGGGGGGATGGCGGGCGCTGGTGCGGGCGGAGGTCCGCGATCTAGTAGAGCTCGGGCTGAGCCCAGAGGTGGCCCGGCGCTGGCTCTCCACCCCACCCCAGACGACCCGGGGCAGCGCGCTCACCCGCCTGCACCCGAGCTACCCGGCCCACCTGGCCCAGCGCCGGGGGGCGCCACCAGTGCTGTTCGTCGATGGCGAGCTCGAGCTGCTGCAGCGCCGGGCGATCGCGGTGGTCGGCACCCGACGCTGTACCCCCTATGGAGCCTCAGTGGCCCGCCACCTCGGCGCCGCCCTGGGGCGTGCGGGCCTCGTCACCATCAGCGGCCTGGCCCGGGGCATCGACACCCACGCCCACCGGGGCGCGCTGTGCACAGGCCAGACCCTGGCGGTGCTGGGCCATGGCCTCGCCCACACCTCCCCCCCCTCCAACGCTGAGCTGCGTGGCGCCATCGAGGCGTCCGGGGGAGCGTCGGTCACCACCTTCCCCGATCACCGCACCCCCGCACGGTGGACCTTCCCCAGCCGAAACCGCTGGATCGTGGGCCTGGCTGAGTGCGTGGTGATCGTGGAGGCCCCCCGGGGGAGCGGGGCGCTGATCACCGCCCGCCTCGCCGCCGAGCACGATGTCCCGGTCTATGTGATCCCCGGACAGATCGGTGTGTCCGCCTGTCGGGGCTCCAACGAGCTGATCGAGGCGGGGGCGCTGCCCCTGCTCGATGTCGAGGCGTTCGTCGCCCACCAAGCCGGCCTCCCCCCGGAGCACGAGCGGCCCGACTGGCTGGTCCACCTGCTGGCGGGGGGCACCCTCGAAGAGTCCGCCCGCCTCCGAGGGATCTCCCTCCTGGATCTCCTCGAGGATCTGACACGGCTGGAGCTGATCGGGCAGGTGGTCCGCCTGCCGGGGGGTCGTTACGCTCCGGGCGGAGGTCCCAAATCAACCGGGAACACCCCACCCCCACCCCCCTCACCCTGTCCGGGCGAGCTGCCCGATGGGTCCAGCTCCTCCAGGACTTTGGGCACCTCGACACCGCAGGAGCCGATCAGCTGATCATGACCGCAGCAGAGCTCCACGCCGAGCTCCACAGCACCGGGGATCGGATCGATCTGCCCCTGGTGCGCCGTGCCGCTGCGATGCTCCTGTTTCCCCCAGGGGCCCACGACCCGAGTCCGGTGCTCCTCGAAGACTGGGCGCTGCTGTTCAGCTGAGCGAGGGCGCTCCCTGCCAAGACGGACAGACGGACAGACGGACGGACGGACGGACGGACGGACGGACGGACGGACGGACAGACGGACGGACGGACAGACGGACAGACGGACGGACGGACGGACAGACGGACAGACGGACAGACGGAGCGACTGCCGGGACGCA
>DRPG01000217.1 GCA_011376105.1 Deltaproteobacteria bacterium
CCGCCGCCGGTGGCGTCCCCCAAAGAGCCGGTGAGCGCGAATCAATCCAGATCGGTCTCCGCTGAGAGGGCCCGCCTCACCGCCCCCAGCAGCGCGACGTCTGCGGGGGCCCACGCGACCTGCCCCAGCGCCCGGCGATCCAGCCAGCGCAGCTGTGCGTGCTCCCGGGCGACGGGCTCGGGGCTCCCTGGGCGGGCGGCGACCTGGTAGGCGATCAGGTGGATCTGGACGTCCTTGTAGTCATGGTGGTGTTCTCCGAGGGGGCGCTGAGCGACCTCGACGTCGACGCCGAGCTCCTCGGCCAGCTCCCGGGCCAGGGCCCGGCGATCGGTCTCCCCGGGCTCCACCTTGCCCCCGGGCAGCTCCCACAGCCCCCCCCGGGCCTGATCCGGGCGCCGGAGGGCCCCCAGCACCCTGCCACCCTGGATCCACACCCCCGCCACCACCCGGATCGTCATGCCACCTCCCCCCTGTGGGTATCTGCCCCGGCCCTGTGGGTATCTGCCCCGGTGGGGCCCCGCCGCCGGTGCGCGGGCAGGACCGAGCGCCTCCGGTGGATCTTGCACCGTCGCCGTCCGCCAAAGCGCCCGCTTAGGGCGCTCGGCGCTCCCAGGCGGGCAGGGTCGTGGATCGCATGGGACCGGAGACACGGCGTCCTCCCCCCATGGACCGCCCGGCCCCCCGTGCCAGCTCCCCGCGCCGGGCGATGTCCCCGTCGGCGCGGCAGCCGGGTTGGGGGTGGTCGGCGCGGCAGCCGGGGCCCGCTCAGGGACGCAGAAGCCCGCTCAGGGACGCAGAAGCCTGCTCAGGGACGCAGAAGCCTGCTCCGGGACGCCGGGGCCCGCTCAGGGACGCCGGGGCCCGCTCAGGGACGCAGGACCCGCTCGGGGGTGACGATCGCGGCCATGGGCTGGTCCGTCGCCTCAGTGGGGACTGTGTCGAGCAGGGCCTCCTCCACACAGATCCCGACGGTCCAGGGAGCGTGGGCCTCCAGCCAGCGATCGTAGTATCCCTTGCCGTAGCCCAGGCGGCCCCCGCGGGGATCGAAGGCCAGCCCCGGGCAGACGCAGACATCCACCTCCACCACCGGGCCGTCGCTGGTGGGGATCCCCAGCGCGCCGGGCACCAGCGGATCCTCGAGCCGCCTCGCCTCCAGCGTGTGGCCTGGGAGGATCCGGGGGACCGCCACGTCGATCCCGTGCCGCCGTAGCCCATCGATCAGCGCCGCGGTGGGCACCTCCCGCCGGAAGGCGACGTAGCACATCACCGTCCGGGCCCGCTGCACCTCGGGTAGGTCCAGGATCCGTGCGGTGATCGCCTCACCTGCACGCCCCAGCACCTCGGGGGTCAGCGTACCCCGCAGCGCCCGCATCTGTCGCCTGAGGGGATCCTTGTTGATCATGAGGGCAGCTCCTCGAGCACGATCTCAAAGCGCCCGAAGTCGAAGGGTCGTCCCGGGGCGGCCTCGACCTTCACCAGCCGCTCCTGCTTGCCCTGTGCCGCGAGCTCCAGCGCTCGGTGGTGGCAGTAGGGCATGTTGCCCCTGCGCCCCAGCAGGGTGTGGCTGGTCCAGGCGCAGCCTCCCCTGCACGTCTCAGCGTAGTAGCAGCCTGCACAGAAGCCCCACAGCTCGTCCAGCCCGCGATCCCGGCTGAACCGCAGCTCGGGGGTGTGATCCCACAGCTCGGCGACGGGGGTCTGTCGCACGTTGCCCCCCACATAGGGGGCGCTGGGCAGGCTGGGACAGCCCTTGATCGCTCCATCCGCCTCGATCCCGAGGGTGTAGCGGCCCGCGTTGCAGCCCTTCCAGTGGGCCCGGCGTAGCTCGGACTCGTGTGGGCCGAAGTAGCCCAGGTTGTTGGCGGCCTCGACAGCACAGCCCTGCTCGCGGAGCCGCCGGGCGATGGCTGCGAGGCGGGGGATCAGCTCTAGCATGTCGTGGGGTTGCAGCAGCCAGTCCTGTTCGTCGGCGGCGCGGCCCATCGGGCCGGTGAGCTGCACCTGCCAGCCCCGCACCCCTGCGTCGACCAACACCTGGGACAACGCCTCGAGATCGGGGAGGTTGACCCTGTTGATCTGGGTGTTCGCCAGCGGGACCATCCCCGCGCCGTCGATCGCGGCCAGGGCGCGCAGCGCCGCTGCGTGGCCGCCCTCGAGGTTCCGTAGCTCGTCGTGGGCCTGCTGCAGCCCATCGATCGAGACGCTGACCGCGGCCAGGCCCGCGGCCGCGGCCTCAGCCGCCAGCTCCGGCGTCAGCCCCCGGCCGCCGGTGGTCATGGTGGGCTTGATCCCCAGCTCGGCGGCCTCCCGGACGAGCTCGAGCCAGCCCCGGTACAGGTAGGCCTCCCCACCGATGAAGGTGATCTCGTGGGTGCCCATGGCCGCCAGCTGGGCGAGGACATCCTTCGCCTCGTCGATCGACAGCTCCTGGCTCCTGGGCTTGCCTGCCCGGCTCCCGCAGTGCCGACAGGCCAGATCACATCTCAGGGTGAGCTCCCAGACGACGTAGCGGGGATAAGGAGCGAGGGGTCCTGTCAGTGCCCGATCCAAGTGGTGCCTCCAGCTGCGCCCCCGGCGTCTATAGTGCCCTGGGGCATGGAGGGCTTCATGATCGAGTGTGAGCGTTGTCACCGACACATGCGAGACGAAGAGGAGCGCTGTCCGTTCTGTGCGCGTCCGTCCACGCTGAACCGGGCGATGCACCTGGCCGGGGGCGCCGTCACCACGGTCATCCTCGCCGCCTGCTATGGCACCGTGGACGGCTGGACGACGAAGTACCCCACGGGCCCCACCGGAGACACCGGCACCAACCCGACCGGCACCACCGACACAGGGATGACGACGGGCGCGACCGGTGGCCCCACCGACACCGGCCCCACCGACACCGGCACCACCGACACCGGCCCCACCGACACCGGCACCTCCGACACCGGTCCGACCGACACCGGCGTCAGCACGGGCACGGGCACCTCCGACACCGGCGTCAGCACGGGCACGGGCACCTCCGACACCGGCGTCAGCACGGGCACGGGCACCACAGCGCCGGCCTCGCCGATCCTCTCGGTGATCGGGGACCCGCCCTCGCCGATCTTCGTCGAGTCGCCATCCGGAGTAGCATGGGGGCATGAGCGCTCGGGTCCTGCTGGTCGACGATGATCCTTCCCTGCGCGAGGTCGTTCGCTACGCCCTCGATCGCGCAGGCTACGAGGTCATCGAGGCCTCCAAC
>DRPG01000218.1 GCA_011376105.1 Deltaproteobacteria bacterium
GGCGGATCGGCGCGGTCACCTCGACCGACGGACGCTCGTGGGCCTCGCCCCGGCGGGCGCTCGGGCCTGGGGTGGTGGCCCCCTGTGGTCCGCGGGCCCCTGCGGCGGTGCTACAGGACGATGGACGTGTAGTGGTGATCTTCACCATCACCGAGCCCGGCGCCGACGCGGGGGTGGGGATCGCCACCTGGACCCCGGGCGTGGCCCCGGGCAGCGCCCGGATCCCCGCCCTCGAGGGCCTCCGCGAGCCCTCCCTCGCCCGCAGTGACGGGGTGTGGCAGGTGATCGGCGTCGACGACACGCTGGGGCTAGTCCGCGCTCAGTCCCCCGATCTGGTGGCTTGGACGGTGGATACCGCGGCGGTGGTGCCCACCGGCGCCACGCTGTGGGCCGCAGATGCGGTGTCCAGCCCGTCGCTGAGCTGCCTCGACGATCCCTCGTACCCCTGGTCCCTACACTATGGAGGACAGAGCGGCTCCGACACCGCGTGGGGCTGGTCGGTGGGCGACAGCTGGGGCACCTACTTCGTGGGGCCGGAGACCGACGCCTGGAGCAACGGGGGGGGCTGGCTCTCGTTCGACGTGATCGAGTCCGCGGTGGGATCCCTCGCCTGGTTCGAGCACCTCGGCAGCGACGGGCTACCCCGCATCGGGCTCGCCTCGATCGGGGCCCCGGATCTGACCACGGCCCGGGATCGGGACTGCAGCAGCGCCCCGTAGCTCGGTGGGCTGGACGAGCCGCTACCATCGCTCCGCTCGTCGCGCTGCGCGGGCCTGTGCCCGGTGGCGAACTTCGTGTATTGGCTGGCGGTGCACGGGGGGCTGCAGATCCTCGGGCGCCACCGCCACGATCTCGATCTGTCCCCTGATGCCCAGCGGGACGTGCCCTTTGGGCTGGGTGCCACCGTGCTCTGGCCCCACCGGGATCTGGTGCTGCGCAACCTCCACCTCGTCGGAGTGCACCTTGGGCTGACGATCGAGGCAGGGAGCCTGGTGGGGCGGCTGACCGCTGCGGCAGAGCTGGGCGCGACCTGGGGGGTGCGCGAGGAGAGGCACCGGTTCGTGCGTCGCGGTGGGCTGCTGCTCCGGGAGAACCGCCTGGTGCGCTGGCGCAGGGATCGCGACGGCCGGGTGACTGAGTCGCTGCTGTGCGCCCACCGGGCGCGGGTGATCTACCCAGCGCCCGGGGACGAGGCAGAGGCCCCGGAGGTTAGCAGCTGGGGGCGGTGACACCCAGAGACAGCGCGTACTCTTCGCGGGTGACCTGCAGCTCCAGCGTGCCGTCTTCCTCGATGCAGAAGGTCTGCTCCAGCTTGGCCTCGTGCTCCTTGCGGACCGGCTCGGGCCGGGTGAGCGCCTTCTCGGACTCGGGATCCGCAGCCGCGGTGCGGGTCATGGTCTTGCCCTCTCCGCCCTCGGCTGCGGCCTCGCCGCCTGCGCGGGTCATGGTCTTCTTGTCGTCCTCGCCGGCTGCGCCCTCGGCCTCGGCCTCGGCCTCGGCCTCGGCCTCGGCCGCCTCGGCCTCCTTGACCGCCTGAGCGTGGGCCTTGGCGGCCATGGCGTCGACCATGGTGGCCGAGTACTTGACCCGGACCATGGTGTAGCGGCCCTTCGGCAGCTCGGAGGACGCCAGGGTGACGGAGCTGCCGGCGTCGAGGCCGCCCACCTTGCCCGCCTCGGCGGGCAGATCCACCGTGATCCAGCCGTCTTCCTCGTGCTTGACCTCGATGGAGCTCACCGCGATGTCCACGTCGGCGTCGACGCCGGCGGCGCTCACCATGCTGAAGTTGACGGGGGCGGTCTTGGCGGCACACCCGGAGATCAGGCCGGCGACGATCGCCAGTAGGATCCTGTTCTGCATTTCACTCTCCTCGCGGTTGCGTAGCGGGGCTACATACCAGATCTCCTGTGTGTTGGGGGTTTCACGGATCCCCCCCTGAGAGGATGTGTGGGGAGACCCCAGCCATCCCCGGAGTTAGGGGGGCGCTCAGGCGCCCAGGCGCCCGCGGCGGCCCTGGCTCGACGAGGTGCAGGAGCCAGGTGGGCTGTTGGAGGGGCCGGGGGGGGCCTGGGCACCGGGGGCTCGGGTGTCCTACCTCGGGCTCGGTGAGCGGGTGGGGGTGTCGTGAGGTGGAGCCCGGTGGTGGCCGCGGGCAGCGCCCCGACAAGACCGCCCACGATCCATCGCTCCGCCCGTGCCCAGGAGCCCGCCTCCGTCCGGCGGGTGGCGAGGCCCGGGCCGAGGGCCAGCGCCGGGATCGGGCCGGTGGCCAGGGGCCCCAGTAGGCTCACCCGGTAGCCGAGATCGAGCGTGTCGGCGCGCCACAGGGGGAACTAGGGCCGACAGCAGGGCCAGGGCGAGCATCGCGGTGGTAGCCCGATCGGTGCGCGTCGCCCAGGGGAGCGCAGCCAGGGCGAGCCAGGGCAGGGCCAGCTCAAGCTGCTGGGCGGGGTGGGTGTCCCGCAAGGACAGCCAGGACCACGGCGGAGGCCAGGGGGTCGAGCGGAGCTGGCCATCGAGGCGGTGTAGATCGTCGGGGTGGAGCAGGCCAGGCACCGTGGCGGCGATCGCCACAGACAGCCCCGCCCCGGCGCTCAGGGCCAGCAGGCCCAGGACCAGCCTCCGATCGAGGCGGTGGCCCAGCAGGCCCAGGACCGGCAGCCCGATCAGCACCGCATCGGGGCCAAGGGGCAGGGTGTTGCGCATGGCGCATGCTTATTCCACCTGGCCCGCGGTGGATGTGCTACCTCGCCCCCGGGTGGAGCGTCCACCCAGGGAGCTACCATGGACTGGGCTGCGCTGGGGGTGGGGCTATACCTCGCCGTCCTCCTGGGGATCGGGATCGTCGCCTCGAGGGGCATGTCGAGCGTGCGGGAGTACTTCGCCGCCGACAAGTCCCTGGGGTTCTGGGCCGTCGCGTTCTCCGCCCGGGCGACCGGAGAGTCGGCCTGGCTGTTGCTGGGGCTCACCGGCATGGGGGCCGTCGTCGGGGTCCGGGCCTTCTGGGTCGTGCTGGGGGAGGTCCTGGGGGTCACCGCGGCCTGGCTGCTGATGGCGGGCAGGTTCCGGCGGTTGACCGGTCGCTACGACGCCATCACCGTCCCCGACTACCTCGAGGCGCGGTTCCTCGACGACGATCAGATCCTGAGGAAGATCAGCGCGATCCCGCTGGTGTTGTTCGTCACGATCTACGTCGCAGCACAGATCGACGCGACGGGCAAGGCCTTCGACTCGTTCCTGGGCGTCGGCTACTTCACCGGCCTGGCGATCGGGTTCGGGGTCGTGCTGCTGTATGCGAGCGCCGGCGGCTTCCGGGCGGTCGTATGGTCCGACGTCTTCCAGGGCTCCCTGATGTTTGTCGGCTTGGTGGGGCTGCCGATCGTGGCCCTGGTGAGGCTCGGGGGTCCGGGGCCGCTGGTCGCGGCTCTGGGGCGGATCGACGCGGGACTGCTGTCGCCGCTCGGTCCCCAGGGGCTCAGCGCAGCGTCCGTGCTTGGGATCGGGGGCCTCGTCCTGATCGGGCTGGGCTTCCTCGGCTCGCCCCAGATCTTTGTGCGCTTCCTCGCCCTGCGGGGCGTGGAGGAGATCCCACAGGGTGCCACCGTGGCCCTGATCTGGACCCTGCTGGCCGACAGCGGGGCGGTGCTGATCGGCATGCTGGGGCGTGTGGTGTTGGATCAGCCCGGCGCGCAGATGA
>DRPG01000219.1 GCA_011376105.1 Deltaproteobacteria bacterium
GGGGGGCGCCGGTGCCGGCGCAGCCGAGGGGAGCGCAGCCGAGGGGAGCGCGGCCGAGGGGAGCGCGGCCGAGGGGGGCTCCACCGGGGGGGGAGCTGACGAGACCGTCGCGGTGCTGGCCCCCAACAAGGCCGGGGAGGTGGCCTCAGAGGCGGTCGCCGTGCCCCCGTCGGTGACGGGGCGCTGGCGGGGCAGCATGCGTGGGCTCCCGCTGATCCTGGAGCTCGATGGCCAGGGCGGGAGCGTCCGGGGGCAGGCGACGATCGATCTCGGAGCCCAGCTCCAGACCGAGGCGGTCTCGGGGCAGGTGGAGCCCTCGGGGCGGCTGTCGCTGCAGGCCGGCTCCTTCCTGTTCGAGGGCCGGCTCGAGGGAGGCTCGATGTCGGGCACCTACCGCCGCGGGAGCGCACGCAAGGAGCTCCCGTGGTCTGCCTCGCTGGAGGGCTCCTAGGTCGTGCAGGGCCCGCCGCCTGTCTCCTAGACCCGCACCACCAGGGGCTCAGCCTGGGGTCGACGTCGGGGAAGGGGGCTCGGTGGAGCCTGCCCCGCTGGGACCAGCGAGGGCCTGTCCGCCCTCGCTGGCCTGTCCGCCCTCGCTGGCCTGTCCGCCCTCGCTGGCTTGGGGGTGGATGACGATCTTGGTGAGGCGCACCGCGCCGGCGCCCGGCGTGATCGGGCGCCCCGACTCGTCGGCGAAGACCCAGGCGAAGGCCGCCCCGAACAGCAGGGCCTGAGCCGAGTAGTAGGTGAACAGCAGGATCGCGACCACCGGCCCGGCGGGGCCAAAGGACAGGGTTCGGGTGGTGGTGGTCAGGTACATGGCGAGGATCTCACGCCCCACCATCAGCAACACCGCGGTGAACAGCGCGCCGATCAGCGCGTCGAGCCAGGACACCTGGGCGTCGGGCAGGGTGCGGTAGATCGCGGTGACCAGCAGGGTGATCAGGAGCACCGGGTACACGCCGTGGCCGAGCCAGAGCAGCAGCCCGCCGTCGTCCAGCGCCCGGACTGCTGATCGGCCGAGCTTGGCGATCAGGCCGCTGATCAGCGCCCCTCCAAACAGCAGCCCCACCGTCAGCCCCACCGAGGCAAAGGCCAGCAGCTTGCGGCGGACGATCTCGATCGGCCCCGGCCCCCGCACCGCCCGGATCCCCCACAGCTCGTTGAGCGTGGCCTGCAGCTGCAGGAACCCTCTCAGGGGGCCATAGATCAGGGAGAACACGGCGAGGACGATCCAGCGGGTCTGGGTGGCCCGGCGGGTCGAGGCGACCAGCTCCTCGGTGGTGTCGAGCAGGGGTCCGGGCAGCAGGTACGCCCACAGGTTCCCGGCGGCGGTGGGATCGAGGGTCCAGGTGGTGACCATCACCGCCGGGGCCAGGCTGAACAGGGCGTAGAATGCGAGCCCTGCGCCCTGACGGGTCGCCTGTTCGTCACGCCACTTCCGCCAGGTGCGTCGGGTGAGGTTGAACAGCCGCCGCCGCATCTGGCCCCCTCGGCGTGCTTTGGACTCCACCCACTAGCGCAGGAGCGAGGGGTTGTCTGGCTCGGCGATCGCTGCCGCTGGGTGGGATCAGCGGGGGGCAGCGCGTCGGGCACATCTATCGCAGGGGGGGCAGCAGGCAGCAGAGAGGAGGCGGGGGGCGATCCTGGACCCCAGCGGCTCACAGCTCGGTGAACACCGCGGTGTCTGCGTACAGCGAGGGCACCCGCTCTACGCGATCGAGCAGCCACCCCTCGGGGGTGTCTTCGAGCGCGCCGTGCAGCGACAGATCCCACACGATCTGCCCAGAGCGGGTGATCTCGATCAGGCGCACCGAGTTCAGGCCCCAGCCCCGATCGACGTTGTCGATGCCCTGCTCGGTCTTGAGGTAGGCGAAGTTGGCGAGGACGTTGCCGGTGATCGGCATCAGGTCTGCGTCGCCGAGGGCGTTGGAGTACAGCCGATCTCCTTGGCCGTCCCCCACCACCTCGAGCGTCTGGCGGATCGTCATCGCGTCTTCGTCGATCGCGTACTCCACCACCCGGCTCACCCGGCCCAGGGGATCGGCCTCATCGGAGTACGGCGTGCCCCGTGGGGCGTTGCCGTTGTCGAAGAGCAGCCAGCGGCCGGGGCCTGAGGGCATGGGGGCGTGCTGGCGGAAGGGCCAGCTCAGGGGGCCCACCGGCTGCAGCAGGTAGGGGCGCAGCCGGGGCGGCCAGCCGTCGTGGTTGCCTAGGATCCACTTCAGCTGCAGCGTGTCGCGATCGAACTTGAACACACAGTCCTGGTGCCGCATCGAGACCACGATGCTGTTGTCGCCGGGGCTGTCGAGCACTGCGTTGGCGTGGCCCCAGTCGTAGGTCCCGTCGGCGTGCTGATCCAGCGACTGCAGGCCGATCCGCGTTGGGTCCAGCAGGGACGCAGTGGACCAGCTCTGGAGCGGGGTGCCGTCGCTGGCATACAGCACCACTGCGTCGTCTCGGATCGTCACCGTCTCCCGCACGGTCAGATCGTCTGGATCGGTTGGATAGCCTGCGACCCGGCGGTTCTGCTTCACCAGGGCGAGGTAGGTGTCGTCCGCCAGCCACTCGACGTCGTGGTGGACCTTGGCCTCAGCCACCACGGCGAGCCCCCCTAGGGCGGAGAGCTTCGCCATCTGGTTGTCGAGGATGGTCATCAGGGTCCCATCGGGGTGGAGCTCGACGTCCCACAGCTCACCTGGTGCCTCGAAGGCCCAGATCGGACGTGCGAGATCATCGAGGCCGACCAGGGTGAACGCCGTCCCCTCGGGGGTGCGCACCGCCGCCAGGGTGATCCCGGGCTCGAGCGCGCCCTCGATCCGCTCCAGCAGCTGGATCTCGGGCAGGGCCACCGCCAGGGGGGGCAGAGTGAGCTGTAGCTCGGTGGACTCAGCCCGGCCCAGGGCGTCGGTCACGGTGACGCGGACGTCGTGGTGGGTGTTGGCCGCCAGGTGCAGCAGCGGGACCTCGTGATCGGTGGTGCGCTCGGGGAAGTCGACGCGGTGGGCCCGGATCCCGTCGTCGATCTCCACCGACAGGATCGTGGGGGTAGAGGTCTGCGCTCGCAGGATCCGCACCAGGTGCACCGCTGGATCGTCGGGTGGGCGCAGGGTGGGCTCGCCCGTGAGCAGCTCCACCGTGGGCTGCTCAGCCCGGGGGGTGGGCGCAGGGTGGATCAGGGGCTCCGGGGTGGACACGAGCTGGGGCCCAGGATCGGCCCTGTGGCACGCTGTGATCACGATCCACACGGTGGACCTCATCTCTCACGCTCCTCGACGATCGAGCATCGCCTGACACCGGGTATCGAGGTAGACCGCGACCGATCCAAAGGACGCAAACGCGGGGTTGGTGGTCTGGCCATGGTGGAAGCGGTACCAGATCTGCTGGAGGATCACCGCGAGGCGGAACAGGCCGTAGATCTCGTAGAAGTCGGTGTCGGAGACGTCGCGCCCGGTGGCCTGGCCGTAGCGCTGCCACACCTCGGCGCGGGTCAGCATGCCCGGTGCGTTCGTCGGCTGCCTCCGCATGAGCTGCATCGCCACCTCGTCGTCAGCCTGGATCCAGTACGCCAGGCTGCTGCCCAGATCCATCAGGGGATCGCCGAGGGTGGCCATCTCCCAGTCGAGCACACCGATCACCTTCATTGGATCGCGGTGATCGAGGACCACATTGTCGAAGCGGAAGTCGCCGTGGATCACGCACGTCGCGACGTCGTCGGGCTGGTTGGCCTCGAGCCAGCCCATGATCCGCTCGAAGTCGGCCGCTCCAGAGGTCATCGCGGCGCGGTAGCGCCTGGACCAGCCCTCGATCTGGCGCTGGACGTAGCCACCGCCCCGGCCCAGGTGGCCCAGCCCGTGGGCCCCGATGTCAAGCTCGTGCAGCTCGATCAGCTTGTCGATCACCGCGTGGCACAGCCGCTGGGTCGCGCGGGGATCCAGCCCAAGGGCGGCGGGGAGTTCCTTGCGCAGGATCACGCCCTGCAGGCGCTGCATCACATAGAACTCTCCGCCCGCGACCCCGGGATCGGCGCAGTGGGCGAAGACCTCGGGCACAGGGTACAGCGACGCCAGCGCGGTCAGGAACCGGACCTCCCGCCCCATGTCGTGGGCTGAGCGGGCCTTGCGACCGGGCGGGGGGCATCGGAGGATCATCTCTCGATCGGGCCAGCGCAGCAGGTAGGTGAGGTTGCTCGCCCCACCGGGGAACCGGGAGATCCCGGGGGTGCCCGAGAGCCCCGGCAGCCGGCCCCGGAGCCAGCCCGCCACCGCCTGCATGTCGAGGCCCTCAGCGCCGTGTGCCTCCTCGGGTTGGTCGATCAGATCGGACACATGGGCTCCTCATGGGTGGCTGGATCCGGCGTGCTTCTTCAGCTCCCAGCGGGCCACCAGGCCCCGGTGGACCTCGTCGGGGCCATCGGCGAGCCGGAGCACCCTCGCCGCAGCGTACATGGACGACAGCGGGACGTCCTCAGAGAGTCCAGCGCCGCCGTGGATCTGCATCGCGGCGTCGATGATCCGGCACGCGAGATCGGGCGCGACGACCTTGATCGCCGAGATCTCGCTCATCGCCCCCAGCACGCCGACGGTGTCGATCAGCCAGGCGGTCTTCAGGGTCAGCAGCCTGGCCATCTCGATGTCGATCCGGGCGTTGGCGACGATGTCCCGGTTGCCCCCGAGGTTGATCAGGGGCTTGCCAAAGGCCACCCGGGCGGTGGCTCGCCTGCACAGCAGCGCGAGCGCCCGCTCGGCTGCGCCGATGCAGCGCATGCAGTGGTGGATCCGGCCGGGCCCGAGGCGGCCCTGGGCGATCTCGAAGCCCCGGCCGGGCCCCAGCAGGACGTTGGCCGTGGGCACCCGCACGTCGGTGAAGTGGACCTCTCCATGGCCATAGGGCGGATCGGCGTCACCGAACACGGTGAGCATCCGCTCGACGGAGACCCCCGGTGTGTCCCTGGGGACCAGCACCATGGAGTGCCGCTGGTGACGGTGGGCGTCGGGGAAGGTCAGGCCCATGAAGATCAGCAGCTTGCAGTCGGGGTGCCCCACCCCGGTGCTCCACCACTTGCGCCCGTCGATCACCACCTGATCTCCCTCGATCCGGGCGGTGGCGGCCATGTTGGTCGCGTCCGAGCTGGCGACGTCAGGCTCGGTCATACAGAACGCGCTGCGGATCTCCCCCGCCAGCAGGGGCTGCAGCCAGCGCTGTTGCTGCTCGGGTGTCCCATACTTCTCGAGGACCTCCATGTTCCCCGTGTCCGGCGCGTTGCAGTTGAAGATCTCCGGCGCCAGGCTGCTGTGGCCCATCTGCTCGGCGAGGGTGGCGTACTCGACGTTGGACAGGCCCCCGGCGCTGGGCAGGAACAGGTTCCACAGCCCCTCGGTCCTCGCCTGAGCCTTCAGGGCGAGGACCTCCGGCAGCACCGCCCAGGGATCTGTCTGTGTGCGCTGCTCGGCCAGGAGCCTGGCCTCGTTGGGCTCGATCAGCTCGGCCATGAAGGCCTTGATCCGCCCGAGCAGATCCGCCGCCCGGGGTGAGATCGAGAAGTCCATCCGCCCTCCGCTGTGGGGTTAACCTGCGCCTGCTGGGCGAGACCGGATCGATCCGGGGGGCGGTCTTGTAGGGCAGCGCGCCCCGGGCCCGGCGGGCTCGCCCGGGGCGGGGTGGGTCAGCCGGTGACGAACCAGGCCATCTCGGGGCGGGGCTCGGTGCTCGCCGGCAGCTCGACATAGCGCAGGTAGTCGAGGAAC
>DRPG01000220.1 GCA_011376105.1 Deltaproteobacteria bacterium
CGCCCGCCCCTCTCCTCCCTGAAGCGCAGCACCATCAAGGCGGGGCTCAACGATCCAGGCCTGGGGCGCGGCGCCGTCCTGTCGCCGGCGCACCGCACCGCCACCCTGACCCCACTGCCGCCGTCGTGGTCCGACGACGAGGACGTGCACGATGCACCCACCGTCGCCACCGACGATCCGATCCTGGCCGAGGCGGGCCCCGCCACCTCGATCGACGCCGATCCCATGCTGGAGGATCTCGACGACAAGACCCCGTTCAAGGGGCGACCCCAGGGGGGCCGGGCCGCGTCCGTCGGTCCAAGGGATCGGCCCCTGCCAGCCTCAGCGGGCCAGCCCGCCCCCACCCAGAGGCTCCCGAGCGCACCACCGATCCAGGCTGCTGCAGGGTTCTCCAACCCTGGCAGCCCCGACGCGTTCCTCTTCGGCGTCGATCAGTCTCCGACCGTCGTGCTCCCCGAAGACGAGGCCCCGGTCCAGAGCGATCGACGGCTCTCCAGAGCGATCCTCGTCACCGGGATCTCGGTCGGCACGGTCTTGTTTGTCTTGTTGCTGGTGATCATCAGCGCCATCGCCCTGGGCCTCAACGGATTCTGATCTTCTCCTGGCTGCTGGCCTGCTCCGCGGGGATCACCTTCGGCGCTGGCCCGACCGTCCCGATCCAGACCCCCGGCGTCGTGCGCTTGGTGGCCCTCGGGGACACGGGCAAGGGCAACGAGACTCAGCGCCGGGTCGCCGACGCGGTCGTCCAGACCTGTGCGATCCGGGGCTGCGATCTGATCCTGCTGCTGGGCGACAACCTGTACCCCCGCGGCATGGAGGCTCCTGACGATCCCAGAGCGACTGGGTGGATCCTCCAGCCCTACGCAGGCGCGGGCGTCCCCATCTTCCTCGTCCTCGGCAACCACGACTACGCCCACGGGCGGGATCGAGCCCGTGCGGCGTGGCAGATCGCCTGGGCGGGGCGCACCGAGGGCGTCGAGTTGCCCGGGCACGCCTGGGAGGCCCGGATCGGGCCGCTGCAGCTGCTGGGGCTCGACACCGCGGCGGCGTTCCAGTTTGGAGCGCAGGATCAGCTACGCTGGCTGCGTCAGCGCCTCGAGCAGCCCCGCGCGCCGTGGACCCTGGTCGCGGGCCACCACCCGCTGCGCTCCCAGGGCAAGCACGGCAACGCGGGCACCTACGAGGGGTGGTCCCATGTGCCGTGGCTGTCCGGCGCAGCCATCGAGCGGCTGCTCTCGCCGCTGTGCGGCCGCGTCGAGCTGTACCTGTCGGGCCACGAGCACTCCAGGCAGCTGCTCGAGCACTGTGGCGTCGAGCTGGTCGTGTCCGGCGCCGGCGCGAGCACGACCCCGATCCTCGATCGGGGCAACCAGCCCCGGTTCGCCCGGGCCACCCCGGGGCTGGTGTGGCTGGAGCTGACCGAGACGGACGGCACCCTGGCCTTCATCGACGCAGACGGCCAGCCCGAGGCGAGCTTTCCCCTCCAGCGGTAGTCCGGGATCCAAGCCCAGGGACAGCCCCTGCGGAGCCCCCCACGCTCCTTTGTTGCGGGCAGGGCGCCAACCGGGCACCTTCGTGGGGATGGAGGTCTCATGGGGTTGCGCACGCTCACGGTCGCTGTGCTCGCGCTCGCGGCGGGGTGCAAGGACACCGACAGTGACGGAACCCGCGACGGACGGGACTGTGCTCCGGAGGACCCAACGATCCACCTGTCCGCCGAGGAGGTGTGCGACGGGATCGACAACGACTGCGACGGCCTGATCGACGAAGACGTCGCGTTCGTCGCCTACTGGGACCGAGATCGGGACGGGTTCGGTGATCCATCCTTCGCCCGACGCGTGTGTGAGCTTCCCGCCGATGGGTCCCTGATCGCAGAGGACTGCGACGACGAGGATCCTCTGAGCAACCCCGACGCCGAGGAGCTGTGCGACGGGATCGACAACAACTGCGACGGCGTCGTCGATGAGGGCGTGCAGCGCACGTTCTACGAAGATCTCGACGGAGACGGCCACGGGACCTCAGCGGGCACCACCGAGGCCTGCTTCGTGCCCATCGGCTACGCCGCCGCCGACGACGACTGCGACGACGACGAGGCAGAGGCCTGGGGGGGGCGGGCCGAGCTGTGCGACGGGATCGACAACGACTGTGATGGCTCCATCGACGAGGACACCACCGACACCCGGATGTGGATCGACGCAGACGGCGATGGCTTCGGTGATCCGGGCTCCCCCACCCTGGGGTGTGGTCCCACGACAGGCCTCGCCGACAACGATCTGGACTGTGACGACACCGATCCAGGCGTCAACCCCGACGCGGTCGACAGCCGCAACAACGGCCTCAACGAGGACTGTGACGCATGGATCGACGAGTTCGGGGTGGGTCCGGGCCAGGAGTTCGCCACGGTGGACGACGCGCTGGCCGCCGCACCCCCGGGCTCGGTCATCCAGCTCGATGGGGGCACCCACATCGCCACCCTCGATCTGAGCGGTCGGGATGTCGTCCTGGCCGGCGAGGGCTGCGGGCGGACCACCCTGTACGGTGACACTCCGGGCTCCGTCGTCACGATGGATCGGGGCACCCTGACGGGCCTGACGCTGTCGGGGGGCTCCGGCACCGAGATCGACGGCGACGACTACGGAGGCGGGTTGCTCGTCCTCGGGGATCTGGTCGCCACGGAGATCTGTGTCGAGGGCAACACCTCGAGCGACTACGGGGGCGGGATCGCGGTGCGCTCGGGCACCCTGACCCTCAGCGACAGCCTGGTGATCCGCAACGCCTCGAGCGCCGCCGGGGCCGGCCTGTTCGTCGACGAGGGCGCGACGGCCAACGTGACCGCCACCCGGATCCTCGCCAACGAGTCCACCACAGGTCGGGGCGGAGGCGTCGCCTACCGCGGAGGCATGGGCACCATCAGCAACACGGTGATCGCCGGCAACCTCTGCTTCGACGAGCGCGGCTGCGGGGCCTATGTCTTCGACACCGATCTGGGGATCGACAACAGCGACGAAGACTACGCCGTCGTTGACTTCCGGCACGTGACCTTCCACGATAACCGGATCAGCGCCGGCAACCCAACAGATCCAGCCGCGGTGGCGCTGTATGTCTACGACAGCGTGGTCCACGCCGAGGCCTCCCTGATCACCGGGCACGGCGTCGACGCCTACCTGCTGGGCGATCGAAAGGGCCAGAACGACACCTGTGGCACAGGAGCGTGTGGCCTGTTCACCACCCACCTGGGCTTCAGGGGCAACGCGGGCTGGGACTGGGAGCTGAGGGACTACCTCGTCGATCGGATCAGCGGAGATCCGCGCTACATCCGGGTGGATCCAGACGAAGATCCAGCGCAGTGGGACTTCCGGCTCCGCACCGGCTCCGACTTCATCGATCTCGAGGTGCTGGGCACCCTCGATCCCGATGGCAGCCCCGCGGATCTGGGGGCCTTCGGAGGCCCCGACGCCCCCGAGGGCTGGGATCTGGGCCAGGGCTTCGACGGCGACGGCGACGGCCTACCCGAGGGCTGGGAGCTGCACCATGGCACCAACATCTACCTCGACGACAGCGCCACGGATCCAGACGCGGACGGGCTGACCCACACCGAAGAGCTCGCCGCCGGCACCGATCCGCTGGAGCCCGACACCGACGCCGACGGTGTGAGCGACGGAGACGAGGTCGCCGCCGGCGCCGATCCAACCGATCCACGGGATCAGCGGCCCCACGCCGACGCGGGCCCCGACCGCTACGCCTGGGTCGGGCAGCCGATCACCGCCCGGGGCACCGGCTCGTTCGATCCCAACGGAGACACGCTGACCTTCCGCTGGACCCTGACGTCGGTGCCCGGGGTGTCGATGGCCACCCTGCTCAACCCCACCGCCCAGGTCGTCCAGCTCACCCCCGACGAGCCCGGCACCTACCTGCTCCAGCTCACCGTCGACGACGGCGCCGGCAGCCACACCGACACCGTCTCGATCCGCGCCTTCGAGGGCGTGATCGTGCCCGACGACTACCCCGACGTCCCCACCGCGGTGGGCGCCGCCGAGGGCGACGCGGTCGGGATCCGCGCCGGGACCTGGCGGGGCAGCCTCGATGGAGATGGCTACGACGTGGTCCTGGTGGGCCTCGATGATCCGGAGCTCGTCCGGGTCGTCGGAGACGGCCAGGGCCCGGTGGTCCACAGCGCCCGTGGTGAGCGGATCACCCTCGCCAACCTCACCCTCACCGGAGGCCACAGCGAGGCCGGCGGCGGCGTGCACATCGAGCATGGAGAGCTGCTGGAGCTGCTCGGGGTCCGGATCGTCGAGAACTCCGCGTACGACGGCGCGGGCCTGTGGGTCGAGGACACCCCCACGACCATCACCGACAGCTGGTTCATCGACAACGTCGCCGAGCGTGACGGGGGCGGGCTATGGATCCTCAACTCCGGCGATGATCGGCTCACGACCATCGAGCGCTCGATGTTCTCCGGCAACGTCGGTGACCGGGGCGCCGGGCTGCTGCTCGACGGCGACGACAGCGCAGACTTCTACCTGTACAACACCACCTGTGTAGGCAACCTCGGCAACAAGGGCGCGTGCTGGTGGCACCGGGGCAACAGCAACGTCTTCGCCGAGAACAGCTCGATCGTCAGCAACACCGGTGAGGCGGCGGTGTGGGCCATCGGGGGGCGCGACATCCTGATGTCCACGATCATCGCCCACCAGTCCCCCCCGGCCAACGGAGAGCCCACCTCCCTGATCGGTGGCAGCGACAACGCGACCTTCGAGCACTTCGACGGGATCCGCTGGGGCAGCGACAAGATACCGACCTGGTTCCCCGAGGCGGGCCTGGTGGCTCAGCAGCCCACCTTCATCGAGACCGATCCCCTGCTGGCCCACGCCACCGACGATGGAGAGGCCGACGATCTGCTGTTCCCGATGCTGGGGAGCCCCGCCGACGATCGAGGCTTCATCGAGCGGCTCGATCTCGACGGCAGTCGCTCGGACATCGGCGCCTGTGGGGGGCCCCACGCAGCCTCGTCCTGCGCCCGATTCCGCACCGATCTCGATCAGGACGGGATGTCCGACGGGTGGGAGCTGGCCTTCGGGCTCGATCCCGAGCGCGACGACAGCGCAGAAGATGCCGACGGGGACGGCCTGTCCAACCTCGACGAGCACGGTCTCGGCACCGATCCCCGCGATGTCGACTCCGACGAGGACGGCATCGATGACGATCTGGAGCTCGGCCGCACCGATCCGACCTACGCCTGGGACAACCGCCCCGTGGCCCGGGCCATCGGGATCCTCTCCGCACCCTATGCGGGCGACATGTCGCTGGACGGCACCGCGTCCACCGATCCCAACGACGATCCCCTGAGCTATGACTGGCACTTCCTGTCCGTGCCCGCCGCCTCCACCGTCACCGACGCGAGCCTGGTCGGCGCAGACACCCCGACCCCCACCTTCGTCGCAGATGTCACCGGGTTCTATCGGATCGGGCTGGTGGTCGACGACGGCCTCGCACGCTCGAAGCGCGCCGTGGTGGTCCTGCACAAGAGCGATCTGCTGGAGGTCCCCGGTGAGTACGCCACGATCGACGAGGCCCTGTCCGCCGCGTCCTCCGGCGACGCCATCCAGCTGGCGGCCGGGACCTACCCGCTGAGCCTCGATCCAGGGCTGACGCGGGTGGCGCTGGTGGGGGCCGGCGTGGGCCTGACCGTCCTCGAGGCGATCGACACCGATCAGGTCGCGCTCGTGAACCCAGGCGGCGATCTGACGTTCCAGGATCTGACCATCACCGGCGCCGTCGGCAGGTTGGGCGGAGCGCTGAGGTGCACCGAGGGCGCGCTGACGCTGGAGCGGGTCGAGGTGACGAGCTCCACCGCCTACCAAGGTGCGGCGATGTACCTCGACGACTGCCGCACGACCCTGACCGACGTGGTCTTGGCCGAGAACCTCGCCTCGAACAGCGGCGGCGCGGTCTACGCCAAGGGCGGCTCCCTGCGCTGGACCCGGGGGAGGGCCGCCGGGAACCACTCGGACTACTACGGCGGCGCGATGTCCCTGTCCGGGGTGGACACCACGCTGCAGAACGTGCAGTTCACCCGCAACTCGAGCACCAACGACGGCACCGGGGTGTGGCTGGAGAAGCTCGGCGAGACCCCAGACGCCGAGGTGATCGTGGATCACTGTGTGTTCGCCGCCAACGTGGGGCAGCGCGGCTCGCTGCACCGCTCGAGCGACATCCCCCTGACGGTGACCAACACCCTGTTTGTCGACTCCGATCAAGACGGCCTATACATCGGCAGCAGCCAGGCCAACCTCGACGTGCACCACAACGGCTTCAGCCGCAACGTCGACGACAGCCAGCCCGACACGCTGTCCACCGGACCCAACGACGTGAGAGGGCGCCCGCTGTTTGGCTCCTACGAGCCCGAGCTCCCGCTGATCGACGATCTCCGGATCCGCCTCGGGAGCCCCTACGCCGACATGGGCTTTGGCACCGATCCCGACGACACCCGCGCCGACATCGGCGCCTTCGGGGGAGCCCACGCGCCCACCGACTGGGATCTGTTCCTGCGAGACACCGACGGAGATGGGATCGATGATGGCTGGGAGCTGGAGCATGGCCTCGATCCACTGCTGTTCGCCGACGGTGCCCTCGATCCCGACGGAGACACCCTCGACAACCTCACCGAATACCTCAACGGGATCGATCCAGAGCAGGTCGACTCCGACGCCGACGGCGTGAGCGACGACGCCGAGCTCATCGGAGGCACCGATCCAGCCTCCCCCAACGACCACGCCCCGAGCGTGACCTTCGATCTAGACCTCATCGTCGGGGTCGAGGTCGGGATCCAGACCACGCTGGTGGGCCGCGCCCTCGATCCCAACGGAGACCCAATGGTGCCCTCGTGGCACCTGGCCGACGCCCCCGGTCGGTCGCTGCTCACGGATCTCGATCTCAGCGTCCAGCCGTTCCTGGGGGCCTCCACGATGACGTTCACGCCGGACTCCCCCGGTGTGTACTTCTTTGAGTTCCACGCCACCGACGCCTCCTCCTCCTCGGAGGTGATCGTCGCCGAGGTCCGGGTCAACGGCGATCTAGAGGTCCCCGCGGACTACCCCAGCGTCGGAGAGGCCCTGCAGCGCCTGTCGTCGGGCTACACCCTCCGGATCGACGCCGGGACCTGGCCCGTCCGGATCGATCGCCTCGGCCTCGACACCACGATCATCGGTGCTGGGCGCTCCCTGACCGTGCTCGATGGTGAAGGGCTCGGCACCGTGCTCACCGCCGACGGCGGCACCACCGTGCTGCGGGATCTGACCATCACCGGTGGCTTCGGCAGCAAGGGCGGCGGGCTCTTCCTGAAGAACACCACGCTGACCCTCGATCGCGTGGGCCTGGTCGCCAACGTCGCCGCTCAGGGTGGAGGCATCTACTGCGATCGCTGCGTCGCCACCGCCACCGATCTGCTCGTGGCCGACAACGTCTCGGGCTACCAGGGCGGCGGGATGCTGTTCACCGGCCTGGGCTCGCTGGATCTGACCCACGGGCTGCTGGTGGCCAACCTCGCCCCCAACGACTGGGGCGGCGCCCTGTTCCTCAGCGGTGGCTGCGACGCGACCCTCACCAACACGATCGCCAGCGACAACTACGCCCTGCGCGGCGGCGCGTTTGCAGCCAACTCCAGCACCTCCGACCTGACCCTCGATCACGTCACCGCCACCTTCAACGAGGCGAGCGTCGAGGGCGCCCTCGTCAAGCTCGAGTCCGGCGACAGCTTCATCATCACCGACAGCATCCTGTGGGGCAACAAGGGGGTGTCCGCCGTGCACCTGGACTCCGTCAGCCTCTTCCAGCAGACCTACAGCCTGGTGGGCAACAACGTCGGCAACTACGATCTGAGCACCAGCCTCACCGAGCCCACCGACGGCGTGGACAACAACCAGATCGAGACCGGAGATCCAGCCTTCCTGAGCACCAGCGACGATCTAGACTGGACCAACGACAGCTGGCAGCTCGATCCAGCCACCTCGACGGCCATCGACGCAGGCGATCCCCTGGGCTCCCTCGATCCAGACTCCAGCGCTCCAGATCTGGGCGCCTTTGGAGGCGCTGATGGGGCCTGGACCCTCCCCGACTGAGCGGAGACAGCGCCGGGGCGTGCTCAGCCCCCCCCCAGGCCTCAGGCGCCGGCGAGGGCGATCCAATAGACCACGAGCCGTGGGCCGGTGGACAGCCCGGTGGGCGCTGAGCCCCGCGGGATGATCCCCAGCAGCGGACAGCAGGCCCAGCGACAGCACCGCGCGGCGGTGAGCGGCGGTGAGCGACGCACCGATCCCGCCCCTCCGGCGAAGATCCATCGGCTGGAGGCACGACACCAGGGGCCGGAGCCCCCGGGCAGCCCAAACCGACGGATCAGTCGAAAACGCTGGAGCTGACAGAACCAACCCGGGGTGCTAAGGCTGCCCCCAACCCCAAGGAGGAGCCGTGCTGCGAGCCACACCTGAGTCGCCACGGATGTTCGAGAGCGACTTCATCGACTTCTTCTCCCGGATCCCAGGCTGGGTCGTCCCCGCGATCTATGTCCCGGTGACCACCGGCTTCCTGTACGCAGGCTACAGCCAGGTGGTGTCGCCCTGGCTGCTCGCGGCTCAGTTCATGGTGGGCTGGTTCGTGTGGACCCTGATGGAGTACTGGCTCCATCGCACCCTGTTCCACTGGGTCCCCGACGCCCCCTGGGGGGAGCGGTTCCACTTCCTCCTGCACGGTGTGCACCACGAGTGGTTCGAAGATCGGTACCGCCTCGTGATGCCGCCGGCGGTGAGCATCGGGCTCGCGGTCCTGGTCAACGTCCTGCTCTATGGGGTGGCCGTCCTCGTCTCCCCCTGGTTCGCGGAGCGTTGGATCTTTGCCTCCTTTGCAGGCATCGCGTTCGGGTACATGGTCTATGACTGCACCCACTACTACATCCACCACTTCAAGCCGCGGACCGCGGTGGGTCTGGCGCTCCGGGCCCACCACAACAAGCACCACCACAACCCGAGGTACCAGGAGCTCAAGTTCGGGGTGAGCACCACCCTGTGGGATCATGTCTTCGGGACCTATGAAGTGCGGGAGCCCTGACCACACAGGAGGGGCCCCACAGCGAGGGAGCCACCCAATGGATCGAGAGGCCTTCCGCGAGGCCCTGCTGGCCGTGATGGAGTCCAAGGAACACCCCAGCTGGCCCGCCTTCACCTCGGGCCGGGTGCCCGCCGATCGCCTCCACCTGCACCTCGAGCAGGAGTGGGGCGTCTACATCCGGGACTTCCCGGTGCTGCTGGGGCGTGCCTATGTGCAGTGCCCGCTGCCCGAGGTCCGGCGTGATCTCGCTGAGAACCTGTACGAGGAAGAGACCGGGGGCCTGGGGGCTGGGCGTCCCCACCCTGAGCTGTTCCTCGAGATCCCCGCCGGTCTGGGCATGGATCTACAGCGCTTCCACCAGGTGAGGCTGATCCCTGAGGCCCAGGCCTACCGGGGCCAGCTCGACGCAGCCACAGTGCAGCAGGGCTGGCCGATCGCGGTCGCGGTGACCACCTTGTTCCTCGAGGGCACCCCCCACGAGCGCCACCTGTTCGATCCAAGCGCCCCCGCGAGGCCCGAGCCCCCGCTGGAGGATCACCCCCTCGTGCGGCACTACAAGCTCCCCGTCGAGCGGCTGGCCCTGGTGCGGGCCCACCGGGACGTGGAGGGAGGCCACCGGATCGCAGCCTGGCGGATGGTGCTCGATCACGTGCCCGCCACAGACCGTGCCGCGGTGGTCGCCGCGATGGAGGCCACGGTCGTGGCCTGGTCGGCCTACCGCGGCGCGGTGGCGAGCGCCTGTGGGGTCCAGTGAGCGTCCCAGCGCAGATCGAGATCGCCCTGGCTCAGGCCCGGGAGGCCCGGGCCCGGGGGGATCTGATCGCCGCACAGCAGCTCCTCGACGGGCTCGAGCTCGACGACCTCGATCCCGATCATCCACTGGCGGCGGTGCTCGCCTGGCGGCGCTCCAAGCTGGCCCACGATCTCGGAGACCCCCGCACCGCGCTGGCGATCCTTGAGCCCCTGCTGTCGGCCCCCGCCGATCCCTTCGCCCACTACCCCCGGGGCCTCAACGCCGCCGGATCGCTGGCCCGAGCGGCCTGGGATCGGCTCGGCTATGGCGATCCAACCCTGAGGCTGCTGTGGCGCCGCTGCAGCGACGCCTGGCGTGCCCGGGGCGATGGCTACCTGGCTCACACCGCCGAGGTCCAGCTCTCCTGGGATCAGGCCTGCGCGGGCGATCTAGGCGCCCTGTCCGAGACCCTGGGAGCGTTCGCTGCGCTACAACCCGGAGATCTCGAGGGAGGCCCCACTCGCCACCCCAGGGCCCCCGATGCGCCGGGCTCGGTGCCCTTCCTCCAGCTAGACCTCGCCCGAACAGCCCTGCGCGCGGGCACCTGGGCTCAGCAGCCCGAGCTGCTCGAGCGAGCCGAGGATCTGCTCGAGGAGGCAGCGGAGGAGGTGGGCAGCCAGCGCACCCGCGACCACTGGTTCCTCGAGCCGATCGCGCTCGCCCGGCTCCGGCTGGGGCGCGACGATCCCGATGGCTACGTCTCGGCCTGGCTCGCCCTCGCCCCCAGCCTCGATCACCCCCGGGCGGGCTTCCACCGGGCCCTCGCCCGGGCTGAGGCCAGCCGGGACGATCCCCACCAGGCCGCTGCGATCTTCGAGGACGCAGAGCGACAGGCCCGCGCGGGGGGCTACGGGCCTGAGTGGGAGATCGATCCGGCGTTACAGCGGGCCCTGCTGCTCTCGATCCCCGCCCCCACCGCGGCGGCCCGGATCGAGAGCCACGGGGTGCACGTCTTCGACGCCACCGCGGCGATCCTGGGCGCGCTGGAGCCCTGAAGAAGCCCGGCTCAGCCCGAAGCCTCAGCCCTCTGCAGGCCGGCCCGGAGCCGGAGGCCGATCGGCGTCGGTAAATACCGTACAGTCCGTCGCCTCAGCCCCCTGCAGGCCGGCCCGGCCCGGAGCCGGAGGCCGGCCCGGCCCGGAGCCGGAGGCCGGGGCCTCGATCCGCCCAGGGCGGGCCACTGGATGGCGCACGAGCAGGATCAACGGCTTGCCTCGATCATCACAGCAGCCTAAGCGCGGCCTAAGCGCGGCCTGAGCGCGGCCTGAGCGCGGCCTGAGCGCGGCCTAAGCGCGGCCTGAGCGCGGCCTGAGCGCGGCCTGAGCGCGGCCTGAGCGCACCGTGGCACGCCCGACCGGCTCAGATCTTGTCGCTCACGTCCATCACATAGAGGAAGCGCCAGTCGCTGCCGCTCTGGGGCAGGGCAGTGAACGCCAGGAACTTGCGATCCCCCTGCTGGCCGATGGCTGGCTCGCCGCACGCGGTGAACCCGGTCTGGACCTCGACGGTGGTGGAGCCGTCGACCCTGGCGAACAAGACCTTGCCGGCCTGCTCGGGATCGCTGTAGGTGAACGCGACCCAGCGCCCATCGGGGGAGACCGCCGGCCGGGCCCGCAGCGGCAGCTGCACGTCGCGCGCCAGGGTCTTTTGCCCACTGGCGCTCGACGACACCAGGTCCCAGTGATCGTCTCCCCTCGACCCATCGAAGTACACGATGGTTTGGTTCGCGGCATAGGCCGGGCGGGTCTGATCGCCGTTCCCTCTGACCAGCGTGGTCTCGGTGCTGGTGGCCACTGACAGCTCGAACACGTCCTCCCCACCGTCTTGCCTCCGGGTGAACAGCAGCTTCGAGCCGTCCTTCGAGAAGCTGGGAAACATCTCGGCCGGGCTCGAGTTCGTCAGCTGGGAGATCTGGTTGGTCTGGGTGTCACGGGTGCGGATGTCGCCGCTGCCGGTGGCATCGGCCACGAACGCCATGGTTCGCCCGTCGGGGGAGACTGAGGGGAAGGTGAGATCCCCCGGCAGCTCAGTGGTGGTGATCAGCTCGGCTGCTGTACCGCCGGAGTCCTTGCGGTAATAGATCCGGAACTGGCCCCCCTGGTTCGAGCCCTCGAACACGACGTAGCCATCCTTGTGCCACACCGGGTTGACCACGACCTGTCCGGAGCCGGAGAAGACCCCGGTGCCGCCGGGCAGCGCGACCTTCACCCCGTCCTTGACGATGTCTCCGCTCACCTGGGAGATGAACAGATCGACGTCTCCGGCGTAGCGGTTGACCTCGTACGCGAGGTACCGACCATCGGTCGACCACATTGGGTGGAACGCGTGCCCGTCACCCTGGAACCGGACCTCTCCGGCTCGGGCGGCACCCGACGCCAGCAGGCCCACAGCGAAGAGCAGCGAGGACAGGGAGTAGAGCATCTTCGGAGTCTCCAGCGGGGGTCTGTGCAACCAGGGCAGGGATGTCACCCTGAGAAACGTGGGACGGTAGGCACAATGCCGACCCGGAGGCCGAAGCTGTAGTAGCCGCGAGCACCATCACTCTGCCATGAGCCACCCAGCTCAACAACACCCTGGAACGCATCGAAGTCCAACAAGCCGAGCCCGATGGATCCCTGGAGCCCGGGACCCCAGGCAAAGCCGCTGTACAGCAGCGAGTCGTTTGGGTTCGCGCTCTGATCGTGGCCCCGATCGAACCACGAGGCCACCCCGGTGCCCGAGCCCATCACCACCTGATACTGCGGCCCGAGGGCCAGGCGGAGGTTCCCGGGTCGGGCCACGCCCGCAACCCAGGCTTGGATCCCATGTAGGGTGTCGGTGCCATATCCACCCACATACCCCAGGGTGGTCGCCACCCCCAGCGCAGGTTCTTCGTAGGTCAGGCCGAGCTCCCCCCCCACCTGCAGCGAGAAACCCGACACGAACACATCGGACGGCGCGAACTGGTGACCGCCATCCTGCAGCACCACCTCCTTCTTGGACTCGGGGGTCGACAGGAAGCTTGGGCCGAGGGTGATCACCAGGTTGGCGTACCGCAGGAAGCTGACGGGGGCCGAGGGATCGGGGAGCCCCGAGGGGCTCGCGACGTCGCTGCGCCGGACCTTGCCCACGGTGATGATCTCGAAGGCCTGGCCCGCCTCGACGGTGAAGGAGAGATCGCCCACCTCGTACTCCCCCGCGGGCAGCATCCCGTAGAAGGAGCCGGTCTCGGCCACATAGGTCTGGGCATACCCGATGCTCTTGCGCTGATCGGGGGCGAACGGCATCTCCTCACGCCACAGGACCGGCCGACGCCTTGGATCCCCCCGGAGATCGACGCGACCATAGCTCGCCTCGATCGCCTCGATGCTCTCGGTGATCTCGGGGCGGGGCTCGATCTGCTGGGCTCGTTGCAGCCGCTCGTGCTGCTCCCAGGTCTTGCCGAGGTAGCGGGCCGCCTCAGCGCCGAGGAAGTAGTGGTCGAAGTTGAGCTCGCACCGGGTCTCCTTGAGGCTCACATAGGAGCGCTCGACGCCGGTCCAGGCGTTCCGGGCGGCCAGCTTCTTCTGCTCCTCGGCCAGGCGCAGGAGCTCAGCTTGATCACAGGCCGAGGCGAGGTCGGGCATCAGCAGGATCGCGCTCAAGATCACCGTCATCCGCATGGTGGTCGCTCCTAGGACACCGTAGACTGGTCCAGATCGTGCTGGCCCCAGGGATCGAACAGCATCCGTGCGTAGGGATGGCTCGGCTGTCCGTCGGGTAAGGGTATCGCTTCGACCACCTCCCCTTCCAGCATCACCAGCGCCCGGTGGCACCAGCGCCGCGCCTGAGGCATGTCGTGGGTGACGAGCAGGCACCCCGATCCATCCGGGAGGTTGGTGATCAGATCGTGCAAGACTGCACCCTGCCGATCTGGATCGAGGCCGCTGGTGGGCTCGTCGGCCACCACGAGCCTCGGCCGCAGGGCGAACACCCGCGCGAGCGTCACCCGGCGCTGCTCTCCACCGGACATCTCGCGGGGCAGCGCGCCTGAGCGGTGCGCCAGGCCCAGCCGATCCAGCATCTCCATCGCCTCGAGGCCTGCCTGGCTCCGGGCGAGCCCCCCCAACACGATCATGGACTCGACGACGTGCTCGAGCGCTGTCTGCTGGGGATCGAGGGCAGACAGGGCGTCCTGGGGCACATACTGGTAGCGGGCCCGCAGCGGGCGCCGGGCCGCCTCGCTCAGATCGTGCCACGCTCGCCCCTCGAGCTCGATCGCGCCCGAGGTGATCGGCTCCAGCCCCAGGACGCAGCGCGCCAGGGTGGTCTTGCCCGAGCCCGACTGCCCCACCAGGGCCACCACCTCGCCGGGCTGCACCACGAAGGAGACGCCGCGGACCGCGCGCACCTCTGCCCCCCGGGACCAGGGCCAGCGACCCGCCCGCCGGAAGGTCTTGTAGACCCCGCGCACCTCGACGATCGGCCCGGCGGCTCGCTCGGTCACGCACCCTCCCCGACGGACACGATCTCGTCGGCGATCCGCTCGACCGTGTCGTGGTTGTGGGTGATCAGCATCAGGCCGACCCGGTGGTGGCTCGCCACCTCGAGCATCAGCTCGGTGACCACGCGCCGCAGGACTGGATCTAGGCCCGTCTCCGGCTCGTCGGCGATCAGGATCTGGGGCTCGGGGGCGATGGCGATCGCGAGCGCTGCACGCTGCGCCATCCCCCCCGACAGCTCCCGGGGCAGGGCCGCGGATGCGCCGGGGGGCAGGCCGACCTCGTCGAGGATCCTCCGGATCTCGCGCCCCTCGTCGTCGGGCCGATCGAGCCTGCGCCGGATCGCGAGCTGCAGCTGGCGCCCCACGGTCCGCCCCGGGTTCAGCGCGCTGCTGGCCGACTGGGGGGCATAGGTGACGTAGCCCCCGCGGAACGGCCGCGTTCGCCTCTGGAGCCTCCACCGCCCCAGCCGACCCGAGCCCTCGACCCCCGAGAACAGCTCCCCGGAGCGGACGCCTGGGTACCGCAGGCTCCCCCGCACCAGCCCCAGGCCGGGATCGATGATCCCCATCGCGGCCCGCGCGGACAGGGTCTTGCCGGAGCCCGAGGCCCCCACCACCGCGGTGATCCGGCCCTTGCGGACCACGATCGACACGCCCTCGACCAGCACGCGCTGGGGCACCCGCAGGCAGAGCTCCTCGAGCACCAGCAGGGGGATGTCGCTCACCTCGCCCTCGCAGCGAGGCGGATCGACTGCGCCAGCAGGGCGATCCAGGCCACCAGGGCCAGCCCGAGCCACAGGGCGTGGAGCATCTCGTAGCCGAGCAGGCCCGTGTAGCCCTGGTACAGCAACGTAGCCCAGCTGTAGCTGCTGTCGGGGTGGGTCAGGGACGGCTCGTTGCGTCGCAGCGACAGGTACGACAGCGCGATCTCGAGGAACACCACCTGCATGGTGACCTCGGCGCCCTGACGCACGATCACCGGCCGTAGGTTCAGCCCAACGATGTGGTACAGGTAGATCCGGGCGCTGGAGAACCCGTGGGCCCGCAGCGCCTCGACGAACCGCTCCCCCCCCAGCCGCCCCGCCGTCGCCGCGGCCTCGTCCATCGCCCCCGGGGCGGCGAGGATCGCCCAGGTGATCCCGATGGGCAGGAGCACCCGCCAGTCCCGGGGCAGCAGCAGGGCCACCACCAGGATCACCACCAGCCGGGGCAGCGCCCCGACGAGCTCCGAGGCCCCCTGGATGGCGCCATCGAGCCAGGTCGCCCCCGAGCAGCGGACCAGCCCCGCGGCGGTGGCCAGCCCCATCACGACCAGTCCGCTGATCAGCGAGGGGATCGCGACGATGTCCGCGCCCTGCAGCGCGATCTCCAGCAGCGGGATCCCCCGGTTGTCGTTGCCGAAGGGGGGTGCAGCCAGCGGCCCGAGGAACGCTCGATCGGGCCTAGGCACCGAGAGGAACTCGGGGGCCGCGGCGGAGGCGGCGAGCAGCCCCACGAGCAGCACCACCGCCAGGGTGAGCCAGAACCACCGCAGGGCGCGCCTCACACAGCCTCCCCGGGGCCAGGGACCGCAGGGCCGGGCTCCCCCTGCAGCACACCGCTGATCCCCGCGGGGCTCCGGCGGACCCACAGCGCCACCGAGACCTCGACCAGGGCCTGCAGGAGCAGCAGCGCGGCCGACATCAGGCTGAAGGCCCAGGCCGCGGCCAGGACCAGGCCGAAGTCCTGGGAGAGGGTGCCGTCGAACAGCATCTCCCCCAGGCCGGGGATCCCCATCACCACCTCGACCACCACCGTGCCCGAGAGGATGTGCAGCACCCGGGCCCGGAGCTGACCGACCAGGGCAGGCAGGACGTTGGGCAGGGTGTTCACCAGCACCGACTCCCCGCGCAGGCGCGCCATCTGGACGTAGCGCAGCCGGGCCTCGGCCTCGAAGGTCGCGCGCGTGCCGGTGATCGCCGCCGCGAGGGCCCCGTCCGCCAGGCCCAGGACCCCGGCCCCCATCAGCAGGCGCAGGGTGGCGGGCCAGCCGCTGTGGGACAGCGCGCCATGGCTGATCTCGATCCGTGCAGCACAGTACAGCGCCAGGATCACCGCCGGGGCTAGCCCCACGGCCTGCCAGAGGGGATCGAGGGCCCGGGGCAGCCACCCCAGGGCCGCGAGCACCGCACCCAGCAGCAGCACCCCCAGCGCCAGCAGCACCAGCGTCGCGGTGGTGGGCAGGGACTCCCACAGCAGCTCGGCCACCGGGACCCCCTGCTGGACCCGCCACGAGCTGTCGAAGTCTCCCCCGAGCGCGCTCGTGAGCCAGTGGACGTAGAACCACACCGGGCCCCGGTGCAGGTTCCAGCGCTCGGCGAGCGCATCGGTCCCGTCACAGATCTCGCGGGGACAGATGATCTCGGCTGGATCCCCCGGCAGCGTCCACAGGATCGCGGTGATCAACGCCGGGATCGCGAGCGGGATCGCCAGGGCCACCAGCAGCCGGATGAGCGGGCGCGTCCACCAGGCCAACGGCGATCCTCCGGGGTGGGTTGGGGGGCGCTGATCATAACCAACACGCTGCCCCCGGGGGGCTCCCCCTCAGAGACGCCACTCGTCGAACTGTGTGAAGTAGAAGTAGGGCGTGATCGTGTTGTTGCGGACCTCATTGCGCCACGCGCTCTTCGTGTCGAGCTTCCATAGGAAGATGTAGGGCAGCTCCTCGGCCAGCAGGGCGTGCAGATCGTGGTAGGCGTCCTGAGCCTCGGTGTCGGTGCGGGCGGCCTCGTACCGGGCGAGCAGCGCGTCGACCTCGGCGTTGCTGTAGTTGAACAGGTTCAGCGATCCCTTTCCGTCCCGGGTGCGGGTGTGGAACATGGGGTTGACCTCCTCGACCACCCCAAAGGACCACTTCCCGATCAGGGCGTCGTACTGATCCCGGAGCCGGCCGGTGACCGCCTTGTGGACCCAGTCGTCGGGCGGGACCATGTACACCTGGCGATCGAAGCCGCCCTCCTGCAGCTGGTTGCCCATCTGGTTGAGCAGATCGCGGGCCTCGGCGTTCAGCGGCGCGTTCATCCCGATCCGCAGCGTGATCGGCTGCCCGTTCATGATCCAGCGACCGGCCTGCATCGTAGCCCCCGCCTCGGTCATGAGCTGCCGGCTGCGTGCCTTGTCGGAGCGCTCCTGGACCTTGATCGAGCGGTTGTAGTACGGCGAGGACTGGACGAAGGGTCCCGACACGAACTCACACGGGGGGTTGGTGTCGTTTGGATCCACCCCGATCGTCAGCTCCCGCAGGGTCGAGCGGTCGAGGGTGTGATGGATCGCCTGGCGCACCCGCCGATCCGCCAGCGCCGGGGTGGAGGTGTTCAGCGCCATGAACCACCACGAGCGAAGATCGTAGGACTTGAGCGCTACATCGTCGGACGCAGCGATGTCGGGACGCAGCGGCGGGGGCACCGAGATCACCCCGTGGACGCCGGCGTTGAGCAGGGTGCGGGCCTGGACGAAGGGATCCCCGCCCTCCGACATCGACAGCTCCTGGATCTGGGGGTTGGTGTGCGCGTTGGGGAACGCAGTGAACTTGACCTCGCGGCGGCCCTTGCTCCCCCTCATCGGGCCGGTGCCGATCGGACGCGCCGAGAAGTCGAGATCCGGGCTGATGGAGGTGCTGTCGAAGGCGTGCTTGGGCAGCACGTGGAACGCGATCCGCTCCCGGGGGTTGTGGTACGCCTTGACGAACTCGATGATCACCGAGTTCTCGCGGTTGTTCTTCTCACACCCGACCAGGGACTCCCGGTACTCCTTCGCGATCTCGGAGGGGGTGTTGCCGTCGAGCATCGCCTCGACGGTGAAGCAGATGTCTTCGGGGCCGAGGCTCTTGCCGTCGTGCCACTTGATCCCCTCGTTGAGGACCAGCTTGATCTTCCGACCGTCCTCGAGCCGCTCCCAGCGATCGACGATGCGGCTCTGCAGGGTGTTGGTGATGGCCGAGCGATACCACAGGCGATCGAACACCAGCTCTTGCGAGCGCCGATCCACCATCGTGCGTGCAAACAGTGGGTTCATCGTCGAGGGCAACGCCTCATCGTAGTAGGAGGCGCTGCTGCCGGCCAGTAGCGCCGTGCTCGCGAGTCCCACCGCCACGATCAGGCCGCGGAGACCGGCTACCGATCGGGGGAGCGTGTGTCGCTGGCTCATGGTTGGACGTCTCCTACATGCCGGGGGTCTCACCCGTTCGTTCATGGCTGACTCGCAGGCCCAGGACATCGAGACCATACCGCGCGATCTCCAGCGAGGGATATCGCGAGGCCTGGCCGTGCAGGATGTCGAGGGCCCGCAGGGGGTACCGGTTGGACGCGTCCCAGGCGGCCAGGGCCATCAGCCCGACCGGGCAGGCCGTCGCCTTGTTGCTGCGCTCCAGCGCGTTGATCCGGAGCAGGCCGCTGGCCTCCCGATCGCCTCCGACCTCGGCGACCAGCGCCAGCGAGCGCAGCGTCCCCACCATCGCGATGTCCGCGAACTGTCGATGGTGCCCCTGCAGCTCTCCCCCGGTCTGGACCCGGGCGTGCTCGACCAGCTGCTCCCGGAGGCTGGCCGCGAGATCGGTGACGATCTCAGGGCGGATCTTGCCGTCGTCTCCCCTCGCTGCACCGGCGAGCCACGCGAGCAGGCTGGTCTCGGTGTGGGCGTCGATCGCGTCGAGGCCAGCAGGGCCGTGGACCTCAGCGAGGAACGCCGCGTCGCCGGGCACGAGCAGATCGCTGCCGAACAGCAGCTCCAGCGGGAGCAGACCCACCGCGGCGGGGGGCCCCTCGACTGGGAAGCGGTAGGCTGCGCGGGAGCTGGCGACGAGGGGCGCCTGATCTCCAGCGGCGTCGAGGGCCGCGGCCTCGTGCCACAGGGCCAGCGCCACCAGGGCCCCCGGATCGCCCATGGTGCGGGACGATCCACTCCGGGATCCATCCTCACGGCGCTCGGGCAGCGAATAGTGGGGCAGCTGAGGCCCCGAAGGCCACTGGCCCACGCTGGGCTCGGGCAGCTCCAGCGGCAGGGTGGACAGATCAGGGGGCCAGGCCCCGGGGCCCGCCAGCCAAGCGCGCCACGGCGCGTGCCAGGCCAGGGTCGGATCGCTGTGGACCTCGTCGAGGCTCGCGCTGGCTCCACGTGCTCCGGCGAGATCCCCCTGCAGCGCCCGCCCCACCGACACCAGGTGGGCCACCCCCACGGGATCCGTGGGCTTTGGGGTCTTGCCGTACACCTCGACCAGGCTGTTGCCTGAGACCAGCGCCGCCTGACGAAACAGGGCCGCGGCCTCGGTGTGGGCCCGCGCCGCGGGCAAGCCCCCCTTTGCACCCAGCTGCTTGACCGCGGCTGCCAGATCGCGCTTCATCACGAGAGAGACCCAGCCCGGCTCGGACGCGAACCCCTCCAGGGACTGCTCCGTCGCGAGTTGCACCACCCAGGTCGCGTCGATCTGAGCCTCGGGGATCCCGAAGGGGTTGGCCCCGCTCTGGTCCTCGACCACGTCCCCGACGCTCGAGACGCACCCCGGCGAGACGGAGACGATCCCCACCAAACCGATCCAGGTCAGCATCAGCTCGCCTCGCAGTAGTCCTTGGTGCCCGCGGCGGACATGCACAGCTGCAACGCCACGGTCTGGTCCTTGCCCGCGCTGCGGGCGTACTCGTACCACTCCCGGGCGTTGACCTTGGTCATGTTGCGGTACTTCTCGACCTTGGCCCGGGTGTCGTCGGACGGAGCACCCGCGTGGTCTTGCTCAGCGCGCTTCCAGAGATCCTGGCTTGCCTTTGCGCGGAGTCGGTACAGGGAGTTGACCCGGGAGGTGTAGGTGTCGCCGGTCCACACGGTGCGGTTGTCGAGCGCGACCTCCACCCAGCGGATCACCCCCGAGGCCCGGCTGCTGCCTGCGCTGCTAAGGTACAGGGCGTACTTGTAGCAGAGATCGGGATCCGACTGATCGATCTCGTCGAGGTGGCGCTTGACCAGGCTCTCCCAGGTCTTGCGATCGTTGCTGGCCCAGGCGTTGGCCAGCAGCACCAGCGACGCCTTCTCCTTGTCGGTCATCTTGGGATCCGAGGCCACCCGGCCCTCGAGGCACGCGATCTGCCCGGGCGTGAGCCTGCCCAGCATCGCCGAGGGCTCCATCCGGGGGAGATCGTCGCAGCTGTCGTCGACACCCTGGGCCGCCCGCTGGGCTGCGTTCTCCTCAGCCACCGCCGCCGCCGCCGCGTCGGCCCGGGCCTTCTCCTCAGCGAGGCGGGCGGCCTCGGCGAGGCGAGCGGCCTCAACCTCCTGCCTGCGCTCCTCAGCCGCGATGCGCTCGGCCTCAGCCTCCCGGCGCCTGCGCTCCTCAGCGAGCTGAGCCTGGCGGGCGCGTTCCTCGGCCGCCTGCTGCTCCCGGGCCCGGGCCGCCGCGGCCTCGCGCTCCCGCTGCGCCGCATCGGCCCTGCGCTGGGCCTCGGCCGCCTGCTGAGCTAGGCGTTCCTGCTCCTGGCGATCCCGGGACGCCTGCTGCTGGCGGGCGAGGCGATCGGCCTCGGCCCGCGCCGCCGCGGCCTCGCGCTCCCGCCGGGCGCGCTCCTCATCGGCGGCGCGCCGGGCCGCAGCGGCCCGCTCGCGCTCGGCGGAGGCCGCCTGGGCCCTGCGCTGCGCTTCGGCCTCGGCC
>DRPG01000221.1 GCA_011376105.1 Deltaproteobacteria bacterium
AGGTCCCGGCGGGCCTCGGCGATGGCTGGGTCGATGTCCACGTCCAGTCCGAGGAGGGGGCGTCGAAGGATCCTGTGCGGTTCAACTCCTTCGAGAGCGCCCAGGGGGGCTTCGGGGCCCTGGGGGTCCTCGAGTGGAGCCACCTCGCGGGCGACTACTGGACGCCCGAGTCCGTCGACTGGGGCTACAGCCAGGTGGTGTTCCCGATCGGTCCAGCGCCGAGCTGGGCCGAGCTCCTGTTTGCCCCCGCCCCCGAGACCTGTGTGCGATCGTACACAGGGCCCACGATCTACGTCTACACCCCGGGGATCGATCGGATCTTCCTCGAGGCCAGCGACGCAGCCCAGACCCGGATCACCCTGACCACCCCCGTGGGCTACGACTACATCTACGAGTTCATGGATCTTCCGGCCTCGAAGGTGATCACCGGGGCCGACTACGCCCTGGACCCAATGACCGGGAACCCCGACTGGCCCGCCCTGTCGGCCCAGGGCCTGGTGGGCACCATCCCCTCCAGCTTCAACGTCACCGACCCACCCCTCGAGTCTGCGAACTTCCCCCCGGTGAACCGCTCCATCAACCTCGCCTGGTCGGGCCCGAACAACGGCGATGCGATCCTGGCTGTCCTGACCCGGCAGCGGTGGATCGAGGCCCAGGGAACCTACGTCGTCCAGGAGAGCATCAGCTGCTGGCTCGACGACGACGGCAACCACACGATCCCCGATCTGTGGACCGACTGGCTGCCCTTCGGGGTCAACAACGACTACGACATCGTGGCGATCGACGTCGCCCGGGTCAACTCAGGCAGCACGACCCTGGAGCACAACGACGGGCTCTCGGGTGTCCTGGGCTCGTACTGGGTCCGTGGCGTCGGGCTCGCCCAGTAGCGGTTATATGCGACCACGGCCTCTAGAACACGCGCGGAGGGGCGAACAATGGGCAAGATCAGCACACTCTGGCCAATCCTTGCGTTGCTGACCCCCGGCGTCGCCAGCGCCGAGAAGGTGGTCCTCACACCTCTGCTCAGCGACGACACGGTCAACGACAAGCAGCGGGTGGCGATCCGACAGCTGATCTCGTCGGAGCTCGACTTCTCCCCCGGGGTCAGCAGCGTCATCGAGCTCCAGTCCGTCCCCAGCAGCCTGAACGAGGGCTGCCTGGGCAGCGCCCGCTGCCTGGGCTCCCTGACCTCCGCCAACGGCGGAGAGCAGATGATCACCGGCAAGATGAGCAGCTCCGGCAGCAGCTTCACCCTGGATCTGCTGCTGTTCTCCGGGGGGCAGATCGTCCGGCGCAAGGCCTTCACCGTCCCACAGGATCCCACCGGGCTCGCCAACAGCATGACCCCGGTCATCCAGGAGATCCTCACGGGACACGACCTCAACCAGGCCGCGTCCACCACCCCCACCGCCTCAGACTTCAGCCTCGAGGAAGAGGATCTCGGTCACAGCGCTCAGCTCGCGGCGATCGATGCAGCGGCCGCGGGCCTCGCGGTGGCCTCCGCCCCTCCGGCGCCCGCGCCCGCACCCGCGCCCGCGCCCGGCCCAGACGCCGATGTCGCCAACATCAACTTCGGCAACGCGATCAACGACATCAGCACCGAAGAGATCGATCAGATGATCCAGTTCGGGACGCCCCCCGGCATGGGCAGCTCGACGGCCAGCACCCTGCCCCCCCCACCCCCACCCCGCGCCCCGCCCC
>DRPG01000222.1 GCA_011376105.1 Deltaproteobacteria bacterium
GGGACAGCCCCGCCCGCCGCGCGGCCTCGGTGAAGGTCCCGTGCTCACAGACCAGCAGGAAGTGCTGTAACTCGTCGAACATCTCCGGAGTGTACGCCAGCGAGGCGCCAGCGAGGCGCCAGCGAGGCGCCAGCGAGGCGCCAGCGAGGCGCCAGCGAGGCGCCAGCGAGGCGCCAGCGAGGGTGCGGGCTCGGGGGTGCCCTGGCCCGGGCCGATCGCTCCCCATGACCACACGCTGGAGCCCAGGCGGCGCTGCCTGAGCCGGGGAGGCTTCAAGACGCTGCACGAGCCCCGGGCCCCGGGCCCCGGGCCCCGGGCCCCGGGGATCCGCCCGGGCCGCTCAGCCCGAGTGGGGCACCCGGGTGGCGTGCACGACCGCGGGGGCGGGGGCGAGGAGCAGCCGCCGGGTGTAGCGATCGACGTGATCCTTGCGCTCAGCGAACGAGGCCCGGGCCGCGTCGATCCGGGGAGCTGCGCTCTGCAGGAGCCTGAGGGAGGCCTCGAGATCGCGGGGGAGGCTCAGATGTACGACGTGATCGAGCTCGAGCGGGTGGATCCAGCGGGACTCGAACAGCACCAGCACCGCGGCGGGGAAGGCGTCAAGGATCCGGGAGAGGGCCTCGCGCTCGTGGGCAGGCGGTGAAGCGGCGAGGAACAGGATCGGGACGTCGAGCCCGGAGGTCGCGCCCTCGAGGAGCTGGCGCTGCCACAGCTGCCAGCGCAGCGCACGCAGGGCTGGATCGAGGGGGTGGAGCGAGGGGCTCTGCTGTCTGGACACCAGCGGGAACTGCTGGACCATGGTGGCCAGGCCGATCCGGTGGGGGTGGCTCGGCGTCGCCTCCCAGCGCTGCGCGGCCGGCTCCAGGCCGACCCCATAGGGCCACAGCTCTCCCTCTGGGGAGGTGTGGGACACCACGTGGACCGCCCGCTGGGCGTCGATCCACATCGCGGCGGTGTGGGGGTGGGCCCGGTGGAGCAGGTACGAGAGGAGGAACGCGATGCGGGCCCCCCGTGCATCCAGCGCCAGATCCGCGATCGGGATCGGAGCAAAGGTCAGCGCGCCCGCGATCTCCTCGATCCGGCCGTCCATCCCGGCACCGATCAGCGTCTCGAGCACACGGACGAGGACCGGGCTCTCGGTGTAGGGGAGGATCTTGCACCACTCCTCGAGGGAGACCTCCATCGCGGAGAGGCGACCGGCGAGGTAGTCGGCGACCCGGACCACGCGCTCGGACGCCTTCTTGTGATCCGCGGTGGTGAGGTGGGTGTCGAAGACGCGCAGGGAGCGTCGGATCTCGAGATCCGACATCTTCGGCGCCACCGCCTCGAGGTAGCCCAGGGTGCGTGGGATCTTCGTGGAGGTGCGCAGCCCCTCCGCCACGCTGACGATCCCCAGCCGGGCCGCGGCGACCGCAAAGATCTCAGCCTGGCGCTGGGGTGAGACGCGCCGCTCCTGCTTCGTGGTCTCCCAGGTGCTCGCCACCCGGCTGGCCTCGAACCACGCGTCGAAGGGCTCAGAGCTGTACCCGCTCTGGACGTAGCCCGTGCGCATCGAGAACGCGACGGCGCCGATCGCTCGCTCGCGCCCGGTCTTGCACCGGAACCGCAGCTTGCGGAAGATCCTGCGCACCCAGCGCCGGTACTTCACCAGCCGGTGATCCGAGATCTCAGCCAGCTCGGCGCGGAAGATCCGCTCTCCCCGGTGGGAGTGACGCGCGGTGAACAGGGTGAGCCAGAAGCGGAACCAGCTCGCGGGGGAGCGCGCGAGCAGCGCGGCCCCGATCTCTCTACAGAACGCGTCGTCGGGCTGCTCCAGCGCCCGCATCGCGAGCTCGACGAGCTGAGCGTGGAGGATCGCGTCTCGCTCGAGCTGCGCCCGGGCCCAGCCCTTCACCGTGTCCCAGCCTGAGACCCGGATGGCCAGCTCAGTGATGCGCAGGCTCTCCTGCACCTGGGTGGCGTGCTCCAGGCGCTCGCTGGCCCACAGGGCCTTCAGATCACGCTCGGGATCGACGTCCTGCCACCGTCGCCGGATCTGGGTGTAGGAGCTGGGCATGTCAGGGGGGGGAAGGGGGAAAAAGTGCCCCGATTCGAACGTCCGGAGTGGTGTTGAACACTGAATGGACGCCCTGGCGGGGCAGACACAGGCTACCCGGTGCGCACCATCCGTCAAGTCGGTTCCTAGATAGCCATGGTGAGCCCACGTCTCTCGGTTTCTGGCGGGGGGCGTCGGTGGGCCTTGATTATCTGTTTTATCTATGGATATCAGAGATATATTTCATTTTTCAGATTGCCCCCCACCGGTCACTCAGCAGGTAGAGGCCGCCGATCTCCC
>DRPG01000223.1 GCA_011376105.1 Deltaproteobacteria bacterium
ATGATCGTCGACATCGGCGGAGGTCGCACCCATGTGGCGGTGGTGAGCCTCGGCGGGATCGTGGTGCACGGCACCCTGTCCAGCGGAGGCGGTGATCTCGACGAGGCGATCATGACCTGGCTGCGGGACAACAAGGGCCTGATCATCGGTGAGCGCACCTCGGAGAACCTCAAGGTGCGGGTGGGCAGCACCACTCCTGAGCTCCACCGCGATCTCCGGATGCGGATCCGGGGGCGAGATCACGACAGCGGTCGTCCCCGGGAGCTCGAGGTCACCGCTGCGGATCTCGCGGCGGCGGTGGCCGACACCGTCGGGCAGATCCGTCGGGTGGTGCTGGAGACCCTGGGCAAGACACCGCCCGAGCTGTCCGCCGACATCATCGATCGTGGGGTGCTGACCTGCGGAGGCACCAGCCGCCTCCGGGGGCTGGACACTCAGCTACGAGAGGACACCGGCCTGCCGGTGCTCCAGGCCGAGGATCCAGAGCGCTGTGTGGTCCGGGGGGCCGAGCTGCTGCTCCGGGACGTGGCGCTGCTCGAGCGGGTCGCTGCGGCCCTGTAGCGGTTGCGCTCACCTCGTGCGCCATCCCAGCTCGGCGAACACCGGGCTGTGATCGCTGCCCCGGGCGTGGCCCTCCCACACCCGGTGGGCCTCGAGCCCGTCCCCGAGCAGGACATGATCGAGCCGAAGCGGAGGGAGGGGGAAGATCCCGTTGGGCCAGGTCGAGGCTGAGGCCCGGCCCACCTCGGCGTGAGCGTCCCTCAGCCCTGCAGCCAGCAGGCGCACATAGGAGGGGTGGTGCCGCGTGGCGTTGAGATCGCCCGCGAGCACGATGGGGACACCGCGGTCCAGGGCGAGCTGGGCGAGCTGGGCGAGCTGGGCGAGCTGGGCGTGCCACCGGGTGGCGAGCTGGGCGTCCCGGGGTGGGAGCGTGTGGACCCCATAGAGCCTGAGCGCTCGCCCCTCCAGCTCCAGCTCGATCCGAGCCATCGGGACGCCTCGTAGATCCTCGATCTCGATCCGGGCCGGGCGCCTCGACAGCACCGCGACCCCGAAGGAGCCCTCCCGTGGCTCGAGCGACCGGTGTGCCCACGGTGACAGCGCCTCTGAGGTCGAGATGATCTCGGCCCAGCGTGGGTTGACCTCCTGGAGCAGGATCACGTCGGGATCACCTGTCACCAGCTCGTCGATCAACCGCTCGGGCTTGGGGTGGACCATCAGGAGGTTGGACGTCACGATCCTCAGGGCGGGTCGTCCGGTGGGTTGACTGGGGAGGTGCCCGGGCAGCACCCACGCCAGGGTCAACGCCGACACCAGCGTCGACCCGAGTCGCACCAAAGCGCGTCCGGACACCCACGCCCACAGGCTCAAGGCCAGGGAGGGCGGCACCGCGTAGCCTGCGAGGGCGTGCAGCGCCGCCAGGAGCCAGGCATCGTCGTCGGTGCTCAGGTGGAGCAGGACGTACCCCAGGAGCAGCGAGAGCCCCAGCCAGGCCCCCGGACCCGCCAGCCCCCACGAGAGCGCCCTAGCGCAGCCCCAGGGGCGATGGCTCCGGGAGATCTCACTCTGGGGGGAGCCCATGCGCTGATCCGAGCTAACCTGCATCCTCGGTCTCGTCCGAGCGGAGCTCGCTCGCCAGGAGCGCATAGGTCAGTCGGATCTTGGCCAAGGGCTCGGGCACCAGCTCGAGGAAGGAGACGCTGTTGCGCCGCTCGTCGTAGCTCCAGTCGACGCCCTCCTCGAGGGAGCGTACCACGCCCGAGGTCTCGACCTCGACCTCCACGGTGCCCGGCACCGGCAGCCGGGAGAGGAAGAACTCCCGCTGCAACCCCACCGCGAGGAACCCGAGCTCGTCCAGCACCTGAGTCCAATCTCCGCTGCATATGGGCCAGATGACGCCCCCCACCTGGTTGGTCACCGCCATGTAGTCGGCCCCGGCCTCGTCGCTGTCGGGGCAGCCCGTGAAGGGCACGACGATCGACGAGAACGTCACCAAGCGCGGGCTCTGGCGGGCCCCCAGCAGGTACTGGACGAACTCCTCGCGGCTGACGGGGGAATCCCCCGAGGCGTCGTCCTCGTCGCTCACCACGGTGATGTGCAGCCCCGCCCCCTCCCGCAGGAAGCCCAGGTTGTGGGTCTCGGCGAGGATCTCCACCGCGGTGTAGGCGGCCGCACGGCCCGACTCATTGTAGTCGCCCTCGATCCCCAGGGAGACCATGTCGTCGAACACCACCTCGGGGTGGTCGGTCTCGCTGTCGATCCAGCGTCTGCCGCTGCGCTCCTGCAGCTTGCCCGAGTGCTCTGGATCCTTCATGTCGGTGGAGACCACACCGATGTGGTAGTCCAGCCCCGAGCCCAAGAACCAGGACAGGAACGCGGGGAAGTTCAGCCCCAGCGCGAGCTGCTCCTCGTCCATCGAGCAGCTGTTGTCGACCACGAACAGCACATCGACCCGGGGGACCGTGACCTGCACGATCGTGTCGGTGTGGAGCGGGACCTCGACCGGGGGAGGGTTGGGGAGCCCGTAGCTGGGTGGATCAAACCGGATGTCCGACTCGGACCGACACCCGACCCACGAGGCCCACACAGCGATCCAGCTCAGGCGCATGCACACTCCACGAGCCGAGCATATCGCCTGCGGGGCTAGAGCTGAAACGAAGAGCGGCCCGATCGCGATATGCGATCGGGCCGCTCGGAGGAAGTGCGATCGGCGATACCTACTCTCCCACAGAGTGTCCTCTGCAGTACCATCGGCGCGCTGGGGCTTAACTTCCGAGTTCGGAATGGGTTCGGGTGGGACCCCCGCGCTATCGTCACCGATCA
>DRPG01000224.1 GCA_011376105.1 Deltaproteobacteria bacterium
CGAGCTGCATGCCCAGGTCCCGCACGCTGATGACGTTGTCGACCTTCACCTTCCGCTTCTGCGCCTTTGGCGTCGGAGAGGCCTGCTTGGGACCGCTCCTGCGCTTCTTCCCCCGGGACGGGCGACGATCGTAGCCCCGCCCGCCCCCGGAGCGTCCCCGGTTGTTGCGGTAGTTACCCCGGCCACCGCCGCCACCACCGGTCTCCACCCGACGACGCCCCCGGGGGCGGCTGGGGGTGGGCGCAGCTGCTGCGGGCTGGGCCCGAGCCTTCTCGGCGTCCTGTTGGCGACGGTAGGCCGTCGGGTTCGAGGGATCGTAGCCCGGAGGAGGCTGGACCACGGCCCTGCCGAGCCCGGGGTAGGTAGGCTTGGAGGGGCGGGTGTCTACGGGCTTCTCGGAGCTTGCCTCCGCGGAGCCCTCAGCGGAGGCTGCCCTGGACTCTCCCTCGGACTTCTCAGCCTCGTCCCGGCTGCGGCGGAGGGTTCGCTTGCCGACGCGGGTCGTCATCGCTGCACCCCCTGGAGCTGCGTGCACCGAGCGGTCTCATCTCGCTCGGATCGGGTGTGGGCTTGTGTGGGCTTGTGTGGGAGTGGCATGGGCATCTCCGGGGGACGAGCACAGCCTGAAGGCTGCGCCGGGGTGGGGTTAAGAAGTCAAGATGGCTCCCTGACACACGATCCACGGCCTGAGCTGTGTCTCGGGTGAACGACATCTCGGCATGAGATCCGTGCTCGGTGATCCGCCCTAAGGTGGAGGTGAGCTGATCTCAGGTCACACGGCGGAGATCCCACCGTGATGAACCCATGCATGAATAGCAGGCGCTCCTCGTTCAATCCACCACGGAATGCACGAGGTCCGGATCAGCCCTCCACGATCGCGTAGGTGGCGCGCTGTCCCCCGGTGACCTCCGCTGAGGGCGCGCCCTAGGGATCGGATCCGGGGATCCTCAGGCGAGCGGGGAGCCCACGCGCTCTCCCGCTCGATCCGCGCGGTGGCCGTGGCTGCGGCCGTCCCGGGCCCGGGCTCCGGCGGCTCCCCGCCACACCTCAGGGCTCGCCACCTCGTTGGAGAGGATCGCGATCAGCGCGTGCCGTGGCCACAGGCCCCCGATCCGACTCAGGCTCAGGGCCTCGATCGTGCCTAGCAGCCCGTCGAAGGCGGGTCCGTAGGGGAGATCTCCGGCAGGGATCGGGGGTCAGGGAGCCAGCTCAGCGGGCGCTGAACGATCCTGCGACGACCGGGACCCAGCTGCCTGCGCCCCGGATCCTCACCGGCTTACGCACCATCTCCACCGTGGAGCCTGGACCGAGGGTGCAGACCTTGGGGACTTTTCGCATGGACCAGCCCGTGCCCGCGCTCGGGGGGGCCGCATACACGGTCCGGTGGCTGATGAGCCTCCACATCTTCCCGGGGGGCACGAGCGGTTGTGGGCGGGCGTAGCCGATGATCTCCCCCCGGGGACGGGTCGGGCAGCCCGTGCTCGGCCCGGGCTCCTCCCCGGGGGGCTCGAGCCGCCCCGCCCCGGTGTCTGGCTGCGCCGCTCCGTCGGGCCGGGGCCCGGGCTCGGGCTCGGGCTCGGGCTCGGGCTCGGGCTCGGGCTCGGGCTCGGACACCACGACCTCGGTGGAGATCGGATCGGAGGGCTCGTCCGGCCAGAGCCACCAGAGCCCCAGGATCACGGTGGACACCCCGATCATCAGCGGCGGGATCAGGGTCAGGGCGAGGGCCCCGAGGGAGAGGGCGAAGGCCTCGACTGGATCGCGCTGGACGACACGCTCCGGGGAGCGCATGGGGGTCGGGGTGGCTCCCGTGATCAGCGCCCGGACCGCGGCGCAGTCTCCAGGTCGATCCTCGATCGCTGGCCTCAAGCAGGCCTGGACCGCCGCGGCGAGGTTCGCGGGGACCGACTCGGGCAGCGCGGGGCGATCTTCGGCACAGATCCGCTCGAAGATGTCGATGATGTCGGTGCCGGCGTAGGCCTGCTGGCCCGTGAGCATCTCGTAGAGGATCGCGCCCAGGGAGAAGATGTCGGCCCGATGATCGACGTTGGCTGCGTTGCGGAACTGCTCGGGCGCCATGTACTGGGGCGTGCCCATGCTGATGTTCTCGCGGGTCAGGCCCTCGGTGTCTTGCTCCGCGAGCACCTTCACCAGACCGAAGTCGGTGATCTTTGGCACCCAGTCCTCGAGGGATCCCCCCACGATCTCCTTGGATCCTGCCCCGCCGGAGCCGGGGCCTGCTGGCTCGAGGCGGGCCAGCAGGATGTTGGCGGGCTTGAGATCCCGGTGCACCACCCCTGCAGCGTGTCCGGCCTCGACCCCGTCGAGGAGATCGAGGAACAGGACCTCGACCTCCTCGGGGGTTGGGCGGTTGCGGTGGAGCCACTCGTGCAGGGTGGGCCCCTGGACGTAGTCCATCACCAAGGCGGTGTGGGCTCCGATCTTCAGCACGTCGCTGACCCGGACGATGTTGGGGTGCTGGAGCTGGGCCTGGACGCGCCCCTCCGCCATGAGGCGATCGGTGAACTCTCCCTCGCCGGTGCGGCTGAGGATCTTCAGGGCGTGGAGGGTGTTCAGGGTGGTGTGCCGGGCGAGATAGACCCGGGCCATGCCCCCCTCGCCGATCAGGCGCTGGATCTCGTAGCGCTCTATGTGGGTGCCTGGTTTGAGGATCACATCCTTGTCCCCCACAACAACACCCCACCGCAGCGAGCCTGCTCCCCTTGCATCGGATCCCTGGTCGCTGGGTGGTAGCAGGGACGGGTGGTCGCCGTCTTGCCTCCAGGGTCCAAGGGTACCCTGGGGACCGCGGACTGACCAGCGGTGGTGCTCCCGCGGCCTGGCCGATCGCCGCAGGCCTCTTTAGGATCGACTCGGAGGGCTCAATGTCCCATGATCCCGCAGACGAGCCTGAGGATCGGCCCACCGAGCTGCTCACCAACGCGTCCTTGGAGCTGCGTGGGCCTGCGGGGGTCGCAGAGCTCCAGGAGCCCGGCAGCGCCCCTGAGCCCACGACCAGCATGGTGAGCTGGGAGCCCACCCCGCTCCGGTTCTCGGTGGAGCTGGCTCAGCGGGCGAGCGATCCCCCCCCGGCCGCGTCGGATCGGGGACCAGATCTGCGTGTCTGGATCCAGGCGCTGATGGTGGTGCTCGTGCTGTGGATCGTGTCGGCGGCCCTGGTGGTCTGGTGGGCCAGCGGTCGGGGGTGAGTGGCCTCGCCTTGCCACGCCAAGATCTGCACAAGTGGTTGGGACACCGCAGCGTGCAAGGCGAGTGAAACACCGGTGGGGGCTCATGCAGATCGTGTGCCCCAGGATGTTCGGCGATCGTCCGAAGGGGGTGTCCGATGTAGGCCGATCGCGGGGGGGGAGCTGTCGCTGAGGCGGACAGCTGCCCGCCCCGGGCTACAGCTCGGCCTCCTTCGGCGGGGGGGCAGCTCGTCGGCCCGCAGCAGGGCGATGCTCTCGATCACGTCCCGGCGGTGGCCGACGTGCTGTCTACGATCGTGCAGCTGGGCTACGATCCGATGTAGCGGGGTAAGATCCGGCGGCCGGGGGCTGCCCCCCGATGGGGGTGCGGATGTGGTGGCTTGGGGTGTGGTTGGCCTGCACTTTGACGATCGGTGTCGTAACCAGGGGGGCTCGATCCCGATCGAGGGCGGCGTGCTGGCGACCTGCGCCAACCAGGGCGACGTGTGGGCCTTCGAGGAGGGGCAGCCCAGCCCGAGCTGGACCCTGGAGGCGAGCTGTGGCCAGGGAGGGGGCGGGCAGCTCGACATCACCCGCGGGATCCCGGTGACGATCGAGTAGCTGCCTGCTCTCGGTGCCCGGCGTGGGCTCAGCGGGCGGTGGCGAGGGGGCCTTGGCTCCGCTCGTCGTCGTCGACGCGGCCGTTCCGATCCAGATCGAGGAACAGCAGGGCGTTGTCGGCCAGCTCGGCGATCAGGGTGTCGACCAGCTTGTCCCCTAGGCCCGGGCCGAGGCTGAGGTTCTCCTGGATCAGGCTCTGGATCAGCAGATCCACCCACTCCTCGCCGCCCATCTCCAGGACGAAGGCGCGCCCGTCGACGACCAGACCCGCGTCGGTGAACAGGTGCAGCGCGTCCAGGGGGAGATCGAGCTCGAAGAGCTGGGTGTTGCCCAGGACAGCGACCTCGATGTACAGCCCATCGATGGCGAGGGATATCCCACACCACCGCCCGTCGGGCAGGGCCACGGTGGCGTCGTCGCCGAGCAGATCGAGCTGCTGCCTGAGGGGCAACGTCGCCTCGATCCCGTCACAGTCCTCGAGGGTCAGCGCGGTGACGTCCATGCTCAGCCGGCCCACCGAGGGCTCGGGCCCCCCCCCGAGGCGGACCGCCATCTCTCCGGGGTTGCCCACGAAGGTCCCCCCCGGTGGGGTCCCCCCGCAGCCCCAGGGCAGGGCCAAGATCACAGCAAACAGCTTGTGTGTGCTGCAGCGGACGAGCCCTAGGGGCCGGTTCTGACGATCCACTGTGCGCACGCGCTAGCCTCCCCCGGAGAGGGTCTCGGTGAGGGGGAAGAGCTGGACGTTGACCTGATACACCCGCTCCCCCTTACCCTCGTCACACAGATCCATCACCCGCTCCATAAAGCCCCTCAGCTCAGCCTTGAGCTGATCGATCCGGGAGCCCGGGACCGAGACGGTGACCCCAGCGATGAAGCGCTCCTCAGGCTTGAAGTCGGTGATCGCCGAGCGCGCGAGCTCGAGCATGCTCATGTGGAAGTTGTGGACCGCCAGCCCCTGGACCTCCGAGGCGGTGGCCACCGTGGCCTCCGTGGGCCGGACCTCGCCGTCTTCGTCCCTTGAGAGCAGCCCCAGCGACCACAGCGTGGCCAGGGCCTCGCGGGCCTGGGGGACGGTGATGCGGGGGCGCAGGGTCCTGGCGATCCAGGCTGGGTCTTCCCGGAAGCCCTCGATCGAGGTGAGCTCCCGCAGCGCAGCGTAGTGCCAGCTCGAGAGGTAGCGGAACCCATCGCCCTCGATGCGCCTGGCGTCCCGAAACCGGCGGGTGGCCGAGATCCGCTCCCAGATCCGGTTGCGCTCGGCTGGGGTGCGGGCCCGATCGAGCCGCACCAGATCTTGGAAGAACTCCGAGGCCTCAGCGCTGAGGGACATGGCGTGGCAGAACGCCTCCGCGGATCGGGGGGTCAGGTTTCGGCGGCCGCTGATCACGTTAGATAGCAGGCTCGGGGAGCTCAGCCCCGCCCGTCGGGCGAACAGGCGGTGGCTGAACCTCGGGTTCTGGCTCTTCTTCCACCGGAACCAGTCGTCGAGGTACGTTCGGTAGCTCAGGTACTGGAAGAGGTCGGGCATAGGCGTCCGATGCTGCTGGATGTCTACCACATCGCTCGGAGATCCTCGATCCAGAGGCCCCGGACCCGGGCCCCGGGGGCGACGCCTGTCCTGGTCTCAGCCGTGTTCTCAGAGGGCGCCTCGGAGCCGATCTCCAGCCGATCCTTGGGCTGCTCGATCCTGGGACGCTGCCCACCGATCCCGCAGCTGCACCAAGGCGTCGTGATCCAGGCCAGCGGAGCGGGCCGAGTCGATCCAGCGCTCGAGCGAGGCCTGCGTCTGTGCTCCGACCTTGGTGAAGTGGAACGCGAGGTAGGCCTCGAGCTCCAGCGGGACAAGGCCGGGCGCTGCCCACAGCAGGAGCCGGACCTGCCACGGACGCAGCAGCCGGACCCACAGCGGGACCTCGATCTCCAGCTCGTGGGCCGCCACCGCGGTGGCCTGCCCCACAGCCCGGGCGGACAGCGCGAGCAGCTCGCGATCGGCCCGCAGCGCCGACAGGCTCCAGCCCACGCTCTCCAGCGCGGCCATGTGCAGGTTGAGGAACGGTGCACCGGTCGCGGTGAGCGCCGTGGTGTCGCTCACCTGCTTCGATCTGAGGCCACCGGCCCGGAAGGCCGAGACGATCGCCTGAGTGCGTGCATCGGGCCCCGAGAACGGGAACAGCAGCAGGCGGGGGATCCAAAACGCGATCCCCGGCTCGGGCACCTGCTCCCCCTCCAGGGGGGCCTGGTAGGCGATCAGCTCGATCAACCCCCAGACGACGCGATCGGCTCCCGCGATCCCCCGGACGTGATCCCAGTCCCCTAGGCCCGGCTGCAGGCCGCAGATCGTCGCCTCGCCGGCCGCCGCCACCAGCTCGGCCAGCCAGCTCCCCGAGCGCAGGGCCGAGGACGAGACCGTGATCAAGACCATGTCGAAGCGCTCACCCTGGAGCTGATCGATCGAGGTCAGGATCGTGAGATCGGTGAACGACAGTGGAGCGGCTCGCCCCCCTGCGCCCAGATCGTACAGGGTGTAGCCCCCCTCGGCCGCGCTCGCGTGCTCAGGCTTGATCAGGAAGCTGACCTCAGCACCTCCGCGGGCGAGGTGGTACCCGAGGGTCTGCCCCACAGCTCCAGCACCCACAACCAGGATCTTCACGGTCTTCTCCCTGTGTAGTCGGTTGACTACAGGTGTGTAGTCGGTTGACTACAAGGCGTCCACAGGTCACCAGGACCCATGGCGTCCCCTGAAGAGACCCGCGCTGCTCTGGTCGAAGCGCTCGTGCGCTTGGCCCGGACCCGCAGCCTCGCTGAGATCTCAGTCCGGGACGTGGCTCGGGAGGCTGGGATCAACCATGGCCTGGTCCACCGGCACTTTGGCTCCCGGGAGAACTTGATCCAGGCCGCGATCCAGCAGATCACCGCTGAGATCCATGCGGGCTACCCCGGGGGTGGCGGGCGGGGTGCGTTCACCTTCCGCTACCTCAGGGGGCGCCCTGAGCTGGTCCGGATCC
>DRPG01000225.1 GCA_011376105.1 Deltaproteobacteria bacterium
CCCGGAGCGTTGCTGAGGCTGTCAGCAGCGCCCGGAGCGTTGCTGAGGCTGTCAGCAGCGCCCGGAGCGTTGCTGAGGCTGTCAGCGGCGTCCTGGGGCACGCCGCCCTGAGGGGGTTCACCCTGGAGGGCTTCACCCTGGGGGGCTTCGCCGCGGGGGCCCCCACGGAGGGCCTCGAGACAGCCTGAGAGCACCTGGGGCAGGGGAGACTCGAAGGTCCGGCCGTCGGGAAGGATCAGCTGGTATGCGTGGAGGAACAGACGCTCGGGGTAGCCAGGCACGGCCCGAAACCGTGCGGGGCGGTAGCGATCGTCTCCGACCACGGGCAGCCCGATGCTGTGGAGGTGGCGCCGGATCTGGTGCTTGCGCCCGGTCTGGGGGCGGACCCGCAGGAGGCTGAAGCCCCCCAGGCGCTCGGCCAGCCCGTAGCGGGTGACGGCCCGGCGGCCATCGAGGGCGGTGCGGATGATCCCCTTGCGCCTTGCATGTCCGATGACCAGGGCGAGGTAGCGCTTGGTGATTGTGCCTGCGGTGAGCTCGGCCCCCAGCTGGGCCCGGATCGCTGGATCGGGGCTGAAGAGCAGTACCCCGCTGGTTCCCCGATCGAGGCGGTGCAGCGGTGCACAGCCCGGGTGGCCCTGTTGCTGGAGCCAGGCCCGTAGATCCGCGGGCTCGTCAGGGCGGGTGGCGTGGGCGACCCAGCCGCTCGGCTTGTCGACCGCCAGCAGCGTGATCCGATCTGCGCTGCGCTCGATCGTGAGGATGCGAGGGCTGGGGAGCATGGGGATCTCCAGAGAGACGAGCGGCCCGGGGGTGTCCCCGGGCCGGATGATCTGCTGTGGTGCAGGAGATCGGGTGACGATCAGTCCGACAGCGCGTCGTCGACCTCAGCCTGGGTCCAGCCGTTGCGGACCGCAGCGCGCACTGCGGCGCGGAACTGCTCGTCGCCCTTCTCGGTCCACTTGAAGTTCTTGCGGATGTGCTTGATCGTGAGCTTCTCGAGGTCGCTGTACTGGCCGTCCTCGGCGACGAGATCGAACAGGACTGCGGCGTCGGCCTTGCCGAGCACGCCGTCGTTCTTGCCCTCGGTGCGGGCGATGGCCTCGCTCCACAGACGGCTGTCGACGACGACCTCGCGGCCGTTGGCGGTGGTGATCGTGGTGGTGAGCACCTCTTCCTCGGCGCCGCCCCAGCCCCGGCTCGCCGCGGCGCGGATCGCGGTGCGGAACGCGGTGTCGCCCGCGGGGGTCCACCGGAAGTGCGTGCGCAGGTGCTTGACCGTGCGCTTCTCAAGATCGCTGTACTCGCCGTCGGAGGCGATCAGCTCGAACAGCGCCTGTGCATCCTCGGCGACGAGGCGGCCGCTGGGGCGGGCCTCTGCCTTGGCCTTGGCCGCGTTCCAGAGTGTCTCGTCGACTTCGATCTCACGGTTGTGTTGCGAGCGAACAGTGATGGCACCCATTGGACACCCTCCTGATGTGTGGGTTGCGCATCCCGCTTAGCCCATCAGCAGGGAACGGACCGTGTCGAGATGTATCGTTGTGGTTACCGCAACGAGCTAGCGTCGATGGTGGTGGCGAACCACTCCCATATCGCCAGAGTGGCATTTGCATCGGTCTGTGATCTGTTTGGTCCCCCTGGCCACCGGTGTCCCCACCCCTCGATCCAGCACTGCTCGGTGGGGGCGGCGCAGATCCACTGTGTGCAGGTGGTGTCACCGGTGATCGTGATCTTTGGATCATCGTCGGAGCACAGGTTTCGCTCGCGCCACGCAGCCATCGTGTCGTCGACGCTGGTGTAGACGATGTCGTGGATCCCCTTCCCGGGGCTCCCATCGCCCGGCACGACTGGATCGTCGGTGCCGTGGTAATGGCGCACCGGGACAGGGGGACCCTGGCAGGTGTCGACCATCAGCGTACCTGAGACCGGAGCGATCGCGTCGACCTGTGTCCCCTCGCAGCCCCAGCGGTGCACCATCGCCGCGCCGTTGGAGAACCCCGTGCCCAGGACGTGATCTCCACAGACCCGGGGCGAGATCTCACGCACCAGGGCGTGGTGGAGGGCGTGCCGATCTTGGAGGAGCAGACGCTCGGCTCTGATCTGGCTAGCAGATCCTGGGCAGCGTGGTGGAGGGTCGGGGTGGGGATGGTGTCCTGGGACGTCGCTGGCTCCTCGATCCCCGTGGGCCACTGATGGGGCGATCGGCGGGGTTTGGGACCTTCAACGGGGTGTACCGGCCCGTAGTCCTCACTGTGCTGGGGGCCATGCTCTACCTGCGGGAGGGTTGGTTGGTGGGCAACGCCGGGTTGCTCGGCGCCCTGCTGGTCATCGGCGCGGCCTACCTGATCACCGGCACCACCGCCTTGTCGGTGTCGTCCATCGCCACCAACCTGCGGCTGCGGGCGGGCGGGGCGTTCGCGATCATCAGCGCCGCCCTAGGGCTCGAGGCCGGCGGTGCGATCGGGGTGCCCCTGTACCTCGCTCAGGCGATCAGCTCGGTGATGTATCTGTTCGCCTTCACCGAGGGCTGGGGCTTCTTGTTCCCGGAGCACCCGCCGGGGCTGGTGGTCGCGATCGCGTTCGTGGTGATCGGTGGGATCGTGCTGCGCTCCGCCGCCCTGGCCTCCCGGGCCCAGGGCGTGATGCTGGGGGTGATCGCGGTGGCGGTGGCCAGCGCGCTGCTGGGGTGGACCACCGCGACGCCGCAGCGCCCCCTGGTGGTCGGGCGGTTCGCTGAGGGCTCGCTGCTCGACTGCTTCGCATTGTTCTTCCCGGCCGCCACCGGGATCATGGTCGGTGCGGGCATGAGCGGCGAGCTCGCTCAGCCCAGCCGCGCGATCCCCCGGGGCACGATGGCGGCGTGGGGCACCACGCTGGCGGTCTATGTGCTCGGTGCGATCTGGTATGCGACGGTGGTGCCCAGGGCGCAGCTGCTCGATCGCGACACCTTCGTGATGGCGGATCACGCCCTGGTTGGGCCGCTCGTCCTGTTCGGGTTGCTGTCGAGCACCTTGATGGCGGCGCTGTCCACCCTGGTGGCGGCGCCCCGGCTGCTGCAGGCGATGGCCGAGCACGACGTCGTGCCGGCCTCCCGCTGGCTGCGGGAGCTGATCGACGGAGAGCCCCGCAACGCCACCTGGATCACCCTCGGCCTGGCGGGCCTCAGCCTCACCGCGGGCTCGCTGGACGCCATCGCTCCGATCATCACCAGCTTCTTCGTGATGACCTACCTGGCGATCAACGTGGTGGTGTTCCTCGAGCAGGCCCTGGGGTTGGTCAGCTGGCGTCCCTTGTTCGCGATCCCCACCTGGGTGCCGGCCCTCGGCGCGGTCGCGTGCGTCACCGGCCTGGTGCTGTCCAGCCCCGCGGGGGGGCTGCCCGAGGTCGCCTTCGTGCTCGGGATCTACCTCTGGCTGTCCCGCAGGCAGAAGCTGGACACGCCGTGGGAGACCGTCCAGTCGGGGATCGTCCAGACCGTCGCGGGCTGGGCGGTGATGAAGTCCCAGCAGATGAGGCGCTCTGAGCGTACTTGGAAGCCCGATCTGCTGGTCCCGGTGAGCAGCGTGGAGGAGGCCAGGGCCATGGCTGTGTTCGCGGCTGCGCTGGTCCGGGTCCAGGGCTCGGTGCGGTTCATCGCGCTGATCGACGATCCCGAGCTGGGGGCGGTGCTCGGTGGGGTGGTGGGGGCCCTGCGGGCGAGGGAGCAGTTCGCGAGCTGGCACCTGATGTCTGAGGAGCACCCCGGGCAGGGGGTGCGGATGTCGATCAACGCGATGCAGGGGAGTTTTCTCGCCCCCAACCTGGTGCTGCTGTCGGGTCGCTTCCAGGACCAGGAGGTGCTCCAGGAGATCGTGGATCATGCTCGCCGCAGGCGGGTCGGGGTGATCCTGGCGCTGGACGATCCTCACCAGCCCCCGAAGTCCTACACCGCGGCCACGGTGTGGCTGTCCGATCGCTCCCCGGAGTGGGAGCTGTCGCTGCACGTGGCCAACCTCGATCTGCCGGTCCTGCTGGCGTACCTGCTCACCCGGCCCCTGGAGGGGCGGATCCGGCTCGTCACCGTCCTCCGGAGCCAGGCCTACCTGGCTCGGGCGATGCAGTTCCTCTCCGATCTGGTGGAGCTCGGTCGGCTGCCGAACACCACCACTCACCTGCTGTCGGGCACCCTGCGCGAGCGGCTGGGGCGTGGACCCGCGACCGATGTGCACATCTTCGGCCTGCCCCAGAGCCTGGATCTGGAGGCGATGCGGGACCTGGCGGAGCTCGCCGGGGCTCCGTGCCTGTTCGTGATGGACTCGGGGCAGGAGTCGGCGCTGGCGTAGCGGGGCGGGGGGGATCTGGATTTCTAGAGCACCAGGACAGGGTTGGGGCGCCCCAGAGACGCCTCGCCTGCCCCACCTCGATCCAGGCTCGAGCCCTTGCTCCACGGGAGCCCCCGAGCGCGACGCAGGAGCTGCTCGATGCAGGAGGGTTGGGGCCCGGCAGGCTCCCGTTGGGGCCCGGCACACTCCCGTTGGGGCCCGGCACACTCCCGTTGGGGCCCGGCACACTCCCGTTGGGGCCCGGCACACTCCCGTTGGGGC
>DRPG01000226.1 GCA_011376105.1 Deltaproteobacteria bacterium
CGAGGGGCTCCTGCCTGAGGCATGATCCCCCCACGCCGGATGATCCGGTGGTGAGATCGTCCGGTGGTGAGATCGTCCGGTGGTGAGCTCGTCCGGTGGTAAGCTCGGGTGGAGGGAGGACATCCCATGATCCTGATCGTGCTCCTGAGCGGCTGCAAGATCGTCGACGCCCCCGAGGATCTAGAGTCCCTGGTGGTGTTTGGCTTCGTCCACTTCGAGGACGATCCTTCCTTCCTCAAGCAGACCGCCACCGGCCTGCTGCCCCTGATCGAGCTCCACCGGGAGGCCCTGAGCGAGGGCTACCGGGTCGCTGATCTGACCGCCACAGACCTCGAGGGGGCGGGGATCGATGCCCCGGTGGAGGGCGGGATCCTCGGAGCGGTGGGGCTGGTCGGCTACCACAACCGCACGACCCCGGTGATCGACGCGATCAGCCGCCCCGACAAGGCCGCGATGTTCCCCGACAACTACCTGGCCTACGAGCTCCGGCGGACCAGTGATCGGGCCTGCTTCCTCGACGCCACGTGTGATCGCCTCGATCAGACCGCGTTCGAGCGGACCAAGGTGGTGCTCCTCGGGGAGGCTGAGCGCACCTTCGACATCGCCTACCGGTCCCTGCTCCTCGACGAGGGCACCTTCACCTTCGTCCGCCAGATCACCCCCGAGCCGATGTCGTTCTCCACCGGGCTGGCCACGGTCCACCAGCAGTACTCCTTCGTCATGCTCTTCGACGAGGGCACCTCAGCCCAGCGCATCGAGGCTTTCTGGGTCGACGCTGAGATCCTCGGCCTCGACGTGCCCGACAGCTACGCGGTGGATCAGGCGGTCTCGGCCATGGCCGATCAGGCCGAGCGGGTCGACGCCTGGATCGACACCCAGCCCTGAGCCCGGGGCGCCCGGTCCCAGGGCTCCCTGGGGCGTGCTGTCCCTGCCGGCCCCTGCGCGCGCCGCATCCCCGGCCTACTGCGTGACGACCCAGCGGGGGCCGGCTGGGGCGTGCTGTCCCTGCCGGCCTCTGCGCGCGCCGCGCTCCGCGCTCCGCGCTCCGCTCGCCGCGCTCTGCCCTATGGGGCCGCTGTCGCCTGCGCCTGCCGCTCGCTCACCCAGGCCAGGGTCTCGTCTGCTCCTCCGATCAAGGTGCCGGAGACGAACACCTGGGGGAACGTGGGCCAGCGGGACCAGAGCTTGATCGCGAGCCGGGTCTTCCAGCCCGACGCGTAGCTGCCGTAGCCCAGGTAGTGGTAGGGCACGCCGGCTGCGTCCAGGGCGCGCCGGGCACGCCCGACGTGGGGGTTCCAGGCCATCCCCACCACGACGACCTCGTGCTCGGACAGGGCACGGCACACCTCGTCGAGGGTGTCGGCGTGAAACCGCTGCTGACGTTCACGCACCGCGTCGGTGGTCGGGGGGGGGTCGCGTCGATCCATGGATCCTCCAGGCTTGGGGCAGGGGCCTGGTAGCATCGTGGCGTGCAGACCACCTGGTGGATCGAGACCGACGTCGTCTCCAAGACAGCGCCCCTGGTGCTCAGCACCTTGAGCGCCTGGGCGTTCCCTGGCTCCCCTCCCTGCTCCACCCGGGCACAGCCCCCCGACGAGGGCGTGAGTGTGGTCTTGGGGATCGCTGGGGGCGGCCTGTGTCCAGCGGCTCCCCCAGCGCTGATGCCCCGGGGGGATCGAGGCGGCCCCGGCGGAGGCCCTGCGCAGCCACGCAGCCCGCACGGACTGCGTGGCTGCGCCGTGTGGCCCCTGGCGCGGTCCCCGGCGCGGGGGCTACACTGGCCACCATGCAACCGACCCCACCCTCCTCAGCGCTCGCGCTCCAGGCCCAGGCGCTGGTCCACGATCTTCAGCGACAGCTGGTCGAGGCCCTCGAGGCCCTGCAGCCGGGCGCAGCGCGGTTCCAGCCCGTCGAGTGGCTGCGGGACGAGGGGCGCCACGGCGGTGGGGTCCGCTACATCGCTCCAGAGGGCGGAGCCTTCAACCGAGCGTCGGTCAACGTCTCGACGATCCACTACGGCGATCTCCCCGACAAGAAGCTGTCCTCCGCCACGGCCCTGTCGGCCATCGTGCACCCCGCTCAGCCCCGGGCACCCTCGATGCACATGCACATCAGCTGGACGCAGCTGCGTGATGGTAGTGGGTATTGGCGGATGATGGCCGATCTCAACCCGTCGATCGAGGATCCAGAGGCGGCTGAGGCCTTCGGGGCGGCCCTGGCGGCCGCTGCCCCCGAGCACTACGCAGAGGCAAAGGCCCAGGGAGAGCGCTACTTCTACATCCCCGCCCTGAAACGCCACCGGGGCGTCAGCCACTTCTACCTCGAGGGCCACGACAGCGGAGACTGGTCCGCCGACGAGGCCCTGGCCCGTCGTGTGGGGGAGGCCACCGTGCGCACCTACACCGGGCTGGTGGCGGCGGCGCTGAGCGCTCACCCCACGATCGACGAAGACGATCGCCGCAGACAGCTGGCGTACCACACCCTGTACCTGTTCCAGGTCCTCACGTTGGACCGAGGCACCACCTCGGGGTTGCTGATCCATGACCAGAACGACGCGGGGATCATGGGCTCGCTGCCCTCCCACGTCGATCGGGCGCTGCTCGCCTCCTGGGCCCCCCGGCTGCCGGCGCCCCAGGACCAGCTGCTTCGGAGCCTCATCTCGGTGCTCCCCGACGCGTCCCCCTGTCCGATCGGGCCGGAGCAGAAGCTGGCCCTGGCCCAGGCGGTGCGGGAGCACTACCGCACCCACCCCGACGCGCTAGCGCTCCAGGCCCGGGGCGACGCGCTGCCTCCGACGGTCGAGAACCACCGCTAACCCTGTGTCCACCCCCACAGCTCCGCCCCGCCCGGAGCGCCCCCGATCCCCGCCGTGACCGAGCTGAGACCGCTGCAGGGGCTGAGCCTCCGGGGCTCCGCCGCCGCCTTCCCCCACGAGCTGAGCCCCGACGCGCCCCAGCTGGACAACGCGCAGCTCCTGCGTTGGCTCAGCGATCGTGGCCTGCGGGTCCCCGTCGGAGCCCAGGAGGCACGGCGGCGGTGGGGGGTGTGGCGACGGAGCTGGGCACGCTGGCCCGGCACCGACACCCCCACGGTCACCACCCAGGCGTTGGCCGGGGCCGCGGGCCGTCGGGCGCTGCAGCGCACGGGCTGGGCACCGGAGTCGCTCGGGCTGTGTGTGGTGGCGACCTCCACCCCCGATCGGATCACCCAGAGCCTGGCGGCCAAGGTGGGCGTCGAGCTCGGGCTGCGCTGTGCGACCCTGGACGTGCGGGGGGGCGGGGTCGGTGGGCTACAGGCCTGGCTGATCGCCACGAGCTGGCTCTCCCACCGCTGTCGACGTGCCCTGGTGATCGCGGTGGACTGTCCCTCGTCGATGGTGGATCCAGACGATGCGATCGCGCTGCTGTTGTACGCCGACGGCGCCGCGGCGATCGCCCTAGAGCACGACGGGAGCCCCGGGGGCCTGGTGTGGGGGGCCCTGGGCACCCGCGAGGGCGCGGGGACCTCGTTCACCGTGCCAGGCCCGCTGCCCCCCACCGCCGAGGCGTTGCGAGCCGGCGCCTACCGCTTCCGCACCCCCGATGCGACCTACACCGACGCCCTGCGCAGCGCCTGGGAGGAGATCTCAGCCGCGCTGGCGCGCCAGGCGGGCCCCATCGACTGGTTCGCTCCCTACCGCGTCACCCCACGCCAGATCGCCGCAGCCGCCGGGGCGCTGGGGGTGCCCCCCGAGCGCACCCACGCCGATCTGTCGGCCCATGGCTGCACCGGCGCGTCGGGCTGCCTGCTGTCGGTCCACGAGCTGCTCAGCAGCGGCCGGCTGCCCCCGGGCACGCTGCTCGCCAGCAGCGCCGTGGGGGGTGGGATCTGCCTCGGCGGGCTGCTGTGGCGCTGCTGATCCTGGTGGGGCGCCGCCACACCGCAGAGAGCGACCTGCCCCGGCTGTACCTCTCCAGCCGCTGGGGCGACGGAGGGCAGGCGCTGGGGCGACGGAGGGCAGGCGCTGGGGCGACGGAGGGCAGGCGCTGGGGCGACGGAGGGGGGAGGTGATCCACGACCTGCTCTCCCGGCCCTGGCTGTAGCCCCCCGATCTCCCCCCGACGCCCGGGGGCGACGGCCTGGGTCCGCGCTGGGGCGGCTCGAGGCCACCGCCGGCAGCACCGGGGCTGGCCACCGCCGGGGGCGACGGCCTGGGTCCGCGCTGGGGCGGCTCGAGGCCACCGCCGGGGGCCCTACCGGGGCGCGGGCCGCCACCCTATGCCCTGGGTGGGCCGGTGGGGCCGGTGGGGCCGGTGGGGCCGGTGGGGCCGGTGGGGCCGGTGGGGCCGGTGGGGCCGGTGGGGCCGGTGGGGCCGGCTGCAGCGGCGTTTAGCTCGATCCGGAAGCGCTTCACCAGCTCGGCCTCCACCCCGGGCGCCCGGATCGCCGCCGCCAGGGTCTTCGACAGCTGCTCGGGCTGATCCTGCAGGGGGGTGACGGTCTCGCTGTCTTCGTCGGCCTCCACCCGGGCCCACCCGAGGGCCGACTGGGTCATCCGCCACAGCTGGAGCCGGGTCAGATCCAGAGCCTGCCTCAGGGCTTTGTCGACGACGCGGGTGTCGACCTGCCCCACGGCGCGGTTGATCGCCGCTCGGATCGCCACCGCGTCCCCCGGCAGGGCCCCGAGATCCAGCGCCTCATGGATCAGCAGCGCGTGGTGGACGACCTCGCTGAAGGTGTTCACCATCCGGTTGAGCTGCAGCACGAACAAGATCGTGCGCAGCAGCGTGCGGAACGGCCAGGCCAGCACCGCGAACGCGATCCCCAGGCACCCCGGCGCGGAGGCATCGGCCAGCATCCGGACGTCGGCCTCGGGCAGCTCGAGGTGGTGGCCCGCCAGCTGGATCCGGACCAGCCTGCGGCGCAGACGGTTGGCGATCCAGCCATCGATCAAGGGCAGCGGGATCAGCTCGCACAGCGACACCATCAGGGCGAAGCGGCTGAAGAGCATCCAGTCGAGGGTCAAGAGGCCTCCCGGTCGCGGCAGGGATCCCCTACCGCGGACGGGGACACGGAGGCCAGCGGCAGGAACACCCGGAACGCCGTCCGGCTCCCGCCGGGATCGTCGACCCGCACCAGCCCGCCCATCACCTCGGTCAGGGCGTGGACCACGTACAGCCCCAGCCCGGCCCCCGGCAGCTCCAGGCCATGGGCCAGCCGCTGCCCGAGGCGCTCCCGGACCTCCAGCGGCAGGCCGGGCCCGTCGTCGATCACCTCGATCAGCAGCCTCGAGGCGCTCCAGCCCAGCCCGACCGAGACCCGGCCGGGCACAGCGTGTCGCACCGCGTTGCCGACGAGGTTGATCAAGATCCGCCGCACCCGCTCCTGATCTCCCTCGATCCAGTCGGGGACTGCGGGCTCGGCGGTGCACTCCAGCGACATCCCGCGGGCCTCACAGAGGGTCTGCAGCAGGCTCGAGGTCTCGTCCAGCATCCGCCGGGGTTCGAACCGCTCGCGCCGGAGCTGCAGCGAGCCCGAGTCGGCCCTCGCCACATCGAGCAGGGTCTCGACGGTGCGCAGGAGCTGATCCCCGGCCCCGACCATCACCCCGACCTGCTCGTGCTGCCGAGCCGTCAGCTCCCCCAGGCGCAGCAGCTCCCCGATCCCGATCAGGCCCGTCAGGGGTGTGCGCAGATCGTGGGACACCATCGCGGTAAACATCCGCTGTGCCAGCAGGGACTGCTCGGCGCGGACCACCGCCTCCGCGTGGGCGGCCGACTCCTCCGCCAGCGCCTGGTGGCTGCGCTGGATCTCCCCCAGCCACCGTGCTCGATCCCAGGACATCCCGGTGACGATCACGGACACCAGACACACAGCGGCCACGGCCAGCGGCCCCTCGGGGAGGGCCTCGATGTGCCCCCCGCTCACCCGATCCTCCGCCCACAGGACCGCCACCAGGGCCAGCACCGCCGCTGCGCTCCAGGCCGCGGTGGCCCGCCAGCCCACGAGCCCGCTGGCGAGCAGCGGCAGCAGGGTGATCCACACCAGGCCGCCGCCCTCCGAGCCTCCGTTGAGCAGCGAGCCCAGGGTCAGCCCCACCAGCCACGAGGCCAGCAGGAGGTGGGCCGACAGCAGCGGCACCAGGCGATGGATCAGCACTCCCACCAGCGTCAGCGATCCCGACAGCGCACAGATCCCGATCAGCGAGCGATCCCCGGACAGCGCCCCCCACCCGAGGAACGCCAGGTTGATGGAGAGCGACAGCGCGAGGAAGACCCTGGTCTGTGATCGTGGATGTTCCAGCACGCCCCGTCCATCGGCGACAGTCCAGGTGCCCTTTACCTCCCCGAGCGAAACCCTCAAGTTCCCAACCCCGAGGATCGACCTCATGTACAGCAGAGCCAGACCAGGGATCAGGGGGGGGAACCATGATCGACGGAGGACTGGCGCTCATCGATCAGGGGGATCTAGCCTGGATGCCTCACCACGGGCCCCTGCTGCGCAGCGGCCCCGCAGCGCTGCGGCCCCGCTGCGCAGCGGCCCCGCTGCGCAGCGGCGCTGCCCGATCCCGTCGGGTCCAGGGATCTACGGCGGATCCTCTTCCCGGGCGACGGATGCGCGTAGGCTTCGAGGGTGCCACACCGGCACCGACGCACACCGTGGAGGATCGATGGAGGCGCTGCTCGAGGCCTGGGACTGGGGGGAGCCGGTGGTGGTCGAGCACCACCCCTCGGGGTTGATCAACCGCACCTTCTGGGTGCGCTCGGCCTCCTCGGGCCGGGCCCTGGGGGTGCTCCAGGAGTTGAACACCCGGATCTTCAAGCCGGTGGTGCACCACGACATCGCCGCGGTCACCGAGGCTGTCGCCGCCGCGGGCCTACAGACCCCCCGGCTGGTCCCCACCCGGGCGGGCGCCCTGTGGCACGACGCGGACGATGGCTCCACCTGGCGGCAGCTAACCGTGGTGGGGGATCGCACCGTCCACAAGCTGGAGGATCCGGAGGATGCGCGATCCGCAGGTGGGCTGATCGCGAGGTTCCACGATGCGGTGCGCGATCTGGATCACACCTTCCGGATGGTCCGCCCCGACGTCCACGACACCGCCCGCCACATGAGGGCTCTGCAGGCCGCGGTGGAGGCCCACCCGACCCACCGGCTGCACGCCGACGTCGCAGCCCTGGCCAAGGAGCTCCAGGCGGCCTGGGAGCGGTGGGAGGGTCCCACGGGGTTGCCCGAGCGGGTGATCCATGGTGATCTGAAGATCTCCAACGTCCGGTTCACCGGGCCCACGGCCGTCGCCCTGATCGATCTCGACACCTTGGCGAGGCGCACCCTCGACGTCGAGTTGGGCGACGCGATGCGCTCGTGGTGCAACCCCATGTCGGAGGACAGCCTCGACGCCCGGTTCGATCTCGAGCTGTTCTCCGCTGCGATGCAGGGCTATGCCACCGGGGCCGGCGATCGGGGCCCCACCGACGACGAGTGGGCCAGCATCGTGCCCACCACCGAGCGGATCGCCATGGAGCTCGCGGCCCGTTTTGCCAAGGACGCGCTTGAGGAGGCCTACTTTGGCTGGGACGAGCGCTTCGGGGGGCGGGGAGAGCACAACCTCGTCCGGGCCCGGGGGCAGGCGCGGCTGGCTGAACGGATCGCTGAGCAGCAACCTGCTGCAGAGGCCGCGGTGGCGCGGGCCAGGACCATGGCATAGAGACAGTCGCCCTGGAGGTGACGAATGCGAAGGATCACCCTGATCGCCGTCCTCATCCTCGGCACGACTGGCTGTGTCGGCAAGAAGAAGTACACCAACCTACAGGGCGAGATCGACGCCCTGCGCACTGAGATGACCGGTCAGCTCGAGGCAGAGACCAGCAAGAGCCAGGATCTGGAGGCCGCCCTGGCGGACGAGCGGGCCCGGGTCGCCGAGCTCGAGGAGAAGATCAAGGCCCTGGAGCTGAAGAACGCGCTCTTGATCAAGGACAAGTCCCAGCTCGACGCCTCGGTGCAGGACATGCAGGCCGCCCTGGCGGATCTAGAGGCCCGCAAGGCCGCCTCCGACGCCCGCGTCCGGGAGTACCAGGATCTCCTGTCGAAGTTCAAGGAGCTGATCGATGCCGGTCGCCTCACCGTCAAGATCGTCGACGGTCGGATGGTGGTGAAGCTGGCCTCCGACATCTTGTTTGCCTCCGGCAAGGCCGCGCTGTCCGATGAAGGTCGCGCCAACCTCACCGACGTCGCGGGCGTGCTCGCGTCCATCCCCGATCGGACGTTCCAGGTCGAGGGCCACACCGACAACGATCCGATCAAGACTGAGCGCTTCCCCTCGAACTGGGAGCTCGGCGCCGCGCGGGCGATCGCCGTGGTCCGCACCCTCAACGAGGGCGGGGTCCCGATCACTCACCTCTCCGCGGCCTCCTACGCTGACAACCGACCAGTCAAACCCAATGACAGCAGGGAGGGCAAGGCCTCCAACCGTCGGATCGAGATCGTGGTGATCCCGGATCTGTCGCTGCTGCCCGGCTACAACGAGCTCGAAGCGCTCGCGTCCGGCGACTGACAAGGTAGTGACGGACAAGGTAGTACAGAGTCTCGTCCGGGAGGGTCCATGAGGCGCATGGTGTTGGTGTGGCTGTTGGCGACAGGCTGCGGAGGCGACGATCCGGGCAAGGATGGCACCGACGGAGGCACCGACGGGGGCACCCAGCCCACACACATCGAAGACCTCTGTGCCTCGATCCCCGAGTTCGATCTCCAGGGAGCGTCCTGCGATCAGATCGTGTCGGGCTTTCAGCAGACCATGTCCGCCGCCGTCGACTGCAACAGCACCGACGACTGCCAGGTGGTCTCAGGCCAGTGCGAGACCTTCACCGACGCTGCGTGCTGGTACGTGATCAACAACGCCTGTGGGATCTCCGTGGGAGACTTCGCCTCGCCCTGGATCTCCATGGGCAGCGCCTGCGACGTCGGCCATGGCTGCACGGGCTGCGGGGGCCAGCCCGACTACGAGTGCATCGACAACCGCTGCACCATGCTGTAGCCCGGGGCGCCGGGGTCCCCGCGGTGAGCCCGCCCCCAGAGCAGCACCGCCGGGCCCCTGCGGTGAGCCCCGCTGGGTCCTCCGTCGCTCGGGCGCTGCACCACCGGACGCGGGGACCCCTCCGGGCGCCCGGGCGCTCACCCCCGGGGGCTTGGCCACCCTCCCCCGGGCCGAGCGCTCACCCCCCTGGGAAGCGGGCAGCCAGGACCCGCTCGGTGGTCTCGACCACCGCCTGGGTCATCGCGTCGGCTTCGAGGTTGATCCGCGTGCCCGTGTCGGCGTCCCCAAGCGTCGTGATCGCCAGGGTCTCGGGGATCAGGTGCACCCAGAAGGCGTCGGGCTCGATCCGCCCCACCGTGAGGCTCACCCCGTCTAGGCCGACGAAACCCTTCTCGAAGACGTAGCGCATCACGCTGTGCTCGGCGCGCAGGGCCAGGGCCCGGTTGTCCTCGGTCTCGCGCCGCTCGACCACCTCCACCGTGCCCCAGACGTGGCCCGACAGCAGGTGCCCTCCGATCTCGTCTCCGATCCGGGCGGCGCGCTCGAAGTTGACCCGGTCCCCCGGCGCCATCGCCCCCAGGGTGGTCCGGGCCAGGGTCTCGTCGATCACGTCGAAGCTGACCTCGCTGCCCTCGATCCCCACCGCGGTGAGGCAGACCCCCGACACCGCCACGCTCGCGCCATGGATCAGTCGATCCGTCGCTCCCGCGGGGAAGGCAAGGGTCAGGCGGCGGGCCTCGGTGCGGGCCTCGACGGCACGGATCTGCGCCGTGCCCTGGACGATTCCAGTGAACATCTCGATCTCCGGATCCTTCGTTCGTGCGCAGTGTGACTTGCCATCCCCGCCGAAGCACGTGACAACACCGACGTTGTTGCCGTTGCTCGCCGTCCTGAACGCAAGCGCCCAGACCCCTCCCCGGGCTCAGGCCGTCGTCGCAGGCGGGGCCGTCGTGATCGACGGCGCGCTGACCGAGCCCGACTGGGCCTCCGCCCCGGTGACCACCGGCTTCCTGCAGTACACCCCCACCGAGGGTGGTGCGCCACCGGGCCGCACCGAGGTCCGGATCCTGCAGGACGACGCCGCGCTGTACGTCGGCGTCCGGGTCACCGGCACCGGATACCCGATCCGGGCGAGGGTGAGCGCCAGAGAGCGGATCAACGCCGATGATCAGATCGGGGTGTACCTCGACACGTTCCACGACGGCCGCTCAGGCTACATCTTCTACCTCAACCCCCTGGGGATCCAGCAGGACATCCGCCACAACTCCGGCGACTGGAACGTCAACTGGGACACCGCCTTCCGCTCTGCGGGACAGGTGATCCACGACGGCTACGAGCTCGAGATCGCGCTCCCCTGGCGCTCGCTGAAGTTCCCCAGGACCGCGGACGATCAGACCTGGGGCCTGATCGTCACCCGGAAGGTGCCCCACCTTGGCACGAAGTACGCCTGGCCCGACATCTCGCTCAACAAGCCGCTGCTGTTCAGCGAGGCGGGCGATCTCGTGGGGGTGCGGCCCCCTCCGGTGGGCAGCGGCCTGGAGCTGATCCCTACCCTGACCGCGTCCCAGCTGTGGGCGGTCGATGAGCAGACGGATCAACCCCCCGATCTCTCGAGCCTCGATCTCGATCCCTGGTGGCGTGCGCTTCGGCCCAGCCTTGATCTCCGCCTGGGGATCACCCCTGATCTGGGGCTGGCCGCCACCGCCAACCCTGACTTCTCCCAGGTGGAGTCGGATCTAGCCGATGTGCGGCTCAACGCCCGGTTTGCGTTTCAGTTCACCGAGCGCAGGCCGTTCTTCCTCGACGGCATCGATCTATACCGGGACACCGCTGAGACGCTGTACTCGCGCTCGATCGCCGAGCCCGTGTACGGGGTGAAGCTGTCGGGGCGCGAGGGCCCGCTGTCTGTCGGGGTGCTCCACGTCCTCGACCAGTCCCCCCTGCCCAGCGTCCACGAGGACGGCGCGCCGGGGTTCAGCGAGGACGAGGTCGCGGATCGCTGGGCCTCCAACACGCTGACGCGGCTGAAGCTCGACGCGTTCGGAGAGGGCTGGATCGGGCTGACCGTGGCCGACAAGCGGATCCTGGCGAGCCCCACCCGAGGCGGATCAGCGGGGATCCACGGCGGAGCGAGCGCAGATCTAGGGATCCCGTTCGCCGATCGCTGGCTGGCGAGGGCCTCGACCAGCGCGAGCCACACCCAGGGAGCGGAGTCCCTGTGGGGATCCGAGGTGGGCGCTTCGGTGATCCGGAGCTCGGGCCTGGGCACCGGGGGCGGGATCGAGGGGCTGTGGCGATCGGGAGGATATCGCCAGGAGCTGGGCTTCCTCAACCAGAGCGGCCTGACCTCGGTGGAGGCCTTCATCGATCACACCTTCGCCACGCCGGGCCCGATCAGCACCTTCACCCCGTCGGGCTACGCCTCGGTGTGGCAGGAGGACGACGGCGATCACTTCTACACCTTGGGCTTGAGCCAGGCCCTGCTCGTCGAGGGGATCCATCGGCTGGTGCTGGAGGGTGGCGCGGGCCAGCGACGCCAGAGCGCGGCTGAGGTGCCCGGCTACTGGCTGGCCACCAGCTGGGACGGGCAGCTTGGATCGTTGCTGGAGCTCTCGCCGTGGCTGTCCACGTCGCGCTCGATGGACTTCGGCACCCTGGGGCCGGCGAACACCCACGACGCAGGGATCACGGTGATCCTGCGCAGCGCGGGGGTCCGCCTCGACACCGAGATCAGCGGCTCCAGGCACGTGCCCGATGGGTTGGATCCAGAGCTGGCCCACCTACTCCGGACCACCCTCACCTGGCAGTGGAGCCGCACCCTGGGGGCGCGCCTGCTGGTGCAGGAGAGCCGGCGGCTCCAGGCCGAGGGCAGCAGCCAGGAGCTGCTGCTGTCCCCGCTGCTCACCTGGCTGGACGTGCCGGGCACCGCGGCCTACCTCGGCTGGACCGAGCGGGTGGATCTGGTCGCGGGTGGCACCGTCGAGCGGATCGCCTTCGCCAAGATCAGCGTGCTGCTCAGGCCCTGACCCTGACGAGCCGGCCAGGAGACCTCCCTCCGCACCCTCCCTGAGACACAGCCTTCATAAGCCTCATGCACCCTCGATCACAGGCCTGTGACCGCTCCCTCGGCTACACCGAGCCCCACGCTTGTGTCCTCGAACCCCACGAGCGCAGCACCACTTAGGTCCCTCGCTCCGAGATCCTGATCCAGCCTCCGACGATCCTGCATGCCCCCACGAGATCCACCACACGCTCTGTCCTTCGTCCGGCGGTTGGATCCCACACATCGATCGGCTACACTGCGACGTCTGGAGCGCCCATGCCCCCTATCCGTCCCTGTCCAGCCTGTGGCCGCCACGTCCTCGGCACTGTGTCCTGCTGTCCCCACTGTGAGGCGAGCCTGCGCCCGGGCTCGGTGCTCCGCACCGCAGCTGCGGTGGCCCTCGGCCTCGCCGTGGCCGGAGCGGCTCCAGGCTGTGCCGGTGACCAGACGACCACCAAATCCACCGCAGAGACCGGCACCACCTCCCCGGTGAGCCCCGACTACGGCACGAGCGGCTACACCCCCACCGCAGAGACCGGCACCACCGAGACCGGCACCACCGAGACCGGCACCACCGAGACCGGCACCA
>DRPG01000227.1 GCA_011376105.1 Deltaproteobacteria bacterium
CCCCCGTCGCCACCGAACGCACCGCCCCCCCCCGCGCCGTTGCCGTTCGCCTGGATCAGGCCCAGCCCCGCCCCTGGCCCGAACCCGTCGCCGTCGTTGGTGTTGCAGCGCCCCCCGTAGTAGCCCCCCGCCCCCGGCACCCGATCGACGGCGGCGGCGTCGATCGCCGCGCTGAGGCGCAGGTCTCCATGGGACAAGATCACCAGGGGCCGCTCCCCAGTGACGGTGACATCGTGATCGAGCACCACCTCCCCGAAGGTGAACACCGCCACCTCCCGTGAGCCGGAGGTGGCGATCGCTCCGATCTGATCGGGTGCGCTGTCCGAGGAGAGGATCGGCGGCGTCCCTCCGATCAGGCCGGTGTCGATCGAGATCGGCTCAGTGGTGATCAGATCCACCGCCAGCACGTCGAAGTCCGACGGGATCAAGGGGGCAGCGGGGACGGTGTGGAGCCAGCCCCACCAGCTCCAGAAGGGGATCACGCGACCTCCAGGGGTCCACAGTGTAGACCAACATGGCCCGATCGGCGAGCAAAGCAGCGAGCCGCGCCCGGGATCCGGACGCGGCTCGCTCAGCGCAGCGCCCGGAGGCTACCGGAAGTGGTACGCCAGCCCCGCGGTGCCCTGGATCGCACCCAGTGGATCCACCGGGCCACGGTCCAGCCAGCCGACGTAGCGGCCCTCGAGATCGAGGGCGAAGTTGTCGCCCAGGGCGAGCTCCAGCCCCAGCCCACCGTGCAGGCCCCACAGGGCGTCGTTGACCCCCACCAGGGTGGTGGAGCCGACGCCGTAGTACTCGTCGTGCAGGCTCCGGGCGTTCCAGGTGACCCCGCCCAGGGCGTAGGGGCTCACACGGCTCCAGGGGAAGGCGAACAGCGCGACTGAGCCGGCGACCTGGGTCTGATTGCGCACGCTGCTCGAGCCGTTGAACACCGACTCACCCGCGTGGTGCGACAGATCGAGCTGCAGCCCCACGGGCTCAGCCGGACGGTACCGCCCCATCAGGCCCAGCCCGAAGTCGCTGTACAGCTGACCCGTCTCGGTGCCCGACAGCAGCGAGCCCGCCTTCAAGCCGATCGCCAACGTGTTGTCGCGGTCCACCTCGCGGGTAGGTAGGTGCGCCTCCTGCACCTGGACCGAGCCGCCGGTGGTCTGGTAGTAGTGGTGATGGCGGACCGGCGGACCGTACACAAAGACGCCATGCACCGGAGTGACCCGGTTGTACACCACCGTGCGGCGTGGCGCGGCGGAGTGCACCACCCGACCGCTCCGATAGACCGTGGTGCTCCGGGTGACCGGGCGGGTGTGGCCCGCCGAGACGGGACGAGCCCCGGAGACGGTGTGGCTGGGGCCGGTGGCGGGGCGCGTGGCCACGGGACGCGCCGGGCCGGTGGCCACGGGACGCGCCGGGCCGGTGGCCACCGGACGCGCGGTGGTGGTGCGGGTCGTCGTGGGGCGCGCGCTCGCGGACTGCGTCACGGTGCGGGTGCCCGTGCGCGGGTTGTTGTCCACCACCTGGTGCCGGCCCTGGGCCGAGGTGGTGACGTGGCTGTGGTTGCCATGATCCGTGACGGTCCGGGTGGCGTCCCGGCGGTTGCGCTCGGTGTAGGTGTGGCCCCGGTTGTTCTCTGCCTGCAGCACACCGCGGGTGGTCTGGTGGGTGGTGGTCTGGTCGCCATGGGTCTGGGTCGTCCGGTTGCGACCCCGGGCCCCGCGGACCGTGGTGCGCCCGTTGGAGGCGTGGACCGTGGTGCGGCTCTTGCCGTTGTTGGTGCTGCCATGGCGGACCGTCGCGCTCTTGTTGCCGCGCTGCACGGTGCGGCTGCTGCGCGAGCGCTCCCGGAGCCCGGGCGCGCTGGTGTGCTCGACCAGCGCGAGATCACCCGCGGTGATGTCGTCGATGTCCGACGCCAGGGCCGGGGTGGCGAGGGTGGCGAGGGCGAGCAAGACCGTGAAGGATCGGGGGTCCATGGCGTCTCCAGCCCGGGTCCGTCGCGGGTCCCGGCCAATCTGTTGTTCGTCCTGGCAGACGCAACCAGGTCGACCTCCATTCGATCCCGGGCCACCTCAGCCCCCGAACGGGGCCTCGATCCCGGCTACGATCCGCGCATCGACCCAGCCTGCACGATCTGGGCGCCGGCTGTCACGAATCGCCACGCGCTCTATACCGCCGATCCGACGCCGCGCTCCGATCTCGATGGTGCGGACCTCGCCCCCCTCGAACCGGATCCGCCAGCGCGCGGGGGCATCGAACCCCGGTGGCTCGCCGGGTGCCTCGATCCAGGCGTCGACCCGGGGACGGGCCAGCCAGGCGACCACCGCAGACGCCCGGCCTGGATCGATGTCGACGTTGGCCGGCACCCGGATCACCCAGCCCCCGCCCCCGCCCCCGCCCCCGCCCCCGCGCTCGAGCAGGCCCCGGCCCACCGTCCCATGGGGCAGGCGCTCGAAGGACACGATCGCCCCCTCGGCGGGACCCCAGAGGTGGCGATCCCGTAGCGACGCGGGTGCTGAGGCGATCAGCTCCGCCAGGGCGGGGGGGCTGCGCCAGCGATCGTCGGCGCCGCCTCGACCTACGAACCACAGCTCCCCCACCTGCTCGAAGCCGAGCACGATCTGCTCGGTGGCGGTGGACAGGCGCACCCGGGGGGGGCCTTCGATCAGGCCCGGGGCCGCGACCTCGAGCCCCCTGAGCCCCGCGAGGCTGGCCACCACCTGCTCGACGACGGGCCCATCCACAGCCATCGAGGGAGACGACCAGCCTGCCTCGCCCCGGCTCAAGGTCACCGAGGAGGCCCCCTCGATCTGGACCTCGGTGAGCTGGGCTGGATCGATCGCGGTCACGGTCCGATCCCGCCAGCCCCGGGGGCTGCGCTCATAGGTGGCCCGCCCACCGATCCGGGCGCGGTACACGGTGGGCGCGTCGGGCCATCGGACCCAGGTGCTCCCTCCCCCGGCGTCGTGGCCCAGGTACAGGGCGCTCAGCGTGCGGCCCTGGCCGAACACGTCGATCCGGAGCTCACGGCCCCCGGATAGCCCGTAGCGCTCGTGATCGGACTCGTCGATCCGGGCCTCGGGGACCACCCCCCCGGACAGCCCCCGGAGCATGGCCTCGACGACCTGATCGTCGGCGGCTGCGTCGGACGGAGCGACGATCCACCACCCCCCGGGGCGCCGCTCGAGCACCAGGGGATCGTCGGTGGCCCCCAGGGTGACGCGCTCGACCTCGTCGAGCGCAAACGGAGGCAGCGCCTCGAGGCGCTCGGGTGTGTCGCCTCCGCCCCCGAGGCGGACCCCCAGATCGAGCCCCACCACCCCCACCAGCGCCACCGCAAGCACGATCGTCTGCTGCTGGGCCCTCACCGCGACCTCCGCCAGCGCCCGAGCAGGGCGAGCAGGGCGAGGCTCGCCAGCGGCACCCCCACCACCCCCAGCTTGGCCCACAGCGCCTCCCCCCGGGGCGGAGGATCGAGGGGGGCGGCCCCCCGGCCCCGGCTCCGGATCTCGATCAGGGCTGGATCGTCGACCAGCCAGTCCAGCGCGTTCATCGCCAGATCCAGGTTGTTGGCCAGCGCGTCGCCGGACGAGATCACCACCAGGCGGGTGGGCTGGCTCCGATCGTGCCAGGTGTCCGGATCGAAGGGCTCAGCCTGAGGGTCGAGCCGCTCCGGGGGGGGACGATCCACTGCCCAGCTGTCGAACGTGCCCGCCAGCGCGATCGCCACCGGATGGGGCCCGGCCACCTCGTCCCCCAGGGGCTGCCGCAGGGCCCGGGGATCGAGGGTGTGGAGGCCCCTCACCGCCACCGACGACGGCATCGACTCGATCCAGATCCGGCCCTCGAGCGCCCCGGGCAGCGGATCCACCAGGGCGAGGCTCGAGGCGAAGGGCAGCACCGCCCGGGGCAGATCCCGCACCGGTCGCGCCGTGCGATCGAGGCGGGTGGTGGTCAGGGCCAGCGGATGGCTCAGCCGGACGAGCTGCGAGCCCACGCCCTCGACCTCCATCGGCACGACCATCTGCTCGGTGTGATCCCGATCCACCAGCACGTCCCGGTTCAGCCGCACCCCGTGGTGGCCCAGCCAGCCATACAGGCCGTGCTCGATCGTGCGGAGGCGCCGGGCGGCGAAGTCCGGCTGCACGCTCGAGAGCCACAGCAGCAGCGCACCGCCCTCCATCAGGTACTGATCGAGGTGGACCAGCTCCGCCGGGGAGAGGGGGCGCTGGGGCGCGGCCACGATCAGGGCGTCGAGATCTCCGGGGATCGGGGCATCGAGCGGGGCGATGGTGCGGAGCTGACCCGAGCGCTGCAGCCGGGCGAGCAGCTCCCGCAGGGGGGTGTCCGCCGGCGCCTGGGTTGGATCGGGCTCCCCGTGCCCCAGCAGCCAGCCCACGGCCCGATCGTCCTCGGGCTCGGCGACGACCCTGCGGATCCCCCGCACCAGCTCGACCTCCATCTCCTCGATCGACGGCAGGGCGTCGATCGCGACCTGGCGATCTCCGTAGGACAGGCTCACGCCCATGTAGACCGTGCGGGCCTCGGTGCGATCCCAGGAGCGGAACGCATAGGGTAGGGGGCGCACCCCGGCCCGGGCGGCCCGGGCCACCGCCTCTGGATCCCCGGTGGGATCGATCGCCTCGATCTGCAGCCGATCGCCAGCGTGCACCTTGAGCTCCTCGAGCTTGTCCAGCAGGGCGCGCCGGTGATCGTGGTAGGGCGCGGCCAGGTCTTCGCTGAAGTACACCCGGGCGAGCAGGGGACGCTGCAGCGACGCCACGCTGCTCCGCGCGACGTCCGACAGCCCGTGACGCTGGTCCGCGGTCAGGTCCAACCGGAGGAACGCAGCGGAGGACAGGTGGTTGACCGCGATCGTCAGCGCGAGGAACAGCCCGGTCTGGAGCCAGGCGTGCAGCAACAGCTCACGACGGGGATCGCTCACGACAGCCGCTCCCGCTCCAGGGCGTGCACCGCGATCCGCAGGGACAGCGCACACACCGAGGCAAAGAACACCAGGCTCCGGCTGTCGATCACCCCCCGGGCCAGGTTGGAGAAGTGGTAGTCGAAGGTCAGGTACTGGACCACGGGCGCCCAGGAGGCGGGCAGCAGGGGCAGGGCGAAGCCCACCAGCCACGGCAGCAGCCCCACCACCAGGGCCAGCAGGAAGGCGACGACCTGACTGCTCGCTGCGGCGCTGGCGGCGGTGCCGACCGCCGCCAGCGCCGCGCCCGCCAGCAGCAGCCCCAGGTACCCCCCCAGGACCGGGCCCGGATCCAGCTCCCCATAGATCGACAACATCACCGGCCAGGGCCAGGTCAGGGCCAGGGCCGAGCCCACCATCACCACCGCTGAGAGCCACTTGCCCCCGATCACCGCGGTGGCGGTGAACGGCAGGCTGCCGAGGATCAGGTAGGTGTGGCGAAGCCGCTCCTCGACCAGCAGCCCCATGGTGGCGGCGGGCACCAGAAACAGCAGACAGACCGACATCCAGAGAAACGGCCGGCGCATGCTGGCCACCCCACCCAGCAACACGTCGTCGAACCACAGGGTGAGCAGCCCCAGCAGGCCGACGAACACGCCCAGCACGACGATCGCGAGGGGACGCTCGGAGGCGGCCAGCAGCTCCCGGCCACAGATCAGCAACGCACCGCGCATGGTTCGGGGTACCACCGGAGGAGCACACCCGCACCCTCCGCAATAGGGGATCCCTCCCTCTGGAGGATCCAATGGGCGACATGTGGAACGCACCCGGCGACGACACCCCACGGGGGCCCAGCGCCCTGCCCGGAGGGGATCCCCAGGCGCTGTCCGATCCGATGTCCGCGACCAACGCGGTGATCGCAGACGTCAAGGACAACCTCGTCCCCTACCTGCTCTGCGGCCTGAGCTTCGTCACCGTGTTCACCCTGGTCACCTCCGCCTGCGTCGCCGTGCCGTTCGTCGGGATCCTGCCCGGTGTGATCGCCGAGGACGAGCTCCTGCTCGCCCTGGGCTCGGTGTTCGGGTTCGTCGCCTACATGCTCATGCTCCTGGCCGCGATCGTGATCGTGTACCCGCTGATGGCGGCGAGCACCCTGCGGGGCATCGATCAACAGCTGAGGGGGGGGCCGCGCCTCGGGCTGATGAGCCCGGTGAACGACATGTTCAGCGGTGCGGGCCGCGTCGTCGCGCTCTACGCCCTGGGCACGCTGCTGACGCTGGTGGGGATGCTCTTCTTCTACGTCCCTGGCCTGATCGTCGCGGTGCTCATGATGTTCGCGATGCCGATGGTGGTGCTCGAGGGTGCCGGGCCCATCGAGGCGATGAAGCGGGGCTGGGGGCACATGCTGGAGCACCCCAGCTGGCACCTCCCGGTGTGGCTGCTGATGTTCATCGGCTCGGCGGCGATGCAGCTCACCATCGTCGGGATCCTGTTCGTCTACCCGGTGATGCTCGCCTACCACCTGGTGGCGTACCGGATCGCGTTCGGTGATCCGGGGCCGGGCGGCGGCGTCACGGTCTGAGCGCCCGCCCGGCGCTCACCCCGGGCGGGCCAGCGGGATCCAGGCCTCGGGCAGGGGCCCCCCCAGCAGGGCCTCCGCCGCCGCCACGGTCGGGGTGACGTAGGCCGCGGTGCCCGACAGCAGTCCCTCGCCCCCCTGGCGCAGCTCCAGGCGGACGGTCACCCGGCTGTCCCCAACGTCGACGATCCACCCCCGACCCTCGATCGGCCGCGACATCCGGGCAGGTCGTAGGTAGCGCAGCTGAAGGGAGGCGGTCAGGGCGAAGCAGCCCTGCAGACCCACCACCGTCCACGCCCCCAGCTCGTCCGCCAGCGTCGCCTGGAGCCCACCGTGCACGATGCCGGGGGGACCCTCCCAGCCGGGGCGGGGGGAGAAGGTCGTGACCACGCTGTCCCCCTCGCGGAAGAACCGCAGCTGCATGCCCACGTCGTTGCGGGGACCGCAGCCGAAGCAGCGCTGGGCCTCACCGAAGATCAGGGGATCGATCAGCTCGCGATCGGACACACACACCTCCCAGGGGGCTCGGCTCTATCCCGTCGCAGGGATGATCCGGAGGAGGTTCGGCGTTACAGACTGCGTCTGGAGGCACACCCATGGCGGTCCTCGAGATCATCACGGCTCCCCACCCTGTCCTCGAGCGTCCCGCCAGGCCCGTGGAGCCCGACGAGTTCGGTCCAGAGCTGGCGAAGCGGGTCTCCGACATGGCTGAGACCATGTACGCAGCCCCCGGGGTCGGCCTCGCCGCCCCCCAGGTCTCGGATCCAAGGCGGATCGTGGTGCTCGATCCAGGGGAGCCCGAAGATCGAGGTCGGCGGTTCTTTGCGCTGATCAACCCAAAGATCATCTCCCGCAGCGAGCGGATGATCCCGTGGCTCGAGACCTGCCTGTCAGTGCCCGAGTTCGAGATCGAGATCCAGCGCCACTACCAGGTCCAGCTCGAGTGGCAGGATGTCGCAGACGGCAGCACGAGGACCGGCTGGTTCGAGGAGTTCGAGGCCGTGATCGTCCAGCACGAGATCGATCACCTCCAGGGCACGATCCTGCTCGATCGATCCAGTCGGTTCAAGCGGAACCGCTACCTCAAGAAGGTGTCCAAGGCCAAGAAGAAAGATCAGGTGATCGCGTGATGTCCCCCCTCGTCTGGATCGGGCTGGCCTGGGCCAAGGATCCGTGCGCCACAGAAGACAGCGCGGAGCAAAACTCGGACCACATCCAGGCCCTATACGACGCCAGCAACAGCGACGACAAGCGGGCGCTGCGCGCGTCCCGGGACGCCGCCACGCTTGCGCACGACGAGAAGATCGCCAAGGAGATGGCCAAGCTCGATCGCAAGGGCTGGCTGTGCACGACCGAGGACAGGTGGAGCGCGGCCTGGCTGATGCAGCAGTCCGACTCAGTAGAGGTCCTGCAGCGTGCCTACGAGCTGGCCGTCGAGACCATGGAGGCCCAGGATCCACGCGGAGCCTGGCTGGTCGCCTTCACCTTCGATCACAAGCGCACCGCCGGGGGCTACCGCCAGTCCTATGGCACCCGCACCCGGATCGACGAGATGGGGCGCCGGTGCCTGGTGGAGCTCGAGGGCGACACCACCGACGCCCAGCGCGCTGCGTATGGGATCGAGCCCCTGTCCGCCATCTACCGACAAGTCCTCGATCTCAACGGCTTCACCGACGACGAGCCGACCGAGCAGCGCATGATGCGCCACAGCCTGATCTGTCCTCCGCTGGCGTTCGACAAGCGGGCCCAGCGCAGGGTCGCCCCCCCCACCGAGTGACCCCCACCGGGTGACCCAGGGGGCTGTCGCACGTCCAGATCGAGCGTCGTGCCCCGACAAGCAGCTGGACGATCACACAGGAGAGAGCAGGCCGGGCACCAGGCAGAGACCGGCGCCTAGAGCCCCTTGAGGATGGGCTTGAGCAGCTTGATGAGGCGGTTCGGCAGGAACTCGATCGCGGACTCCCCGATGTCGAGCACGTGCTGCAGCAGCTCCAGCAGCTCCCGATCGCCGACCCAGTGGCGCTGGATCGCGGCCTGTATCAGCTCGTCCTCGGGATCGAGGAAGTGCTTGAGGGCCAGGGTCATCACGATCAGATCGTCGATCCAGCCGAACAAAGGGACCGTGTCGGGGATCAGATCGATCGGGGACAGCACATAGGCCAACCCCGCCACCAGGGCCCCCTTCCGACCCGCCGGGACCTCGGGATCGAGCACCAGCCGGGCTGAGATGTGGAACAGATCGGGCAGGAACAGCAGCGCCTCGATCAGGCGATCGAGCCCAGCGTGGGGCCTCGCTCCAGCCTGACCGCCCGATCCAGTGCGCCAGCCCGCCCCGACACGCCAGGCCCGGAGCTGTCGCACCAGGCGCCTGCGGAGGGAGACATAGAAGTCTTCGTGTCGCTCAAGGAGTTGGAGTTCGCAGCGTACAGGATCAGCCATGGGGCCCCCTGTACGGACGTAACCCCGGATCAGGCTGGCCCTGCGGGCGCGCCCCGGGTGAAGACGACGACAAAGGCCTCCCCGCCGAGATCGTCTCGATCCACGTCGATGGTGACCTGAAGCCCCCGGACCCGGCCCGCCTCCACCACCTCGGGCAGCCACGCCCGCCCGGGATCTGCGAGCCACCCCACCCCACCGGGGCGGAGGAAGCGAGCGAACATCGACGCCACAAGGGCCGGGAGCTCCCGGCTGTACAGCACGTCGCTCGCGATCACCCGATCGAAGGACACAGCGGGCAGCAGTGGGTTGGGCAGCCGCCAGTCAAGGGTCAGGTAGCGAACCCGATCAGAGAGACCGTTCTTCGAAAGGTTTCGGGACAGCAGCGCTCCGGTGTCGGGGTGCTGATCGGTGGCGGTGACCCGAGCCCCGCGCCGGGCAGCCACCAGGGACGGCAGGGCCAGGCCACAGCCAAGCTCCAGCAGCTGCTCCCCCCGGCGTACCTCGAGGGCCAGCCGACGCGCCAGCACCCGGGCCGCGCCCCAGATCACCCCGAACATCGGCGACAGATCGTCGCGTGCGGCTGCATCACCCCAGGCCCCCAGCCTCCGGTAGGCCTCCGCCGAGGCCGCCTCAAAGGACGGCAGCGCCTCGAGGTGGAAGCGCTCGCCCTGGATCTCCTCGATCGTCTCGATCAGGGACCAGGCGATGGGAGCCACGGATGGGAGCTTTGGAGGATCGGAGATCATCGGGCTGAGAGGGTAGCCAACGGGGGCGTCCCGCGCCCACCCCACCGCTCAGGAGCCCGTGTGAGCCTGCTCTAGGCCAGGAGTCGCAGGGGCGATCCGAGGCGATCCGGAGCGCAGGGGCGATCCGGAGCGCAGGGGCGCAGGTCTGATCTCCAGGCCCGGCTCTGGGTGGCGGCAGCTAGCTGCCGCCCGGGGGTCCCTGCTCTAGCAGGGTGTCGCACCCCCCGCGTCGGTGGGCCAGGGCGGTGCAGCCCACCTCCTGCCCCCGCTCGTCCCCCAGCTCGATCCAGGCCCGGACCGCCACCCCGTCCACCGGGCTGCACCGCAGCGAGGTCTGCCACGACAGCGTGGGGTGGCTGCCCTCCTCCAGGATCGGGATCTCAGCGAGGAACAGCTGGTGATCTCCCTGGGTGGTGGCCACCAGGGGCTGGGCGAAGCCTCGATCGTCGGGCCCCTCCACCACCAGGGTCGCCTCCGCCACCCGCTCGGACGGGATCAGGTGGATCGACCAGTGATCGCCCTGGCAGAACAGCGAGACCTCCTGGGCCGAAGGCCTGGGCAGGGCCTCGGTGCGCTGAGCGTGGAACCCGTGCCGCCCGGAGCGGGCGTCGTGCTCAAGGACGCAGCCCACACCGAGCGACACCCACAGGCCAGGCAACCAGACGACCACGCGCTCCTCCCGCCGCACAAGGGTTCGACGTCTGGGCTCCCCCGGCCTTCACAGAGCTTTACCGCGGCGCAAGGAGCCCGCAAGCCAGGGCTCCTCCCTTGGAGTCGTGGGGCGAGGTCGTCCCACATCACCCAGAGGGGGACCCCATGATCCAGCTGCTGATCCCGCTCCTCGCCACCTCCGCCTCCGCCTCCGCCTCCGCCTCCGCCGCCCCCCACGTCCTACGCGAGCTCCACGCCCTACGCGAGCTCCACGCCCTACGCGAGCTCCACGCCCTACGCGAGCTCCACGCCCTACGCGAGCTCCACGCCCTAC
>DRPG01000228.1 GCA_011376105.1 Deltaproteobacteria bacterium
CCAGCAAGCAGCATCTGCTGACCTACTTCATCCAGATCTGGTCTCTGGACGTGGGGGTGGTGGTCCAGCGCAGCCGAGCTGGGGGGGCGTCGGCTCTCGAGGCGATCGAGGCGTTGTTCGAGCACACCGCGGCCGAGACCGAGCGGCACCCCAACGTGATGCTCGAGATCCTGGCCCACCAGGCCCGGATGCCCGCTGATCTCGATCCCCCTCCGGTGGAGCGCGGGGTCCGGCTGCTGCACCTCCCCGGGATCGAGGGGGTGCAGCAGCTGCCCGACGGTGGGTTTGGGCAGGTGGTTCCGCCGCTGCTGGTCGAGGCGATGGCCTGCGGGGAGATCCCCTCGGTGGTTCCGGTGGATCACCTGCTGGTGTCGCTGGGCGGCGTCTTCTTCGGGGTCCCGCTGCTGCTGGGGCGCAGCCAGCCCTGTGCGATCAGGGCGATGTATCGGGCACAGCTCGAGCTGATCTGGGCTGGGGTCCGCGCCCTGGGCGCGGGGGGGGCATCCTCTTGAGGCGCCGCGCCGCCCAGCTCTCGGAGTCCGCGGCCCGGGCGCGGGGGGGCATCGCGGGGCGCTGGCTGGGTCATCCCTGGGGGTGGCTGCTGCTTGGGATCGGGGTCACCGCCCTGGCGGGCAATCGGTTCAACGTGGCGTTGCTGGGCTGGGTCTCGTCGGTGCCCTGGCTGATCCATCTCCGCACCACACAGGGCTGGCGCGCTCGGCTCTGGCTGCTGCTCGGGCTCCAGCTCGGGGTGGGGCTGCAGGTCGCCAAGATCGTCACTGAGCCGATCTCCTGGTCCCTGGTCCCGATGTTCTCGATCCCGTCCGCCCTGGGGGTGTGGCTGCTGCTCGTCGCCTTCGAGGCCCTGCGGCGCCGGCTGGGGGATGGCTGGGGGCTGGTGCTGTTCCCTGCGCTGTCCGTGGTGGGGGAGTGGCTGGCCTGGCGGGGCTCGGGGCTGGGGGCGTGGGGCTCGTCGGCGGGCACTCAGCTCGACAACCTCGCCCTGCTGCAGACCGCCTCGCTGTGCGGCCTCGCCGGCGTCGTGCTGCTGACCTCTGTGACCTCCGCCACCCTGGCGGTGCTGATCGCCTCCGGGGAGCCTCGTCGCTGGCTCCGCCACGCCTGCGTCGTCGGCGCGCTCGTGCTCGCGGCCCACGCCTACGGCGCGATCCGCCTGGCCCGGTCGCTGCCCGGTCCGGTGGTCACCGTGGCGGGGGTGGTGAGCGACGTCGGGCTGACCGGTGGGGGGCTGCCGTCGCCCGAGGTCCTGGAGGAGGCCACCGAGGTGTTGCTGCAGCGCAGCGTCCTCGCGGCCCGGCGCGGTGCGCAGCTGATCGTCTGGAACGAGGGGGCCGTCGCGGTGGAGGCGGAGCACGAGGCCGCGCTGTTGCAGCGCGGTCAGGCTCTTGCCCGGGAGCACGGCGTCGATCTCGTGATGGCCTACGTGGTCCCGGTGGATGGGCTGGCGCGGTTTGAGAACAAGTATGTGTGGTTGACCCCCACGGGCCCCCTGGAGACCTACCTCAAGCACCACCCGGTGCCCGGTGAGGGCTCGATCCGGGGCACCGAGCCCCTGGTGGTGCATCAGCGTCCATATGGCCGCGTGGCGGGTGCGATCTGCTACGACTACGACTTCCCCGCGCTGGGGCTGGCCCACGCCCGGGGCGGCGCGGGGCTGGTGGTCGTGCCCAGCAGCGACTGGGCCGGGATCGATCCCCAGCACACCCTGATGGCCCGGATCCGTGGGATCGAGGGCGGGTTCTCGGTGCTGCGCCCGGTCCGCTGGGCCACCAGCGGCGCCTATGACGCGCTGGGGCGGGCCCGGGGCACCTTGGGCTGGTTCGAGGACAACGATCGCGTCCTGATCGCACAGGTCCCGGTGGGGCAGCTCCCGACCGTCTATGCGGTGACCGGCGACGTGCTGCCTCAGGGCGCCCTGGTGTTGATCGGGCTCGGCCTGGTGGCCGCCCTGAGGCGCGGAGCCGGGCGCGGCGAGCGGAGGATCCGGCGGGGGTTGAGGGGACAACACCGCTCAAGGAACGCGGGCGTGCGCTCGAAGGAGGGAGAGGACGATCGGCTGTGATCGCTGGCTGGTCCCGATCGGCTCTGGAGCAAGACCATGGTCCCTCTCGCGAAGCTCGCGCTGCTCCTCGCCTGGGTGGGGCCCCGCCCCGACGCCCGGGCGCAGTCCCTGGCAGACGAGGCCGACGTGCACTTCTCGGCGGCGGTGGAGGCGTACCAGCGTAGGGACTTCATCGGTGCCCTCGAGCACTTCATGCAGTCCAACCGGCTGTCCCCGAACCGGGCGGCGGCGGGCAACGTGGCGCGCACCTATGTGGCGATGAAGCGGTACCCAGAGGCCTATCGCTGGTACTCCGTCGCGCTGTCGCTGACCGAGGACGAGGTCGCGGCGAGGAAGCTGCGGCAGACCATGGCGGACATCGAGCCTTACGTGGTCTTGTTCCACCTTGAGTCCGATCCACCGGGGGCCACGGTGTACGTGGATCGTCGATCGCTGGGGGCGGTCGCCACCACCCCCGCGACCATCGCCTTGCCCCCTGGCTCGTACCGGTTCTTGTTCGAGCTGGAGGGGCACCACGGCTTCGAGGGGGAGACCACCGACTACCTGCAGGTCGCCGAGGTCCATCGCCTCTCCCCCGTCCTGGAGGAGATCACCGGCACGGTCCAGATCAGCGGCCAGGAGGGGGTCCGTGTGTCGCTGCGCGACGAGGAGCGCTGCGTCGTGCCCTGCGAGGTGGTCCTGCCGATCGGGCAGCACGTGCTCCAGCTGCGCAGGGAGGGCTACCGCAGCCAGCCCGCTCTGGTCGAGATCCAGGAGGGGGAGACGATCGCGGTGCGGGCTGAGCTGGAGATGCTGTCCGGCTCGGTGCGGATCGACGCCAACGTCCCCGACGCCCTGATCACGGTGGATGGTGTACCCCAGGGCTTCACCCCCGCGATCGTGAGCCCCCCCACCGGCCGGCGCGTGGTGGAGGTGAGCGCTGAGGGCTACGAGCCCCAGACGTTCGAGCTCGACATCGAGAGCGAGTCCTCGGTGGATCTGGGGACGGTGCGCCTCAAGCCCCTGCAGTTGATCTCCCTCGCCTCGAGGGTGGAGGAGGATCGCTTCACCGCGCCCTCCTCGATCTCGGTGGTGACCCGGGAGGAGCTGGAGCGCTTTGGCTACCCGACGATCACCGAGGCGCTGCGGGGGGTCCGTGGGCTCACGGCGATCAACGCCGATCTGAGCTCGCACGTGATGGTGCGGGGGGTCGGCACGGCGTCGAACCGGGGCTCTCAGACCCGCGTCCTGCGGGACGGGGTCGCCCTGTCGGATCAGCTGGCGGGGCAGCAGTACCTCTGGTCCCGCTCCCGGAACCTGGAGCAGATCGAGATCCAACGGGGCTCCGGGTCGGTGCTGTACGGCAGCGGCGCCCTGACCGGGGTGATCGATCTGAAGGCCCGGGGGCGCCTCGATACCTCCCTCGCCGAGGCCTCCCTCGGCAGCTTCGGCCGGGAGGGGCGGCTGCACAGCCTGCTGGGCTGGGCCCCTGCGTCGGGGGAGCCGGTGGGGGCCTGGATCTCGGTGGGGGGCGTGCACGGCGCCGGGGAGGAGGTGACGATCCCCGACTGGCCCACGCCCTCGGGGATCCCCGTCGATCGGAGCGTCGAGCACTATGCGCCCTGGCGGGCGACGATGGTGGACGGGCGCGCCTGGGCCGGGGACCTGGAGCTGTGGGCCTCCTACAGCCGCGATCAGCTCGAGGTGACCAGCGGCAGCGAGGGCTCGGTCTTCGAGGACGTCCGCAACCCCGACAACAACCCAGCCCAGCTGTCCCAGCTGACGACCCAGGTGCAGTACCGGCCGAGCCTCGGCGAGCACACCGAGCTCGATCTGAGCGCCCACTATCGCCAGCGCCTGGGCTCGTCCGAGGCCCTCTGGCGGCGCCCGGTGGCGAGCAGCGAGCTGCTGATCGACGTGGCTCGGCAGACCCGGGCCCGTTGGATCGGGGGCACGGCCCAGGTGGAGGCCCACCCCACGGACAAGCTGCGCCTGATCGGGGGCACCGAGCTGTACCGGAGCCTCGAGCTGTCGGTCGAGCAGCAGAACACGATCCGGCCCTCGGACGCCGCGGCGCTGAGTGGCTTCCAGGCGATCCAGGCAGTGTATGCTGCGTATGGTCTGGTCGACTACGCCCCCGCGTCGCTGCTCAAGGTGTCCGCGGGGCTCCGCCTGGACAGCTGGCACGAGTTCGGCCTGCAGGCCAACCCCAGGCTGACCGCGATGCTGCTCCCCAGCGACGACGACGTGGTGAAGGTGATGGTCGGCCGCGCCTTCCGGGCACCGGTGGTGTTTGAGCAGAAGTACTTTGTCGAGAGCATCTCGATCCCTGCCCTAGATCTCGAGCCCGAGTTCGGCTGGTCCTACGAGGTGGAGTACGCCCACCGGGTGGACGCCTGGACCGGCCTGGTGTCGGCCTGGGGGGCGCGCTACGATCACACGATCGTCTCAGCCTTCGATCCGGAGATCGGGCTGGCCCGGTACACCAACACCGGCTCGTCCCGGGTCCGGGGCCTCGACGCCGAGCTGCGCAGGGACTTCCTGGGGGGCTGGATGTTCAGCCTCTGGGGCTCGCTGCAGGATCCGGTCACCATCGATGACGTCGGTCACGCCGAGCCGAGCCGGGAGCAGCCCCACCACCTCGGCGCGCTGAAGCTGGTGGCGCCCATCGCGGGGCCGGGCCTGAACACTGCGCTGCGGGTGGTCTACGAGGGCGCCCGCCCCCAGCGGGAGGGCACGATCGGGGAGGTCCCCGCCGGCGTGCTCGCGGACCTCGTCCTCTCAGGGGAGGGGCGGGATGGGATCGTTCGGTGGCGGGTGGGGGTCTACAACGCGCTCGACGTGCCGTTCACTGCGACCATCGCCAACAACACCCCCGCCCCGACCCTGCCCCAGACCGCCGGACGGACCTTTATGGCTACAGTGGGCCTGCAGGGGCGTCCCCCCGAGCGAGCCGAGTGAGGCTCCCCCCTCTCAACCCCGAGTGCACCATGCGATCTACGCCGACGTTGCTGCTGCTGGCCTCGACCGCCTGCGTCGAGGCCCTCGACGAGTCCAACCCGATCTTGAGCCTGCAGCGCGTGCCTGCGTTCTCGCTGGAGGTGTACCCGACAGGTGAGCTGCTGGGACCCGACGATCATCTGGGTCATGCGGCTGTCTACTACTTCGGCCACGCGACTTGAGGCTACTGTGGTAGCCAGTTTGGCTACCTCGACGAGATGAAGGCTGAGCTCGTGGCCGCCGGCCTGCCCGACATCGCCCTCGTGGGTGTGAACCAGATCGGCTACGAGGCCGGAAACGACACGATCACCGAGGGGCGATCCATCCCGTGGCTGCAGGACGTCAGCGAGGTGAACGTCTGGGCGCTGTGGACGGTGGCCTACCGGGACGCGATCGTCGTCGCTCCGGATCTACGGGCGATCGACGTCCACAACCTCTCCGACGAGGGCCTGCAGGACGAGGCGAACTACCAGGCCCTCAAGGAGCAGCTGATCGCCCTGGAGACGGGCGTGACCCCCTGACGCGCCGGGGCCTCCTCAGAGGCAGGTCCACAGCGCGTCGTCACAGGTGGCCGGCGACGCGGGATCGCCCCCGATCATAGACCCAGCAGCTCCGCCAAGAACCCGCGGATGAGCGCCATCTGGGGCGCCCCCGCCCACTCTCCGGCGATGTTGGTCGCGCACGACAGCGCCAGGGTCCCGGCCATCGCCAGCGCCACCCACAGCCCGGTGGTGGGCATGCCGAGGGTGGCGCTGATCCAGCCGTGCATCAGCCCCGCGATCCCGACGAAGACCTGGATCGCGTAGATCGCTACGTAGCTCCCCCACAGGGAGGGGTGGGGGCCGAAGTAACCCCGCAGGTAGCTTCCCTCGCCCCGGGGAGAGACCTCGATGCTGATCCAGGGAGACCAGACGTGTCGCTCGGGGGCGTGGATGTGCAGGTTGAGGTGGCGCCGCCCCACGTGACCGACGCAGGGGCCACGCCCCTGTCGCAGCGCGTCGTGGACCCGCTCTCTGACCTCAGCCGGGGGCAGGTCGACGCTGGCCTCGTACAGGGGACGTGGGCGCACGATCGCTCCGTTGCTGTGCTTTCTGTGCAGACAATAGCCGATCCAGTGCCCGGACTCGCGTCTCCCCCGGCCCGATCAGCGCCTGCGCCTGCGCCTGCGCCACAGCACCAGGGGCAGGGGCAGGGCCCAGGCGAGGCTGCTCGGAGACTGCCCACAGCCCGAGGGCCTAGAGCGCTCGAGCCGCTCGGGTGGGATCGGGGCGCACAGGCCCTCATCGAGCCCCCACCAGCGGCCCTGAGCGCGGGCGGTGGAGCGACCGATGTCGGTCGCGTACGCCCGACGAAGCAGCACGAGCCACATCCAGGACGAGCGCTCGAGGTCGTGGTTCTCCAGCCAGTTGCCGGCGGTGCAGGCCGCGATCGCCAGCTCGTCGCTGTCGTCGGGGAGCAGCTCCACCGCCTCCTTCGCCAACCCCCAGGCGGTGTACAGGTACTGGTAGCGGGGCTCGCCCGGATCGTGACGGGCGAGCCTGCCGAGCTCGGTGGGGGTGGGGGAGAGCGCGCTGCTGGCCTCCCCGTGGGTGGAGCCATCAGCGGTGGAGCCGTCGGCGGTGGGCTCCCCCGGGGTGGGGTGGGCCCCGGAGCGGGCGGCGGTGGTGGAGCGCAGCTCGAAGAAGCCAGACTCGATCCGGAAGTCGGGCTCCATCTCGGTGGCGAGCAGCTCCCAGCCCTGGCGCCGGGCCAGCTGCGCGGCCTGCCACAGCGCCTCGCCCCGCTCCGTGTCTGGTCGCTCCAGGTCCCGCCCCCGGGCCAGGGCGTCCTCCAGCTCGCGCGCCAAGGCATCGAGCCCATTGGGAAAGTAGGGGATCGCCTCGCTCCAGCGCCCTTCCCGGGCCAGCCGACGCGCCAGGAGGTGCCGCAGGGCGGCTCGCAGCTCGATCCACTCCACATTGGGGGTGTTGCCCGGGGGCAGGTATATCAGGGTGTAGCCGGGGAACCAGCGGTCGACGTACCCCATCAGCTCATCGGAGGTCAGCAGGCGCTCGGCGATCCAGGCCGCGTCGGGCCAGTCTCTGGCGCTGAGGAAGGTGGTGAGGGCGTCGTCGTACCGATCCAGGGCCACCAGGACGACGCCGAGCTCGATCGCCGCGGCCCGGGAGCCGCTGGAGCCGTGGCTGCAGGTCGCGTCGGGGCGGGAGAAGGCGATCGCGTCGGGATCGAGCCGATCCACCACCCGCTGCAGGGAGGCGGCGGCGTGTTCGAGATCGCCGTCGCGCAGGGCCAGCTTGGCCTGGACCCAGTGCCCCATGGGGGCGTCGGGATCGGCGAGCGCAGCCCAGGCCCCGGCGTCGGTGTACCGGCCCTGGCGGTAGGCGGCCCACGCCAGGCGATCCGCGCCCGTGTGCTGGCCGGTGGCCTCCGCTGCGTCGAGCCAGCCCTCGATCCAGCCGTCGGGGATCTCACGGGCTGCGTCCCTCGACGTCAACCAGGCCGCGACCACGCCCGCGACCTGGGCGCTGTGGGCCGCCCGCCGCAGCGTGTCCGGATCGCTCGCGAGCAGGGCGCGGACGTCCTGGGCCACAGAGCCGGGATCGTGTACGGTGCCCCCCCCCGAGAGGTAGGCCATCAGCGACGAGATCGCACGATCCGGCCGGCCTGAGGCGCGGTGGTGCCGCACCTCAAGGCGCAGGCCGGCGAGGGCTAGGCCCAGGGTGTCGGCGTAGCCCCCGGCGGCGAGCTCCCGGACCTCGGCCCACAGCTGGACGGGATCGCGTTCGCTCAGCCCCTCTTCGGCCAGCCGGGCGAGCATGTGGGCCGCCCAGGTAGAGCGGTAGTGGCGCTGAGCCGCAGGCAACGCCAGCAGCCGCTCGAACGAGGCCTGAGCTTCGTGACGGCGCCCCTGGTGCAGCTCGGCCACCCCTTGGGCATAGAGCCAGAACTCTGTGGGGACGCTTCCCTGCAGCGCTGCCCACCCCCCGGGATCTCCACCGCAGCGGAGCTGGACCCAGCGCTCGACGATCTCGTTGGCTCCGGGGGCGTCGCCCAGCGCCTCCACCAGATCGAGCCGGACACCCTCGCAGGTGCGCACCCGGCGGGGCACCACCCCCGGCAGGGGCTCCACGGCGGTCGCCAGCGCCAGCACGTCGGCACGGAGCGTGCTCTTGGGGACGTCCAGCAGATCGTCGTCGACCCAGGACAGCCTCGGCTGGACGAGTTCGGGGCCACAGGCGGGCGCGGGCCGGGGGAGCGAGCAGAGCAGGCTGAGCAGGACAGCCAGCCACCAGCGATGGAGGTCCACGAGTGGTCCAGGGGTGGGAGGTGGGAGGTGGGGGCGGCGGGTTCGCCTCGATCCATCCTATCCCAGCGTTCGCCGCGTGCCTCCGCGTGCCTCCGCGTATCTCCACGTGCCTCCGCGTCCCCGGGGGCACGACTGTGGGGGATCACTGTGGGGGATCACTGTGGGGGCCCGTGGAGGGTGACGGTGGGGATCGTCTCGCTCCGGAGCCAGCCCACGAGCTGCGAGCGACCGGGCCTGAGCGCCCGCGCCGGGGCGGGGAGGAAGCTGTGCTCGGGGGCGGACCAACGCCAGGCCCCGAGCCCGTCGGCGAGCAGCGCCCTGGCCCCGACCTCGATCCTGGGCAGGGGCAGATCGTCGTCTCCGTCGTTGTGCAGGATGAGGGTGAGGGAGCCCCCCGGCTCTGAGCGCAGCTGCAGCCGGGGCTGTGGCCGTGGGATGCGCCCCGCGCGGACCGTGGCCAGGGTCTGGGCCGACCAGGCGTGCTGATCCTGCCCGGTGGGGAGGCGGAACCACAGGATCCGGCTCAGGGCTGTTGGACGATCACGGCTCCAGCTCCGCAGCAGCCCGGCCACCCGCGCTGGATCGGCCCGCAGCCGGGTCACCGAGCCTCCCTTGGGTGCGCTGGCGTGCCCCTGCTCCGCGGAGAGCCCCAGCAGGGAGCTGTCTGGACCGGTCACGAGCTGGTAGCCATACGTCGGCAGCGCCACCGACAGCGGACGCTGCAGCCGGGCGGCGCGCTCGGTGTGCTCTAGGGCGTCTGGATCGAGTAGCTGGCCTGGATCGCCGGGGTGGATCCAGTGGAGCTGGAGCACGTAGCCATCGGCGGCGCTGATCAGCTCCGGGAAGGCGGGGGACGACAGCCAGGTCGGCAGGGTGGTAACCGTCAGCGGCACGGGCTCGATGAGCGCCTCGAGCTGTGCGACCCAGCGTGCGTGCTCGGCCAGCCGCCGGGTCGGCACGTCCAGATCGAGCTGGAGCTCGAGCGCGTCGGGGTGGGCTTGGGCCAGCGCTCCGAAGAGCGGAGCGAGGACCTCGAGGGGATCGACGCCCGGGGGGGGGACCGCCACCCGCACCACCCAGCCGGCGCGCCGGGGCACGAGGGTGGGCTGCACCTGGTGGATCTGTGCGGTGGAGCCCTGCCAGCTGATCTCTGCCGCCAGCAGCAGCAGCCCGTCGAGGCCTGGTGCCTGCCGCCGCACCGCCTCCTCCACCGCGGGTGTCCAGCTGCGTTGCCACACATAGGCGGCCTCAGGGGGCAGGCCCTCGGCGCGCTCTGTCGCTGGGGTGCATGCGAGGGCGAGGGTCAGCGGTGCGATCAAGGGTGCACACACAGCGCGCTCCAGATCGTGGGCCTCCACGGGCCCCGGATCGGGTGGGACTCGTCTCCATATAGCGTGGGTTGCCCGGGCCTCGGGTGGGCGTTGGGGGTCTCGATCCCGTCTGCTCACCGGGGTGCTCACCGGGGTGCTCACCGGGGTGGATCGGGCCCGACGCGCGCGATCATGGCCTCGGCGGTGACCAGGTGGATCTGGTGGTTGGAGGTGGCGATCAGCAGCTCTCCCGACGGCGCGAAGGCCACCGCCTCCAGATCGCCCCACGCCTCGTCGGGGGGGATCTCGAGGAGCTCGCCCTGGTGCTCGAGGTGTAGCGCCCCGGCGGCGAGCCAGGCGACACGGCCGTCGGGGGAGACGGCGGCGCCTGCGGGGGCCTCGGGGAGGGTGCGCAGCAGCCGCAGGGGCTCGATGGACCACAGCTGATCCTGGATCAGGGCGTAGGTGCCGGTTGGATCGAGGGCGCTGAGGGCTCCGCTGGCCCCCTGGGCCCAGGAGATCCTGTGTCCCTGGGGATCTTGTCGGTGGATCCATCCAGGGTGGGCGCCGGTGTGTAGCTCTTCTCCGAACCGCCTCCCCACGCCCTGGTAGAGCACGGCCTGGGCCCCGGCGGGGATCAGGGGCTCGTCGTCGTCCTTGGGGAAGAGGATCTCGCAGGCGTCGAGATCGGCCACGGTGGGGGTGGTGCCCCACACCGCGAGGACGCCGTCGGTGGACAGCGCCATCGGGCCTGGTGGATCGGAGGTGGGGAGCACGCACTCGGGCTGCCCCTCGAGGGTCTGAGCCAGCACGAACCCGTCGAGCCACCGCAGGACGCGTCCGCTCGCGGCTGCGATCCGGTGGGTCGCGCCCCGGACCGAGAGCGGGTAGGCCACCGCGGGCTCGCTGCCCTCCCAGGCGAGGAGCTGATGCTCGGACACGCCCAGGAGGCGATCGGGGGCCATCCAGGTGTACCGGCCCCCGCCCGGGATCGGGTCGAGGGTGATGTCGTGGTCTGCGGATCGCAGCGTCGGGCGCTCCCCGGCGACGCCTGAGATCGCGGTGCCCCGGGGGGAGGGGCGGAGCCCGCTGAGATCGGCTGCGTTGGGGGGGGCCGCGGCCGTCTGCGGATCGCAGCGCACCGACGCGACCAGCTCGCACGGGGCGTCGGGGGGTGGGACCGGCGCGTCCACGCCGGGACCTGAGAACCACAGGGGCTCCTGGGTGCCCGTGGCCTCGAGCCAGGACGGGCGGATCGCGGCGGGCTCGGTGTGCAGGGGGTGTGGATCGTGGACGTCGAGCACCCACCAGCGGGCGCCGTCATAGATCCCCACCCGCCCCCCGGGCTCGATCCGGAGCCCCTCGACGGCGCGCCAGGGCCACGAACCGTGTCGCCGCAGCGGGGGCTCCGCCCCGGTGATCCGGGCCGTGCCTCCGTGGATGTCCCCGAGCCACAGCTGGCCGTCCTGGCCGACGAAGGACAGCGCAGCGACGGGGCCCAGCCCCTCGCGGCGGAGCTTCGCCTCCCCCGAGGCACGATCGACGATCACCACGTCTCCCCGATCGGTGGCGGCTGCGATCCAGGCCCCGTCGTCGGAGGCGGCCAGGGTGGTGATCTTGCCCCGCAGGGGGTGCTGGGTGGCGATCCCGTCGGGCACCGACCAGATCCATCCGCCCTCGAGCTGGAGCTCGGTGCCGTCCTCCGAGAAGCGCAGGATCGCGTCGGGGGGCACCGGGGCGCCGGTGGAGAGGAACCACAGGACCTCGCCCTGATCGGGGTTGATCAGGGTCACCCCCCCCTCGCCGAGCACAGCCAGCCAGCGGCCGCTGGACGCCATCGCCAGCTGGTGGACAAGCCCCGGCCGCAGCTGCTGCGGGGGCCCGTCGGGGCGCCACAGCCACACCCGATCCCCCGAGGCCGCCGCCACCTGAGCGCCGTCCACCGACACCGCGGACGGCCCGTCGGCGGGGAGGCCCTCGAGGGGCAGCCGCTCCCCCTCCAGGATCCGGATCAAGGTGTCGCCGTCGCGCCTCAGCTGGGCGCCCTTCTTCAGGCGCTTGGAGTGTGGTGTGGAGACCCGCAGATCCAGGGTGCCGGGGGGCCCGGGGGGGGCGGGGGCTGGGCGCGCGGGGTGGTGGATGGGGGAGTCGAGCCCGATCTCGTCGACGTCGAACACCGTCAGCGTGCCGTCGGGGTGGCCCACCACCACGATCTGGGCCCCGATCGCGATCGAGGTGACCCTGCGCTGGAGCGGGACGTGCCCCAGGAGCAGCCCGGTGGCGTCTGTCACCTCGAGCCTGGGGTGGGCTGCGATCCAGACCCGGCCCTGATCATCGACCGCCGCGGGCGCCTGGGCCGGCCCGGGCAGCGGGTGCACCTCTCGGTGCTCGACGTCCACCAGGACGCGGTTGTCCCCCTGGACCAGGACCCAGTGATCGTCGCTGGACGCGCTGCTGCGGGGGGAGCCGCTGGACCTCAGCTCGGGCAGGGGCAGGGGGGGGCCGCCGGGGGGGATCAGGCGGACGGGTGGATCGCCACGGCCTCCGGCCAGGCCCCAGCGCTTGCTGGCGGGGACGTCGTCTGGCTGGCCCGCCACGGTCCAGCAGGCGCTCGACGAGGGGCCCACGGCGCAGACGCCTCCGCCGGAGCGGAGCACCAGATCGGTCTTGTCGGTGCCCGCCGGGCGCAGGGGGCCGGCCTGCTTGAGCCCGGTGTCCCACATGCGCACCGAGCCCCAGGCGTCCAGCGCGGCGATCCGGCCCTGGGGATCGACGGCCACGGCGACGACGCTGGGGCGGGCCCCCTGCTCTGGATCGATCCGCTCTCCGTCCCGGGTGTCGATCAGCGCGATCGCGCCGTCGCTGCGGGTGGCGAGCAGCAGGGATCCATCTGAGGAGACCGCGAGATCCGGGGTGCCGAAGTCACGGGCGAGATCGAGGACGCGGGCCTCCTCGGTGTGGGGCGTCCACAGCGCGACCTCGCCCTGTCGTCCTCCGAGGACCAGCGTGTTCCGGCCTGGGATGAACAGCACCGTGCTGGGCTGTAGCCCCTGATCCTCGGAGGACCAGGTGCCCAGGGGGGTCCCGTCGCTGGCGAACGCGACCAGGCCGTCGGAGGTCTGGCACGCACAGCGCCGATCGAGCGCACACCACAGCGCCTCGGGGGAGCGGCAGCCCGCCAGGAGGATCGCCTCTGCGTCCTCGTGGATGACGCTGATCCCCGGTGGCTGGGCCCGCTCGAACCAGCCCCCTGCTCGCCCGCGGCTCAGCTCGGCGCGGAAGGGGGTGGCGGGATCGGTGGGCCCGGGGAGTAGCTCCAGCTGGATCGCGAAGTCATCGCCCCACCACAGCGCGCCCTCGTGCTGGGTGCTCCCCAGCGGTGAGGGATCGAAGCGGACGTGGGCATCTCTCCCCACGATCCAGGCCCCGTCGGGGGTGGGGCGCCCCACCACCTCAGCCTCGGCGACGGCCCCCAGGGCTGGATCCCACAGGGTCCACCAGGTGTCGCTCCGGGTCGCCCACCGCCCCCCCCGCAGGGCGACGACCCTCGGCAGGGGGGAGCGACCGGGACCCTGGGCACGGTCGGAGCCCACCCACCCCCGATCGCGGCTGCGAGCGCTGTTGTCGCGAGCGCTGTCTCCCTGAACGCGGCTACGATCCCGGTCGCGATCGTCCCCTCGGCTGCGCCGCACCGGCTGGGGGGTGCCCCGGGGGGCGTCGGGCCAGCGGGGGCCCCAGCGGGACTCCCCGAGACGAGCGAGGGCCGCCTCGGGCAGCTCCCCGGCCCGCTGGGTCTTTAGCAGGGCCGCGGTGGGGACGCCGTAGCGGGCGACGGGCTCGACGATCGGGGGATCGCTGCCGTGGCAGGACAACAACCACAGGATCCACCCCACGACGCCCCCGAGCGCTCGGTCAGCGGCACTTTTAACCGCTGTGGAGCCGGTCGAGGGGGGAGGATCAAGCAGGGGCGGTGGACGGAGGCGACCCGCCGGAGCGGGAGGTCTCAGGGGGCCAACCCTCGACGTCTGAAGCCGCCACGACGGCGGAGGTGTCTCCGTGGGTGCTGCGCCGCGCCACACTGCGCCGCGCCACACTGCGCCGCGCCACCGGTGGCTGATTCTCCAGGGAGGATGTAGAGCCGAGGATCGGACTTGAACCGACGACCTGCTGATTACGAATCAGCTGCTCTACCAACTGAGCTACCTCGGCACCGAGGCCCCGCCCCGGTATCTCGGGGTGCTGTGCTCGTCAACGTGGTTGGGCTTGGTGACCATTTCCTCCTTGTGCTGACCCGTCCGTTGTGGGTAAAAGCGTGGGATGCGGTGCATCCCGACGACCCTCACGCTGAGCTTGTCCCTCGGCTCCCTGGCCTGTGGGCTGAACGCTGCGCGTGCAGCCGAGCCTGTCTTTGTGTCCACCTTCACCCACGCCGATCCGGGTGACACCGACGTCACGGCGAAGGTCCAGGCCCTGGTGGAGGAGCGCCTCCTCGCCGACGGCCACATCGTGCTTGACGCCGAGGTGGTCGCGGGGGTGGTGGGGGCCGAGGCGATCGCAGACTGCCCCGCCAAGCCCGACTGCCCGCTGTCGATCCTGCCGAAGATCCCGGCCCGGATCGCGGTGGTCGCCCGGATGGATCGGCTCGGGGAGGCTCTGGTCGGCCACATGGAGCTGTATGAGGCCTCCTACCCAGAGGCCTTCAAGGCCCTGGATGTGCCGATCGCAGGCGATAACGAGCATCTGTTCGCCGCTGAGGTCTCCCGGATCATCCAGACCCTGGTGGCGTCCGTGGGCCCCGGCCCCGAGGGCGATCGGGCCGCCGCGGCCAGCCTGATCTCCGGCGAGCCCGCGCCCGCTCCTGTCTCTTCGTCCACGCCCGCGGCTGTGCCGAAGCCCGCCGGGGCGCAGGCGGCTCAGCCTCCCGGGATCACGCCGGAGCCCGGGGTGCCCACCACCGTGCCCCGGGGCACCTCCTCGGCTCCAAAGCGGGGGGACGGCACGACGCCCCACACCGCACCGATCGAGGAGATCATCGAGGGCACGGGGGTCGCCCGCAGGCACCTGGTCGGCTCTGAGCAGCACTTCCTGCGGTCCGGCCTCGATCCCCGGGACTACCTGTACCGGGCGATGCCCCACGCCGGGCGGCTGGTGCTGGAGCTCCGCGGTGGCCTGGGGGTGGGCGACATCGATCGGATCGCGAACCTGCGGGTGGAGACCCGCGACGGCGTGCAGACCAACGGCTGGTACCGCGAGGGCCCGTCGGTGGCTCAGAACCAGCGCTACAGTGGGTTCCTCGGCTATGCCCCGGCCACGATGCTGGATCTGGGGGCGCTGTTTGGGCTGCAGTACGGGCAGCGGTTCCTGACCACCGGGATCTACGCCGTGGATCAGAACGGTGAGATCCAGGACTCCGCGATCGAGCAGCCCGCGGACATCCAGGCGCTTAACCTCTACCTCCAGCCCCGGGTGCGGGCCTACCTCGTCCCTGTGGGCCCCGCCAAGCCGTTCCTGCTCACCGGGGCCGAGCTGCGGATGTTTGGCCCCTACCAGGTGCAGCAGCCCGACACGCTGTCTTACCCTGTGCCCGGCGGAGCCATCGTGCCGGGTTGGGTCGGGGGCGGTGGCATGATGATCGATCCAGGCCCGATCGTGGGGTTCTTCGCTGAGGGCACCTACACCCGCCACTTCGGCCGGCGCGCCACCCACCTCGAGTACCAGCAGGTCGGCCAGTGGCCCTGGCCCGAGGGTGCGTTCGCAGAGACCGCCCGGAGCACGGTCGCGATCAACGGCGGGATCCAGTTCCGGCTGTGATCGCTGTGTCGGGGGCGAGCATGTCCCTGAGGGCCACGTCCCGAGCTGGGCTTCGGGATAGACCCCTCCCTGGAGGGTGCCCCCCGGCGGTGGTATGCGGTACCCTCCAACTCGCTCGGGCTGGTGGCGTGGGAGTCGTTTGTGGCAAAGAAGAAGGACGAGAAGGACGCTACAGCGGATTTCTTCGGAGACAGTGATCTCGACTGGCTCGACGACGAAGACGAAGACAGCGTCGAGGCCGCTAGGGCCGACAGGTCGGCGCCGACCCCGGGTCTGTCGCCCTCTCCGCCTCCGCCGAACAAGCTCTCATCGGCCCCAACCCTGGTGTTCTCGTCGGTCCCGACCCTGCCCCCCGGGCCCTCGCCTCTGGCCAGGGAGCCCGAGCCCGAGCCCGAGCCCCTCCCGGCGACCGTCTCGATGAGCGTGACCCCCCCGCTGCACGATCACTCGCTGGAGGGGGCGCCCCCGAGGGGGGAGCTCCCGCTGTCGGAGCTCCCCACCATCGAGGTCGAGCCCCCGTTCCCCGCCTCGAAGCCGTCCCCGGGCCCCCGCGAGCCTCGCCCGTCCGTGGCCACGGTCCAGCTCGAGGAGGACGAGTACGAGCTCCTCGGCGGTGTGCCCGGCGAGCTGGCCCCCAGAGATCCCGAGCTGACCCCCGAGCCCGAGCCCGAGCAGGAGACGACCATGGCCGATCCAACGGCAGACAACGCTGAGCCTCCTGCAGCGCCTCCGGCTCCAGGGGCGTCCCCCGGGGCGGATCCAGCTGAGGTGGCGCCGTCCCCGTCCTCGTCCTCGTCCTCGGCCCCGTCCTCGGCCTCGGCCTCGGCCTTGGCCCCGTCCTCGGCCTCGGCCTCGGCCCCGTCCTCGGCCTCGGCCCCGGCCCCGTCCTCGGCCCCGTCCCCGTCCCCGTCCGGCGCTGAGTCCCGGAGCCCGGAGCTCGCGCCGGCCCCCCTGCCGGTCGACGAGCCCCCGGCCCGGGTCGAGGTCCCGGGCCGGAAGATCTCGGGGGCGACGCCGGTCACCGCCCCCCGGCTGCCCCCCGCCCCCCGGGTCCGCACTCCGAAGGGGGCCACGCCCCACCCCGCCCCTCGGCGGCAGGCCACCCCTGAGTCCAAGATCCGGGAGCAGTCGGCGGAGGGCTGGCGCAGCGTGCTCAGCGTGCTGGTCGCCGAGGCCTCCTCGGTGGAGGCGGGCGCGGGCGAGTCTGCAAAGGGGATCTTGTTGGAGCGCGCCTCGCGGGTGGCGGCGCACCAGGTCGGTGATCTCGAGCGCTCCCTGCAGCTGTACACCGAGGCGAGGTCTTCGGGGCGGATCACGCCCGAGCTGTTGTTCTCCCAGGCCGACACCCTGGGCCGGCTCAACCGCTACGCTGAGCAGCTGTCGCTGCTCACCGAGCTCGGGGACCTGCTGGAGGGCCCTGCGAAGGCGGGCCCCCTGCTGGACGCGGGGCTCATCGCCTGGCGGCGCCTCAACCGGCCCGCTGAGGCCGTCGATCACCTGCAGCGTGCAGCGGCCGCCGAGCCCGGCAACTACACAGCCCGGGCCCTGCTCCGCGCCCTGCTCCCCGCCGTCGGCGGGGTGACGCCCGAGCAGCGCCTGTCGCTGCTCACCGAGCTGGCAGAGCTCGCCGAGGGGGGGATCGCCGCCGATGCCTACCTAGAGGCCGCCAGCGCCGCGGAGGAGGTCGGCGAGGAGTCCCTGGTGCGGGCCCACCTCGAGCACGCGCTCGAGGTCGAGCCGGGCCACACCGCCGCGTTCCTCCGCCTAGAGCGCGTGCTGGCGAACGACATGGAGGCGCTCGCGGAGCTGTACCAGGCCGAGGCGGATCGCCCTGGTCAGATCGAGCCGGGCTGGTGGCACGCTGAGGCGGCGCGCACCTATCAGCGCGCGGGCAACACCGAGGCGGCGGTCGCGGGCTTCAAGGCCGCGGTGGAGGAGGGTTATCCCTTCGCCCTGCGGGAGCTCCAGGGCAGCTATGTGCAGTCGGGGGCCTGGTTCGATCTCGAGGACGCGCTGGCTCGCGAGGCCGACGCCCTGTCCCCTGAGGACGGCGCCGCCTTCACCTTGTACCGCCTCGGCTGGCTGCGCGAGTCCCGCCTCGAGAACCACGAGGCCGCGCTGCGGGCCTACCAGCGCGCGGTGAAGGCGGATCCGACCTCGGCCCCCGCCGCGGACGCGGTGGGTCGCCTGCTTCGGAACAAGCACGCTCAGCAGCGGGCGTTTTGGCAGGAGCGCCTCGAGAAGTCCACCCTGCCGGCGGAGCGCAGGTTCCTCACCCTCCAGCTGGCCGAGGCTGCCGAGGTCGATCAGGAGCACGACAAGGCCCAGGAGCTGTTCAAGCAGGTGCTGTCCGAGGGGGCTGAGGGCACCGCCGCGGAGGTCGCCCGCGCGGGGCTGGGGCGGGTGCTCCAGCGCCTGGCACAGCGGCACGATCTCGCTGAGCTCCGTCGCGCTCAGGCCGCCGCGGCCGCGACGCCGGCCGAGCGGGCGATGTGGCTGCACGAGGCGGCCACGATCCTCTGCTACCCTGCGCGCCCCTGGCCCATGGAGGACGCCGAGGAGCGCGACGCTGCGCTCGCCGATCTCCGCCGGGCGCTCGACGCCGAGCCGGATCACCCCGCCGCGATCGAGGCGATGTCGATGCTGCTCGAGGCCAAGGACGACTGGCTGGGCCTCGCCCAGGTGCTCCAGGCCGCCGGAGACGCCACCGACGATCCCCACCGCCGCGCGGCCTACCTGTACCGGGCGGGCCGGCTGTTCGCCGAGCGGGTGGTCGACGATGGAGCTGCCCGGGCCTGCCTCGGCCATGCGCTGCTCGCCGATCCAGCGTTTCGCCCTGCGCGGTGGCTGCTGCGGACCGTCGCCAGCCCCGGCGACGCCGCCGGAGATGCGGGGATCTACCGGGAGGAGGCCAAGCACGCCGAGGGTCGCTCCGAGCGGGCCTGGGGCCTGTTCGCCGCCGCGGAGGCCGCGGGCCCGGGCCCCGCCGCCCGCAGGGATCTCCAGCGGATCCTGACTGAGAGCCCCGATCACACCGGCGCGCTCGCAGCGCTGGAGGTGCAGTGCGTCGCGGAGGGGGACGAGGAGGCGCTGACCAACATCTACCTCCGGGCGCTGGAGGGGCCCCCCACCCCCACCAAGGCCCGCCTCGGGGCCCGGGCCGCGGTCCTGCTCGCCCGGGCGGGCAAGGGCGCCCGGGCGCTGGAGGTGCTGCGCCGGATCATGAAGATGGAGGTCGAAGGTCGTCCCCTGCGGGCCTGCGCCCGGATGGCGCTGAGGCTCGGGGCGCAGGATCTCGCGCTGGAGATCCTGGGGCACCTCGATAGCGCCGAGGACGCGGTCGAGCGTGCGCGCCTGCAGTCCGCCGCGGGTCGCCCCGCCGAGGCGCTGCCGATGCTGCTCGAGCTGCTGGATCGAAGCCCGGACGCGCTGGGGGTCGCCGCCAGGGCCGCGACCATGGCCCAGCAGGTGGGGGACGCCGACGCGATGCTCCGCGCCTACTCCACCATCGCCCGCAACGCGGAGAAGCCCAGCCTGGCTGCAGCCTATGGCTCGTGGACCGGGATGCAGCTCCGCAGCGCCGGGAAGGACGCCGAGGCGCTAGAGCACTGGCGGATCGTCCTGTCCGCCCGGCCACACTCCGAGTCCGCCCTCACCGGGGTGGTCCGGGGGCTGGTGGCCACCGGAGATCGAGACGGGCTGGTGCAGACCCTGTCTGAGGCTCCGCCTGAGCGCCTCGCTGAGGCGCTCGCGGATGCGGGGGAGCCCCTGGCGGCGGCGGAGGCCCTGGAGGCGATGCTCACCCAGGACGAGCTGGATCCGGGCCGGCGGCTCGCTGCGCTGATCGTGCTCGAGCGCCTCTATGAAGAGGCCGAGGCCTGGCAGCAGGTCCACGACACCCTGGTGCGGCGGCGCGAGCGTTGCAACGATCCCCGGGTGCTGACCCAGGCCGATCAGAAGCGGCGCTGGCTGCTGGCCGAGCACCTCGCCGAGACCGACGCGGCGTGGGAGCTGTACCGCAGGCTGCACGACGACAACCCCACCGATCGCGAGGTCACCGAGGCCCTGGCCCGGATCGCCGGAGCGCGGGGCGAGGTCGACATGGCCATCGGCTATCTCCGGGAGCTCGCCGAGACCGCGTCCGCCGCTGAGGACGCGGCTCGGTACCAGCGCCGGGTCGGCGAGGTCTACGAGCGCGCGGACAAGCGTGTCGAGGCCCGCACTGCCTACCTCGATGCCCTCGAGCACCTCCCCTCGGACGTCGAGGCCCTCGCCGGGCTGAAGCGTCTGGCTGAGGCCGCCGAGGACTGGCCGGGGCTCGTGGCGGTGCTCCAGCGCGAGGCTGGGCTGGCGGAGGGCGCCCGCAAGGTCGATCTCCGCCGCCGGATCGCGCAGGTCAATGAGGAGCTCATCGGAGATCCCGACGTCGCGATCGATGCCTGGCGCTCCCTGGTCGAGATCGCCCCTCAGGATCCCGAGGGGCTGCAGCACCTGCTGAGCCTGTCCGAGTCCCGGGGTGCATGGGACGTGTTCGTCGAGAGCGGTGAGGCGCTGGCCCAGATCCTCTCGGGCGCAGAGAAGGGCGCGCTGCTCCGCCGGGTGGGGATCGCCTGCGAGGATCAGCTCGGCCGTGACGACGCCGCGGGCTACTACCAGCAGGCCGTCGCGGTGGTGCCCCCTGACTACATCGCGGCCAAGCGCCTCGAGGGGCTGGCTCGATCCAGGGCCGACTGGCCGTCTGCGGTCCGGGCCCTGGCGCTCCAGGCCAAGGCCGAGATCGGCGAAGACGAGCGGATCACGGCCCTGCTGGACGCCGCCCGGATCGAGGTGGAGGCCCGACACGATCGAGACTCAGCTGCGACCTTCTACGCCCAGATCCTGGAGATCCAACCCAACCACGAGCCCGCGCTGCGGTTCATGTCCACCCACTTGTTTGAGAGCGGGCGCTACGAGCGAGCGATGCCGATCTGTCAGCGGCTGGAGCCGGTGGTGGAGCGGGGCCAGGATCTCGACGACTTCGACACCCGGATGGAGCTGTCGTCGTTCTACTTCTACTTCGCCGAGATGCTGCGCCGGAGGGCCGAGCACGCGGAGGCGCTGCCCAGGTACGAGCGCGCGCTGGAGCTCAACCCCACCCACCTGCCCAGCCTCGAGGCGGTCGGTCCGCTGTACACCGAGGCCGAGCAGTGGAAGCAGGCCGAGCGGGTCTACCGCCAGCTGCTGCAGCTCTCCGGGGGCCACGGGGATCGGCAGAAGGTCGCGTCCACCTACACCTCGCTCGGGCTGGTGGAGCGCAAGCTCGGCAACACCGAGAAGGCGTACAAGCGCTTCAACAAGGCGCTGGAGCTCCACCCCAACCACGTCGGGGCCCTCAAGGGCATGGCGCTGGTGCTCGAGGATCGGAGCGACTGGAGCAACCTGCTCAACGTCTACAACAACATCATCTACCACGCCACTGTCCCCGACGACGTCATCGACGCCTACATGACCAAGGGGCGGATCCTGGATCTGCACATGCAGCGTCAGGACAAGGCTGCGCAGCACTACCAGCGCTCCCTGGACTTCGATCCCCAGCAGCCCGTGGCCTACCTGAGGCTCGCTGAGCTCGCCCTGCGCCAAGATGCGCACCGGGAGGCCGGGGAGCTCGCAGAGAAGGCGCTCCAGCTCGACGCCGATCTCGTCCAGGAGCACCGCCCGCTGTTGCTGCTGATCCGGGCCTCGGCCTGGCAGAGCGCGGGGCGCACCACTGAGGCCGAGCGCTGCCTGCGCGAGGCGAGCGTGCTCGATCGACGGATGGGGGCTGCGCTGCCCGACGATCCCCTCTCCGATCCCGAGATCCTCAAGGGGGTCATCGCCGAGCGGGTGCCGTAGCCCCTGGGCAGGGCCGGACCCCGGCGGGGGCGGGCCTGAGCGTCAGGTCGCCGCGCCGAAGCGGGTGGACAGCGCTCCACCGACGCCGATGATGCTGGCGGCGCCGATCACCAGCCACCCGATCCAGGGCAGGCTGCTCACCAGGGTCAGCAGCACGATCCCCACCAGGAACGCGAGCCAGCGGCCGTGGGGGCGGCGCTCTAGAGGGAGGCGATCGCCCACGACCTCGCACAGGCCGACGAAGCCCAGCAGCCAGGCCAGCCCGAGCCCCCCCATCAAGATCGCGCTGACCGGCAGGCCCAGCCCCAGGGTGCTGAGGCCGAACAGCACGCTGAACAGGGTGATAGAGCCGCTCGCGAGCAGGCCCACCAGCGCCGCCCGGACGGGGCGCTGCTCGAGATCCCGGGCCACGCGGCTCACCCGGCCGGGGAACAGCCCCACCACCAGCACCCCCGCGCCTGCGACCGACAGCAGGAGCACCAGCCGGTGGTACAGCTGCTGCAGCAGCAGGCTGGTGTCGCTCACCAGGGGCATGCTGCCGACGGCGTGGTGATCGCCTGCGGCCGGGGCCAGCTCGAGGGCGACGCCGGGCAGGCCCATGGTGACGCGATCGCCCTCGACCGTGCCGCCATCGAGGACCATCACCTCACCCCCGAAGGACACCGCGTCTCCGCCGACCCGGCCGCTGTGCTCGATCACCACGTCGCCCCCGAAGGACACCGCGTCGCCGACGACGCTCCCCTCGATCACCACGTCGCCCCCGAAGGAGACGACCTCATCGCGCTGCTGGCCAGCCCTGACCGACACATGCCGGCCAAACCCGATCTGCTCTCCGTCTCCGTCTCCGTCGATCGGCTCGTCGCGGAGCTCTGCGACCTCTCTGCGCAGGGCCTGCATCTCCCGGCGCAGGGCCTGCTGCTCGGCGGCGAGCCGGGCGCGCTCGTGCTCTAGCTCGGTGGGCTCCGCCTCGAGCGCGGAGCTGGAGGGGGCCTGGGCGAGGGCGGACGGGGCGAGGGCGAGGGCGAGCAGCAGCGGGGTGGCGATCATGACGCCCTCCGGACGGAGGTCTTCGGAGGCAGCGAGGCAAAGTGAAGGGTGAGCGCCACGCCCAGCGCGGCGAGGGCGGTGGACGCGCTCAGGGCGAGCTGGAAGGAGCCGAGGGCGGCCTGCAGGCCCCGCCCCAGGCTCGCGAATGCGCTCACCACGACGCTGAGATCGGTCGCGAGGGCCGTCGGCCCCTCGATCCCCAGGGCGAGGATCGAGGCACAGGCCAGCAAGGCTGCACCGACGCTGATCTCCAGCGTAGGGACCCGCTCGGGCCGCTCCAGCTGGCTCAGCACCACCTGGGTCAGATCCGGGGGTGGGATCGGATCCTTGACCGCGGCAAAGACCGACGCCAGGGGCTCGAGGCCCGCCGCCCGGGTCGCACACGAGGGGCAGTCGTCGACGTGCTGAGCGATGTGGACGGACAGCTGCTCCCCGACCTCGCCCTCGACGAAGGCCTGGAGTAGATCTGCTGGGACGTGCTGGCTCATGGCTGATCTCCTCCGTGCTGCTCGTAGGCAGCGCGGAGCTTCTTCCGTGCGCGGAAGATGCGGTTCATCACGGTGCCGAGGGGAAGCTCGAGGATCTCGGCGATCTCGGTGTATTTTTTGTGCTCGAAGTGGTAGAGGATGAGGACTTCTCGGTACATGGGGGGGATGTCTTGGAGCGCTCGCTCCAGCAGCTCCGCTCGCTGCAGCCGCACCGCGTCGAGCATCGGGGAGGCGTGCAGATCGACCACGTCCCTGGGCTCGTCCCAGGAGCGCCGTTTCCGGCGACGGTGCTCGTCGATGCAGGTGTTCCGTGCGATCCCAAACACCCAGGTCGAGAACGAGCGCTTGGGATCGTACCGGTGGAGGTTGCGCAGCACCTTGACCAGGGTGTCCTGAGCGGCGTCGCGGCCGTCCTGGTCGTTGTTCAGCATCCGACGGCAGAACCGAAACACCGGCCCGCCCCACCGATCGACGAGCCAGGTGCGAGCGCTCAGATCCCCGTCCCGCGCGGCGAGGATCCGCGCGGGCTCGTCGTCTGTTCCTTCGTGTAGTCGCAGGGCCAGCAGCGTCGTCTCCGGTGGAGGGTTTGTGGGGTGTACGGCGGCCATGTCTTGGCTATTTCACGGCTCGGCAGGATTCTGATACTCTCAGGTCACGGGTGGTCGAGCGGCAGATGGACAAGAACTGGAAGCTCCAGCGATACGATCGGAAGGA
>DRPG01000229.1 GCA_011376105.1 Deltaproteobacteria bacterium
AGGTCCCGGAGATCCTGAACTCCCTGCGAGCGACCAACTCCCGCCTCGACGATCGCGAGAACAACCTGGTCCTCGAGGTCGCCGCACACCTCGGGGGCAACGTCGTGCGCACCATCGCGATGGACATGACCGACGGACTGCAGCGCGGCCAGCAGGTCAGCGACACCGGTAAGCCCATCTCCGTGCCCGTGGGCGAAGAAGTCCTCGGCCGCATCTTCAACGTCATCGGCGAGGCCGTCGACGAGCTGGGCGAGGTCAAGGCCACCAAGTTCTGGCCCATCCACCGCCCCGTGCCCTCGTTCACCGATCAGTCGGTGACGGTCGAGGCGCTGGAGACCGGGATCAAGGTGATCGATCTGCTCGCGCCCTACGCCAAGGGCGGCAAGATCGGCCTGTTCGGCGGCGCCGGGGTGGGCAAGACCGTGCTCATCATGGAGCTGATCAACAACGTGGCCAAGGGCCACGGTGGCTACTCCGTGTTCGCGGGTGTGGGCGAGCGCACCCGCGAGGGCAACGATCTTTGGGAGGAGATGCAGGAAGGCGGCGACAAGGCCGTCATCTTCCCCGGAGACTTCAAAAAGTCCAAGGCTGCCCTGGTGTATGGCCAGATGAACGAGCCCCCCGGGGCCCGGGCCCGGGTCGCCCTGTCCGCGCTGACGATGGCTGAGTACTTTCGTGACGAGGCCGGCCAGGACGTGCTGTTGTTCATCGACAACATCTTCCGCTTCACCCAGGCGGGCTCCGAGGTGTCCGCGCTGCTGGGTCGGATCCCGTCTGCGGTGGGCTACCAGCCCACCCTGTCCACCGACATGGGCGCCCTGCAGGAGCGGATCACCTCCACCAACAAGGGCTCGATCACCAGCGTCCAGGCCGTGTATGTGCCCGCCGACGACCTGACCGATCCCGCCCCGGCGACCACCTTCGCCCACCTCGACGCCACCACGGTGCTCAGCCGCCGGATCTCGGAGATGGGCATCTACCCCGCGGTGGATCCCCTCGACTCCAACAGCCGGATCCTCGAGCCCCACGTGCTGGGCGAGGAGCACTACGACACCGCCCGGGCGGTGCAGCAGGTGCTCCAGCGATACAAGGAGCTCCAGGACATCATCGCCATCCTCGGGATGGACGAGCTGTCGGCGGAAGACCGGCTGGTGGTGGCCCGGGCCCGCAAGATCCAGAAGTTCCTCTCCCAGCCGTTCCACGTCGCTGAGCAGTTCACCGGCCGCGCGGGCGTGTACGTCAAGATCGAGGACACGATCCGGGCGTTCAGGGAGATCCTCGAGGGCAAGCACGACGAGCTGCCCGAGGACGCGTTCTACATGCAGGGCGGCATCGAGGATGTGCTCGCCCGCGCCAAAGAGATGGCCGAGGAGAGCTGATGTCCACCACGCTCCAGGTCGAGATCGTCACGCCGGAGGCCCGCGCCTTCTCTGGCCCCGCGTCGGAGGTCCTGCTGCCGGCGTGGGAGGGGGAGATGGGGATCTATCCCCAGCACGACGCAGTGCTCACGTTGCTCCGCGCCGGCCGGTGCGTGGTCACCGACGCCGACGGGGTCCACCAGTGGGTGGTCGGACGGGGCTTCGCCGAGGTGGGGCCCGATCGGGTCACCATCCTGACCGACAGCTGCGAGATCAGCTCCGGGATCGACAAGGCCCAGGCCGCCTCCGACGCCGCCGCCGCCGAGCAGGTGCTGGCCACCGCAGACGTCTCCAGCGAGCGCTGGCGCCAGGCCAAGATCGCCGCAGAGCACGCCCACGCCCGCATGCAGGCGTAGATCCCGGGCAGCTTGTGGACGCCCGGGGGGTACCCGGGTGTCCACGTCGGCGTGGGGGGCAGATACAATACCGCCACAGCGGAGGCGAGATGTGGATCTGGATGCTGGGCCTAGCCGTCGCGGGCCCCATGACGTCAGAAGAGATCGAGGCCATGCGCAAGAGGTCAGAAGAGATCGAGGCCATGCGCAGGAGAGCAGAGTCGATCGAGGTCGTGCACCACACCGAGCGACAGGGCAAGGTGCGCATCGTGCTGGCGGGCCGGGAGGGCGACGCCGTTCGGGTCGATGGCTGGGTCCTGGGCACGATCCCGCTCGAGACTGAGCTGGTGGAGGGGCTCCACACCCTCAAGGTCGAGGGCGAGGCGGGGGTGGTCGAGGTCAAGACCAACATCGTGGTCGCC
>DRPG01000230.1 GCA_011376105.1 Deltaproteobacteria bacterium
ACCAGCACCAGCACCAGCACCAGCACCAGCACCAGCACCAGCACCAGCACCAGTGGGGTGGGCCATCCCGACCTGCTGCATCAGGAACCCGAGCTCCCGGGAGGCCTGATCGGCCCGGACGTCGATGGTGACGCCGCCCCGGTGCCCGCTGTCGGAGCGCACCAGGAGCAGGATGGGCTCCTCGGTGCCGCGATCGGCGTCGGCGTAGCGCACGGCGGCGGCGAACTTCATCGCATGGACTGGATCGGTCCTCGCGTCGTTGTCGGATCCAACCACCAGGATCGCGGGGTAGTCGGTGCCCTCCACCACGGCGTGGTAGGGGGAGTAGGCGAGCAGGTGGGGTAGCGCGTCGGGATCGTCGGGGTTGCCGTACTCCTCGGTCCAGATGTCGGCGATCCCGAAGCGGTGGAAGCGCACCATGTCGGTCAGGGGCACCCGACACAGCACCGCCCCGAACAGCTCGGGGGCCTGGGTCACCGCGGCGCTCACCAGCAGGCCCCCGTTGCTGCCTCCGGAGATGGCCAGCCGCTCCGGCGTGGTCCAGCCCTCCTCGATCAACCAGGTGGCGGCGGCGAGGAAGTCATCGAACACGTTCTGCTTGTGCTCGCCCATCCCCGCCTCGTGCCACGCCCTGCCGAACTCTCCCCCGCCGCGGGTGTTGACCAACACGAAGCTGCCTCCTCGCTCGAGCCAGGTCAGGGCGGTGGTCGAGAACCTGGGCCTGCGGGAGATGTTGAACCCGCCGTAGCCGGTGAGCAGGGTCGGGACGGGCTCGGTGCGCTCGCCGGTGTGGACGAGGAACATCGGCACCCGGGTGCCGTCGCGGCTGCTAAACCACACCTGATCGACCTCGATCTGCTCGAGCAGGGATGGATCCACCGGCACCGGGCTCCGCTTGAGGACCTCGAGGCTGCCCGTCTCCGGATCGTGGCGGTAGATCGTCGCAGGGTGCCCGAAGGACTCGAAGGTGATGCGGACCTCGTCCAGCCCCCACCGACCCCAGACCGTCGCCGAGCCGAGGGTGGGCAGCTCGACCTCCCCCAGCTCCTCACCGTCTAGATCGTAGATCACGATGGCGGTGGAGACGTTTCGGGTGTAGCGCGCATACAGCCGCCCGGCGGCGGGGGTGATCTCCTCGAGGATGTCGTCGCGCTCGGCGATCAGCTCCCGCCAGCCCCCACGACCCGGCGAGGTTGGATCCGCGACCATCACCCGCCCCCGTGGGGCGCCGAGATCGGTGGTGATCAGCAGCCGATCCTCGACCACCCGAGCCTGGACCCGGCCGTCGAGGGTGTCGATGATCGCCCTGCGCTCGGGCTGCGGTGCGTCGATCTCGGTGATCCACATCCGGTTGCTGTTGAACAGGCCCTGGTGCTCTAGCTTCCACCGCCCGTCCTCGCTGATCCAGGTGCTGTGCCACAGGTTCTTGTCCTCGTCCGACCACAGGACAAGCTCGTCGGCGTCGGCGCTGGTGCCCAGGGTGTGCCACCAGGAGCGGTGGTGGTAGAAGTGGCCTCGATCGCCGATCTCCCCCTCCGCCGGCTTGGCGCTGTAGAAGAAGCCTGAGCCGTCGTGGCGCCAGGACACGCCTCCCTGCTTCCAGCCCCGGAAGGTGTCGGGGCCTGTCCGCAGGGTGTCCAGATCGAGGACCGACAACACTGGATCCTCGTCGCCCGCCCGGGCCCGTCCCACCACCGCATAGCGGCAGTCGGGGGATGGGGTGAAGGAGGCGAGCTGCTCAGTCTGCTCCCAGGTGTTCGGATCGAGGATCACCCGCCCTGGATCGTCGCTGCCCTGGGCGAGGTGCAGCACCCACTTGTCCTGCTCGGCGCCCCTGGTGCGGTACAGCTGGCGATCCCCCAGCAGGCACGGGGTCCGCAGGGTCTCGTCGTCGTAGCGCCACAGCTGCTGGAAGCGCTGCTGGAGCCAGCGGCGGGGCTCGAGCCCGTCGGTGTAGTCCAGGGCGGCGGCGTTGCGGGCGGCCAGCCAGTCGCTCCGCTGCGCTGGATCCTCGAGCCCCCGGTAGGGATCGGCGACGGACAGCCCATGGATCACGTCGATCTGTGTGCCACGGGGGGCGAGATCAGCGGGCTCGGGCCGTGGGGCCTCCATCCCTGCCTCGGGCGAGGCCTTGGGCACACAGCCGATCCCCACGAGGATCCACCACCGTCGATCCACTGCTCACCTCCAGGGCGTGGGTGTACCACGGACGTCTCGTGGGGAGGCGCGGGACGTCGCGGTGAATCCGTCAGGAGCATCACCTCGCGCTCCACAGGTTAACGGAGCCTCCACCGAACGGAGGGACCCTTGCCGATCCCAAGACCCCACGATGTCGAGGAGCTAGCTCCCATCACCGAAGCGCTGCGGCGCGCAGGCCACGACGAGCGGGTCGCCTGGGTCCGCAGCCTCGACGGCCGGGAGCAGCACGCGCTGTATGCGCTGGCTGAGGGCCAGGCCGTCACGGTCGACGAGCTGGTGGGGGAGGAGGGGCAGGTGGTGCGTCACCTCGGACGCAACGGCCTAGCGGGGTTCAACCTGTTCGAGAAGCGCTTCTCCCGAATGGGGGATCAGATCGTGGGCTACAAC
>DRPG01000231.1 GCA_011376105.1 Deltaproteobacteria bacterium
CCATCTCGATCCGCAGGTAGTCGATGGCCTGCTCCCTGGAGAGCCCCTTGAGGGTGGCCTCCGCCAGGCCCGGGTTCATCGGGGCCTGGGCCGGAGGTGCAACGGGCGGCGGACAGGGAGCGGGCTTCGCTGGGGGTGGCCCCCGCTCGGGCTGGGGGGGGGTCCGCCGGGCAGCCTCCGGATCCACCACCACCGCCGCGGGAGAGAGCCCCCCATCGATCAGATCCTCCTCGGGAGCCACGAGGTAGCGGAAGCCATACTCGGTCTGGGGCTTCAGCTCAACCCAGGCGTCGGTGGGCAGGCGACCGGCCACCTCACTCGAGATCCGGGACAGCGCGTAGCTCTGTCGCTGCCCCGTGCTCAGCACATGGACGAAGCGCCCCGCCCGCAGCGAGCCAGGCTCGATCTCCTCCTCCTCATAGATCGCAGACGGGGAGGGATCCTCCCTCCCCACCTTACGTATCCCGAGGATCCCCATTCCTTCCTTGCACTCGAACCGGATCACCAGGTTGACGCCGGACGCGTCGCGGCGGGCGAAGACCTGGAACGGCTGCCCTTCGAGGATGCCATACATGCGGTGCAGTCTACACAAAGTCACCGGGGCAGGTGGGCCTCGATCAGCTCCGGGATGCGCTGAACGCCCGAGATCACGTGGGGACGGGCTCGCCCCCGGAGGGAGCGGTAGAGCCTCGAGAGGCCACGGTTCGTCGCCCGCTCCGCGAGCTGATCGGTCACCGCCAGCAGGCCATCCGCGATCTCTCCCTCGTGAGAGCGGAAGTATGCCCTTGGATCTCCCCCGCTGCAGGCCCGGTCCCAGTGGGGATCGATCACCGGCGCGAACCGGGGCAACAGGCGATCGAAGGCTGCGTGCGAGATCCCGGGCCGCACGCTCTGGAACGCCGCGTACCCCGCCCGGAGCGCCCTGCCCCCCAGGCCGCGCTTCGCGGCGATCTCCTCCTCGAGGATCCGCACACAGTCAGCGACGATGGCCTGGCGGCGCGGGGCCTCCTTGAGGGCTTGCTCCAACGACATCGCTCTAGTTCCTGCGCATGCCCGGACACAGGGGCGTCGAGGCCTTGCCCCCGAGATCCCGCATCCAGTGGCCGAGGTAGTTGCGACCATAGCAGCTGTAGCCGCCCTGGCGGATCGCCGCGGCGACACACGCATAGGAGCGCTCCCAGTCGCGGTTGTTCTGAGCGCGCACGATGTCGGCCCCCTCGATCTCGTAGGCCACCTTCCCGTGCACGTACCTGCGGACCCAGATCCCGATGTTGTCGCACAACATCAGGGCGGCTCGATCGGAGGGGGAGGCCCCGAGGGTCTCCAGCAAGGCGGCCCGCACTGTCCCGGACTCCTCCTCAGCCTTCATCCGCCGATCGAGACAGTCCAGCGCCCGCTTGCGCTTGGTGCCCTTCCAGGACTGGACCGCGGCCAGCCGCACCCGCTCGTCTGGATCCTCGAGCATCGCACGGCACACCATGTCGTCGGTCTGGGAGAGCTTCAGGGAGACCGCAGCCCTCAGGGCCGCACCCCGCACCCCGCCGTCGGGATCGGACGCAGCGGCGGTGGTGATGGCCTCGATCACCGCATCGTCCTTGCGATCCGCCAGGGCGGTGGCGGCGGCGGCCCGGACCTGAGCCTCGTCATCGAGCTGCAGCGCCTCGATCAAGAGGGGGATCGCCGCCGGGCTCGGCCGCACAGCCCCCGCCGCCATGGCGCGGACCGAGGGCAGGGGATCCGAGCGAACCAGCGACGCCAGCGCGTCGTAGGCCCCCTTGGCGTCCATCCCCCCGAGGACCCGGACGAGATCCGCGCGATCGTCACCCTCGATCCGCTCGTCGTCGAGGGCGGGCGCCAGGCAGCTGGCCAGATCGTCGCGGTGGGAGCCGGCCAAGCCCGTGGCCACGGCCGCATCGAACGTGCCCGCGTCCGCGTCGTACAGGGCCTCGCAGACACAGTCGGTCGCGGCCTTGATGTGCGGGTACTCAGCGAGCTTCTCAGCGGTGTACTCCCGCAGGGACTCGTCGGAGGCGGTCAGCCCCACACAGGCGGATCGATAGGCCCTGCGCGCGAGGAACCCGTCGATCTCGCCGGACTCCTGGACGAAGCGAGGTGGGATCTCGCAGGCGGAGGTGACGAGGATGGTCATCATGGCGATCGACAGCCGATACACGGGGCCTCCGGGTCGACCGGCAATGTACGAGGCGCAGCCGGCCCTGCCAAGGTGTCCCGACGTCCCGGGGCCGCACGCGCTCCTCCCCGGCGGATCCCGTCGGAGGCCCGGGGCCTCATCCCCCAGCGGGGATCGTGTGCTCTGTCCGCTTCGCTCCATCTCTCCTGGGTAGATAGAGGGACCGGCCGGAGGATCGATGACAGGCCGCTGGATCCGCTTCCCGACGCTCCACCAGGACACGATCGTGTTCACCTGCGAGGACGATCTATGGACCGCGTCCACGGGCGGTGGGTTCGCGAGGCGCCTCACCAC
>DRPG01000232.1 GCA_011376105.1 Deltaproteobacteria bacterium
CAACCTCACGAAGCAGCACGTCTGACCGGGGCGTCCGGGAGGGCACGGCCCTGCTTGGGGCGGCCGACGGGCTCGGCGGAGCGCTCGAGGAGGGTCGCAGCGCCGGCGGAGGGGCGGAGGCCGGGCTCGGCGAGGCGCTCGGGGAGGGGCGAAGCGTCGGCGGAGGGGCGAGCGCTGGACGTGGGCGGGCGGAGGGGAGGGGCTGCGAAGAACCTCCGTGCAGGGGCGAGGGCTGCAGACGCTGGGGGGACGGCGCTTCGTCCCGACTCATGCGCTTCGTCGTCAGCCCCGGGAGCCCCGCCCCGCCGCCGTGAGGCTCGACGACCCAAGGGGCACTTCGCAGGGGCCTTCAACACGCTCGCCCCGACTCAAAGAGCCCCTACTTTGAAGGGGTGGAGGCCCGGGTCTCGAGCCGAACCAAGAGAGAGGGCTGTGGGGGCTCGCCGCTCCCCGGGAGCCCCGCCCCGCCGCGCCCGAAGCGTCCAACCGCACGCTGAGAGACCGCCGGCACCACCCCAAAGCTCCGACCGAAGTACGCAAAACAGCTGAAGCCCAAGAGCGTGCGACGTCTCGCGGAGCGCCTGCGCTCCATCGGCAGCCCCGGAATCTCCCCCCTGAATCCGGATATTGTTCGTAAAACCCAAACATATAACGCTTGTGTTTCGCAAAAACCTCGTATGTACCGCTAATTCTTCGAGCAGTGCGCGCCTATACCAGCAAACACTCGGACGCTGCGGGCACAGCTGGGCGAGCGGCTGGGCCTGCAGGCTCAGCAAGACGCTCGGAGAGGAGCAGGAGTGGCTCTGCTCGGAGCGACCGACAAGCTCCGGCGGAGCGCTAGGGGAGGGGCAAGCGCTGGACGTGGGCGGGAGTGGCTGGCGGAGAGTCTCAGTGCGAAGGCGAACGCTGGAGACGCTGGACGTGCAGCGCCGTGCCTTGAGGTTGCGCCCCATCGGCAGCCCTGGGCCTTTCGACCTCGAGCGCCAGGGGACGCTTCGTAGGGGCCCACACAGGTCAGCAGATCCCCTCGTACCCCCTCCTCACGCTCGACCCTCTCCAGAGAGCCCCGGTGAAGGGGTGGGAAGTCGACGGCTCGGGCCGAACCAACGGGGAAGGCTGTGGGCGCTGTCCGCTCCCTGGGGGGCTCGCCCAGAGAGCACCCACAGCGCCCAGGGGCTCAGCGTTCGCTCGGGCGCGGCTCGGCGTTCGCTCGGACGCTGCAAGCCCCCTCAGCGATCACCTGGGCATGGCGAGCCCAACCGGATGGGCCTCCCGGGTTGCGCCGATCGCCCCTGGCCTGAGGCTCGGGCCCTCCGGGGCAGCTTGAGGGAGCAGCCCTGGAGCAAAAAGGCGAGTCTCTTTCTAGATCATGAAACGATCCGGCTTCGACCAGTTGGCTCGCTGTGGGTGTGCTCAGGGCGCAAACATGCCAGAATGTGTCCGTAGGGGGTGCGCCAACGCAACGACCGGGCCAATAGGTCAGGAGAGCCCCTGCCCCGCCCTCCGTCCAGAGGAGGCACCATCCCCACCCCACCCACCCCGCTCGGCCAGACCCTCACCACAGCCATCACCCAGATCCGCGCCACCCTGGGGGATCGGGCTGCACCGATCGCGGTGATCGCACCATCCCGTCTCAACGCAGTCCTGCTCCAGCAGCAGCTCGCGGCGGTGGGTCCGGTGATCCGGATCGAGCTGTTGACCCCCGAGGGGCTGGTGCGGGAGCTGGGGCGACCGGCCCTCGCCGCGGCCGGTCTACGGCCTGCGCCCGGGGGCTGGCTGAGGGCGACGGTCCGCGCGCTCGTCCAAGAGCGGCGGGAAGGCGAAGCGAGCGGAGGCAGGGAGCAAGCCGCGGGGGTCCTGGGCCAGCCCGGCTGGCGGGGCCAGCTCGTCCAGGCGCTGCAGGCCCTGATGGCCTCCGGCGTCACCCCCGACGATCTGTTGCAGATCTCAGATCCCACACACACCGAGCGCCTCCGCTTCCTCGCGGGGTTGCTCGAGGGGATCGCCGAGCGCCGGCGCACCGGGGGGCTGTATGACCTCTCAGAGCTGTGTGCTGCGGCCCTGCCCCGGATCCCGCTCAGCCCATGGGCTGGCGCGGTCGTGCTCGGCGATCGGCGTCTGCGCCGGGATGTCCACCAGGTGCTCCGGGCCTGGCTGGCCGTCCACCCCCACGCAGAGATCCGGCCCGCTCCCTGGTACCACCTCCCCGCGGCACCTCAGGGGCTACGGATCGCGGTGCAGGGCCCTGTGCTCGAGGTCCCCGCCGAGGGCGGGTCGGCGCGGGCGGTGGTCGCCCGGAACCTGTTCAGCCCCGGGCGCCCTCGATCCGCCTCCTCTGGGTCTGTCCATCCCCCTGATCCAAGCCTGATCCTCGCCCAGACCCCCGACGAGATCCGGGAGATCCGGGAGGCGGTGCGGGTCGTCCTCGACGCGATCCAGGCTGGAACCCCGCTGGATCGCATCGCGATCGTCCTGCCCGACGCAGCTCAGAGCGAGGAGCTGCACGCACAGCTATCCCGGGCCCGGATCCCCGCGGTCCACCTGGTGGGTCCACCGCTGGCGACCACCCCTGTGGCCCGCTTCCTCCGCCTCACGCTGTCGCTCGCCACCGGCTCCACGAGCGTGCCGGCGTGGCACGAGCTGCTGCGGCAGCCAGGGTTGAAGCCTCCCCAGCCCCCCCCGGGGCCCGGCGCGTGGCGCTCAGTGCTGTCGCGCTGCGGAGCGGTGGGCACGGGGGCCACCATCACCGAGGCGATCGCGGACTGGGTCTCAGGCCTCGACGCGCAGGGGATCGAGGCTGAGACAGACCGGCACGCCGCCTTGAGCCTGGTGGCGACGCTGCGGGCGCTGCAGGGGGAGCTGGCGGCGCTGGACACCGAGGCGCCCTTGAGCGTCCACGCCGGCGCGCTGCAGGGCTTCCTGTCCCGGTGGTGGGTCGAGGGAGACGATCGCGACGAGCTCTGTGCGCTGCTCTCGCGCTGGGGAGGTACGAGATCTGCGGCTGTGGGGCCGTGGCTGTCGCTGGCCGCCGTCGCCCGGGAGCTCGAAGAGCTCCTGCAGACCACCGAGCGCCTCCGGGGCTCGCTGTCTGAGGCCGCGGTCCGGGTCCTGCCTCCGATGGGGCTCCTCGGGGGGGCCTTCGAGCTGATCGCGGTCACCGGCCTGACCGCCGGGCGCCTGCCCCGGCACCCCAGCGAGGATCCTGTGCTCCCGGACGCGCTGATCCACTGCCTCAACGCCCAGCTCGGTGCCGCGCTGCCCGACAGCCGGGAGCGTCCGGAGCTCGAGGCCCGCCGGTTCGCAGCGATCGTCTCCGCCGCCACCGGCACGCTGTGGCTCAGCGCGCCGGCCACCGACTTCCTCGAGGCCCGCCCGGAGCTACCCAGTCCGCTGCTCCTCGACATCGCCTCGGTGCTTTGTGGTCACCGTGCGGGCTACAGCGAGCTGGCTCGCCTGCAGCAGCGGGTGGGCAGCCGGGCCCGGCCCTGGATCGACGATCCAGCGCGGGCGATCGATCCAATGGAGCACCGGATCGCCAGCACCCTGGCCTCGCCCCGGGCGGGCCTGCGGCGGCTCGCGGCCCACCCCGTGGCCCGTCGACAGCTCGGGCTGCACCGAGCGCTCGACGCCCCTACCCCCACCCGCTGGACCGGGAAGCTGCTCCCCCAACTGATCGACGTGGCGGGCCTCGATGGCAGCCCCACCACCCCCTGGGCCCTGGCCCAGCTCCTCAGAGATCCCGGAGCGTTCCTCGTCGATCAGATCCTGGAGATCCGCAGCCCTCCGCCCCTATACCCCGGCTCGGATCCAACCAGCCCCTGGCTCCAGGATCGCCAGCTCCTCGCCGCGTTGCGACGGGCCTCGGGGGATCCGGAGGCCTTCGAGTCCGCCTGGGACGAAGCCACCGAGGGCTGGAGGGCCCACCGAGACGACGTCGATGATGATCTGCTGGCCCTGATGCGCTCCCTGGCCCTGCACCGCCTCGCCCAGCTCGAGGGCGCCGGTGCGCTGCCCCAGGGCAGCAGCACCCCGGCCATGGGCGCTCCGGTGCCGGGGCTGCCCTGGATCGTCGAGACCCAGCAGGGGTGGGTCGCAGACGGCGTGCTCACCTCTATCCAGCGCGAGAAACCCGCCCGGGGTCAGCTCCTCCGGGACGCACCCCAGCTGGTGCTGGCCGCCATGGTGACCCCCGGGATCTCGTTGATCCGCGTCAGCTCGCTGGATGGCCGGACCGAGGAGCTGGAGCTCGAGGAGGGCCGGGCCGAGCTCACCCGGGCGCTAGAGCGGATCACCCGGTGTGTCAAGGCGGGCTGGTGGCCCTGGCGTCGGTCCCACCCGCTCCGCCTCCACGCCGAGCCCCTCTCCCCCGTCCTCGATGATCCCACCATAGACGCCATCTGTGGAGCGCTCCCGTGACCACGACCGATCGGAGCGCCGGCCCTCAGGTGCCCCTGGTCCAGGCAGCCGATGGCAGAGTCATCGACGACCAGGACGTCCGGGATCGGGCAGCTCAACAGCTCGACACCTCGATCGTGCTGTCGGCCCCCGCGGGCTCGGGCAAGACCCGGGTGCTCACCGAGCGGCTCCTGCAGCTGCTGATCTGTGGCACCCCCCCGTCCCGGATCGCCGCGATCACCTTCACCCGGCGGGCCGCAGGTGAGCTGCAGCTCCGGATCCGAGACGCGCTGGAGGCCCGGCTGGCGGCGGGCAGCGATCCAGCCCTGGCGAAGATCCTCGCGCAGCTCCACGAGCTGACCCTGTCGACGATCCACAGCTTCTGCAGCCGCCTGCTGGCGATCGAGGGGCTGGCGGCGGGGTGGTCCCCCGACACCCAGATCCGACCCGGGCCGGCCGCCGATCAGATCGACCAGACCCTGGCGGCCTGGCAGCGGGACTTCCGCCGTCGCCACACCGTGGCGGCGCTGATCCTTCAGCAGCGGGTCCGGCCCGCGGCCCTGCGACGAGCAGCCAGGGCCCTGCTGGCGTGGCGGGATCTACGCCCGATGTCAGATCCAGAGCCCTTCGTGCCTGACGGCGCCGTCGAGGAGCTGCGCGAGATCTGGGCCCGCCTCGAGGAGGCCGCGAGCACCTGCACCGAGCCAGACACCGACAAGCTGCTCGAGAACAACGCGGCGCTGCGCGCCCTGCTCCAAGGCGCGGTGATCTGTGACGCCGACGCTGCGGTGGCGCGGGTCCTGACCTCGAGGGAGCAAGGCCGCAAGCTCGGAGGCCGGCGGGATGCCTGGGGAGCGGGGGGCAAGGAGGCCTTCATCGAGGCCCTCGACGCCTTCCGCTCCTGGCGCCAGCGACACCTCGCCCGGCTGCACGGGCTGGTGGTGCGCGATCTCCACGCCCGGTGGATGCCCCTGGTGTCCGCGGCCCGGGCCGCGTCCTCTGTGGCGGATCACGACGATCTACTGTTCGCAGCCGCCACCGTCCTGACCGATGGCGCGGCCCGGGGCCGCCTGGCCTCGCGCTACGACGCGATCCTGGTGGACGAGGTCCAGGACACCGATCCCATCCAGGCGGAGATCGCAGCCCTGCTGGCCCGCGATCCCGTCGCGACGGGTCCGTGGAACGCCCACCCGCCGAGGCCGGGCCACCTGTTCGTCGTCGGCGATCCCCACCAGAGCATCTACCGCTTCCGTCGAGCCGATCTCCACACCTGGAGCGAGCTTGAGGAGCTGGTCGCCCGCAGCGGTGCGGCGCTGTCCCTGGTGCAGAACTTCCGCGCGGTGCCAGGGCTGACCGCCTGGCTCAACTCCACGTTTGCACAGCTGCCCGGCTACGTCCCCCAGCGCCCCCACCGCCACGCAGCCGCCCTGCCCCCCGTGGTCCGGCTGGTGACCCCGCCCGGGCTGGAGGCCGAGCTCGACGGCGTGGTCCGACACCTCCTGGAGCTGGCCCGCTCGGGCCAGGTGGCCGATCCCACCACCGGCGCGCTGCGGCCCGTCCGCTGGTCCGACATCATGCTGCTCCTGCCCGCCTGGACCCAGGCCGACGCGCTGGGCGCAGCCCTGCTCCGGGCCCGGATCCCCTACCTCACCCAAGGCGGCAACACCTTCCTCAAGCGCGACGAGGTGCGCCTGTGCCGGGCCGCCCTCGCGGCCCTGGAGGAGCCCACCGACGAGCGCAGCCTGGTCTTTGTGCTCCGCGGGCTGTTTGGCCTGGACTGGGAGATGCTGGCGCATCACCGCGCCGTCGGAGGCACCTGGCGCTACACCGATCCCGCCCCACCCCCAGGCCCCGTCGCCGACGCCTTCGCCCTCCTCCGCTCCCTGGCGACCCACCGGGGACAGCGCTCGTGGGTCGCGCTGCTGGACGAGCTGCTGGAGCGCACCCAGATCACCAGCACCTGGGCGCTCCTGCGCGATGGCCCCGCGCGCCTGGCCAACCTCGACAAGCTCCGCGCCCTGCTGCAGGAGGGCGAAGCGCTCACCACCAGCCCTGGACAAGCCCTGCAGCACCTCGACACCCTCGAAGCCCAGCAGGATCTCCCCCGGACCGATCCCGATCACGACGCGGTGCAGATCACCTCCTACTTCAAGGCCAAAGGACTGGAGGCACCGATCGTGGTGCTGTGCTGTGCCCGGCGGGGGGGCGAGCCTGTCCAGGCGGTGGTGGATCGCAGGGGCCGACGGGTCGCGCTCCGGATCGGGGATCTGGTGCCCCTGGACTGGGATGAGCACCTCGAGCAGGAGCGGCTCGCCAACGAGGCGGAGCGGCGCAGGTGGATGTATGTGGCCACCACCCGGGCCCGGGATCAGCTGGTGCTGGTGGATCACAAAGACAACACCCTGATCCAGAACCACCTCGGCCCAGGCCTGCTCCAGGCCACCACGGTGCTGGCCTCAGAGCTGCCCGCACCACCGCTACACACCGAGACGTTCCCAGATCTCGACGACACTGTCGACGGCTGGCTCACCTCCCCCCCCCCCGGCGGACCCGATCCCACCGAGGCCTTCCGGGCCTCCCGGGCCTCCGCGATCGAGGCCTCCCGCGCCCACAGCGCCCGCTGGCTCCGCTCCCCCACCCCGGGCCCGATCGCCACCGTGATCGGGCGGGTGCTGGCCCAGCTCGATCTGACCGCCCGCCCCGAGCTGCTCGAGGCTGAGCTCGACGTGCTAGTGGCCGACGCCGTAGAGCCAAGCCAGGCCGGCCTGGTGGATCGCTGCACCCAGGCGATCCGGGCTCTGCTGCGACACCCGGTGCTCGGGAAGGCCCAGAGCGCTCCCGAGCGCTGGGTCCTCACTCCGTTCTCCCTGCCCGATGGCGACACGTTCGTCTCGGGGTGCCTCGATCTCGTGTTCCCGACAGATACATCGCGTCGCGACTGGGTGGTGGTGGACTTCAGTCACACGATCCCGGTGGCTCACCTAGAGCGCTACGGCTTGGCCCTGCTCAGCAGCGTCTCCGACTGTGTCCGGGTCGAGGTCGTGAGCGTGTCCCTCCCTTGACTGCTCGGTTGTCTGGGAACCCTACGCGGTCTGCACGAGCGATCGGGGAGGGCCGGGGGTGGCCGGGCTCGCTCGACCGCTATCCCCGCGACAACCTCACGAAGCAGCACGTCTCACCGAAGCGTCCGGGGAGGGCACGGCCCTGCTCGGGGCGACCGACGGGCTCGGCGGGGCGCTGGGGGAGGGGCGCAGCGCCGGCGGAGGGGCGGAGGCTGGGCTCGGCGGGGCGCTCGGGGAGGGGCGAAGCGTCGGCGAGGCGCCGAGCGCTGGGCGTGGGCAGGCGGAAGCG
>DRPG01000233.1 GCA_011376105.1 Deltaproteobacteria bacterium
CGAACAGGGTGAACATGCCCGACTCCCGCGCGACCTTGGTGATCTCGGAGCTGGTGGCGTTGGCGATCACCAGCCGCTGGATCTCGTCGTTGTTCTCGAGGAACTCGTAGATCCCCGTCCGGCCGGAGTAGCCCACACCGTTGCACTCCTCGCAGCCCCTCGCGCGGTAGATCGTCGCGTTGGTGACCTGGCGGATCTGCTCCTGGGTGCAGCCGACCTCCCGCAGCTCCAGCTCGTCGGGCACATACTGCTCGCGACAGTCGGGGCAGACGGTGCGCACCAGGCGCTGGGCCACCACCCCAAGCAGGGTGTCGGCCACCAGGAACGGCTCCACCTCCATGTCGCACAGCCGGGCAAACGCGGTGGCGGAGTCGTTGGTGTGCAGGGTGGAGAACACCAGGTGGCCAGTGAGCGAGGCCTGGACCGCGTTGTTCGCCGTCTCAGAGTCCCGGATCTCGCCGACCAGGATCACGTCGGGATCTTGCCGCAGAAAGGCCCGCAGCGCAGACGCGAACGTCAGCTGGATCTTGTGGTTGACCTGCACCTGGCCGATGCCCGGGGCCTCGTACTCGACCGGATCCTCGATGGTGAGGATGTTCTTGTCGGGGCTGTTGATCTCGGTGATCGCCGAGTACAGCGTGGTGCTCTTGCCCGAGCCGGTGGGCCCGGTGACCAGCAGGATCCCGTGGGGCCTGCGGATCAGCTCCCGGAACCGGCCGAGGGTGTGGCCCACCATGCCGATCTTGTCGAGGGAGAACACCTTGCCCTTCTCGAGGATCCGCATGACCACCCGCTCGCCATGGCGGACCGGCACGGTGCTGACCCGGAGATCGATCTCGCGCCCCCCGAGCTTGCGTCGGATCCGGCCGTCCTGGGGCAGGCGCTTCTCTGCGATGTTCAGCCCGGCCATGATCTTGATCCGGGCCACGATGGTGCTCTTGAACTTCGACGGGGGACGCAGCGACTCCTTGAGCACCCCGTCGACCCGGTACCGCACCACCAGATCCTTCTCGTAGGGCTCGATGTGGATGTCGCTCGCCCGCTCCTTGATCGCCTGGGACAGCACCGCGTTGACGAAGCGGATGATCGGAGCCTGGTTTGGATCGTCGAGGAGCTCAGCGTCCTCTAGATCGAGATCTCCGTCGCCCTCGATCTCGTCGTCGGCCTGATCGATGATCGCTTCGGCCGACTGGGCCGCCCGATCGTAGGCCTCCTGGGTGGCGTGGGCCAGCACGTCGGCGGGCACCAGCACCGGACGGATCGGGTGGTTGTACAGCACCCGGAGATCGTCGAGGATGCTCATCGCGCCCAGATGGGCCATGCCGATGAACAGCTCCCCGTCGGTGTTGAGGTGCAGCGGCAGCACGTTGTGCTGTCGCGCGAGGTGGTGGGGCAGAGCCCGGATGGTCTCGGGCTCGATCGACTCGGTATGGATCGACTCGAGCACCGGCAGCCCGGACAGCCGGGAGTAGGCCCGGGCCATCGCCAGGCTGTCCAGCCCCTTGACCTCCATCGCCGCCTTCTGGAACGACAGATCCTTGCGGGCCGCGACCGTCCGGGCCTGATCGAGCTGGGCGTCCTCGACGCCGAGCTCTCTCAGGGACTCGTCCATGCCGATGCGTCGAATGCCCATGCTTACTCTCCTCCCCCAGGAGCCGGAGCCGGAGCCGGAGCCGGAGCCGGCGCGGGTGTGTTGGAGCGATCGTCGATGATCAGATCGGGCTGCTCCTCGGGGAGCGAGCCCGCGCCACGGCCCGGATCGACACCGCGGGCGTCGTCGATCGCGGCCTGGATCGCGGCCCGGGTCTCGTCCGAGAGCTGCAGATCCTGGGTGATCTCGGTGGGGCCACGGTACATCGTGGGCTCGTCGACGAAGTTCATCGAGTACCGCAGTAGGTTGCGCAGCTCCTTGTAGAACTCGTCGCGGGACCGCCCGTAGAAGCGACGCAGGAACTCCTGGCGCTGGGCCTCCTTGACCCGCTGGATCTCGACCATGTCCTCGGGATCGTCGAGGATGTGCGGGGTGAGGAAGATCATCAGGTTGGTCTTGCGGTTGGTCTCGTTCTTCGATCGGAACAGCGCCCCGATCAGCGGGATGTCCCCGAGGATCGGCACCTTGCTCTCCGAGACCCCGTCGGTGGAGCCCACCAGGCCCCCGATCACCATGGTCTGGTTGTCACGGACCAGGGCGACGGTGGTGAGCTCCCGCTCGCTGGTGATGAAGCCCCCACCGGCCGCGGTGACCGCGGCGCTCTGGGCGCTCTCCTCGACCTCCTGGACCTGGACCTCGAGCTCCAGGGTGACGAAGTTGCTGCTGTTGATCCGTGGGGTCACCTTCAGGGTGATCGCCACGTCCTCGCGCTGGAAGCTGACCACCGGCTGCCCGAGGTTGTTCAGGCCGCTGGTGGTAGGGAACGGGATCTTCCGACCGACGATGATCTGAGCTTCCTCGTTGTCGAGGGTGGTCAGGTTCGGGTTGGAGATGATGTTGGTGGTGCCTGACGACTTCAGCGCGTTGAGCGCGATGCCAAAGGCCGGCACCGTCAGATCGATCGGGCTGCCGGTGGTGGGATCGATGCTGGGCACGGTGATCCCCTCGCCGAACACCCCGAACGCGAGCCCGGTCAGCGCGTCGGTGGTCAGCCCCAGGGAGCTGGCGCCGAGCTGAGTGCCGATGAAGCCCGCGGCGTTGTCCGACGGGGCCTGGGGGAGGTGGTAGGCCAGGCCCACGTTGGCTGCGTCTTCGCTCGACAGCTCCATGATCACCGCGTCCACGAACACCGACTTGCGCTCGATGTCCAACATCTCGATCACGGAGTTGACGACCTTGAAGTCATCGTTGTTCGCGATGATCACCAGCGAGTTGGTGTTCTCGTCGGCGGCGATCCGCATGCCGGAGTCGAACGCAGCGATCGCGCCCCGGCCTTCTTCGTCGTCCCCCGCGGCGTGCTCCAGCCCCGGGAGGGTGCGGCCCTGGGAGGCGGCGCGCTGGGCCGCCCGCCGTGCAGCCGCTGCGCTGCGGGGCTCCTGGCCCGCGCCGCCCTCCTGGGAGAGCTGGCTCATGATGGTCGCGACCTCCTCGGCCTTGGCGTTCTCCAGCGCGACCACGTGGATCTGGGAGCCTGAGCTTGGATCGGTGTCGACGTCGAGCTTGGCGATCAGATCCCGCACCGCCTTGTGGCCGTCTTGGTTGGCGAGCACGATCAGGGAGTTGGTGCGCTCGTCGTCCAGCACCTTGGAGATGTACTTGGACTCGGCCCCGGCCGAGACCGACTCGGTGGTCGAGGGGGAGCGACGGCTGCGGCTGCTGGTGCGGCTGCTGCTGCGGCGGCTGCTGCTGCTGGTGCGGCGGGAGGGCTCGGGCTCGCTGCTCTCCTCGGTCCCGTACAGCTGCTCGATGATCGACATCACCTCGGACGAGCTGGCGTGCACGAGCTCGTAGATCTCCATGGTCGAGCGCGGCGCGGCGACGTCCAGCTCGTTCATGATCTGGTAGAGCTTGCGGATGTTCGCGGCGGTGTCGGTGATGATCAGCGTGTTGGTCGGTGGATAGGCGACGATCTTCGCGTCCCCGGGGGCCATGGTCTGGATGACCTTCGCCATGTCGTCGACGCGCGTGTTCTCGAGCTGGATCAGCTGAGTGACGTAGCCATCGCTCTGGCTGGGCCTGCCCACCCCGATCCCGATCGGCTTCTGGCCAGCCTCACTGGATTTGATCACCTTCGCCGTGTTGCCGACGATGGACAGGCTGAAGCCGCTGACCTCCAGCGCGGAGAGGAAGGCCTCCCAGGCAGCGCTGCCGGGCACCTGTTGGTTGCTGATGATCGTGACCTTCTCGCCCTGCAGCGCCTTGACGTCGTTGATGACGAAGTTCATCCTCCGGATCGGCGCGAAATACAGGATGAGATCGTAGATCGAGGTGTCGGGCCCAAAGTCCAGCGAGACCAGATCGGCCTGGCTCGGATCGGCGGCGACCTGATCACCGGTCCCCGACGTGCTGCTGGGGGACACGGTGGTGGTGCCGTCGGGGTTCGTGATGACCATGGGCTCCTGGGCGAGGGCGGGGGCGGCCAGGGTCAGGGCGGCGAGGGTGGCCAGGGCGACGGCCCGCCGGAGCAGAGCGCTCGGCCGAACGGTCGTTGAGGCAGCGTGCTGATCAGACTTCACGTGTCCACTCGTGGAAAGGTCATGGAAGGGTGGGGCAGAAAACATGGATCACCGCACGTCGTAGCAGAGCTCGACCGGGCTCCCACGCCGGGTGATCTCGAAGCAGAAGTTGGACTCGGTCTTCATCGTGTTGTAGGCCCCCATCGCAGACTGCACAGAGTTGAGGGGCTGCCCGTTGACCGAGTGGATGATGTCACCGTTCTTGATGCCGAGCTGATCTGCGAGGGTGTTGCGCCGGATGGCGGACAGGCGGTAGCCGTCGAACTCACCGTCGGGGCCGCGGTGCAGCAGGGCCCGGCCCATCCGGCTGATCCCCTCGAGATCGTTGATGTACTTGTCGAACAGCTCCTTGGAGACCGCGAACTTGTTGTCGCCGGTCTCCTGCACCGCCTCGTCTTCGCTGGACGAGGGGGTCGAGGTGCTGGAGGTTGGCGGCGCCGAGATGCTGTCGTCGATCGTCAGCACCTCGATCTGCCCATCCTTACGCTTCAGGGTGACGCGCTTCTTCTCGATCTTGATGACCTCGCGATCCTCGAGCCAGTCCCCCACGGAGTAGCCGCGCGAATAACCCTTCTCTTCATGGCGGATCACCGCCGAGGACAGCTCGGCCGGCACCGCCACCACCGTACCCACGAGCTTCACGTTGAGATCCGTGGGCCCGATCGGGCCCTTGTCGGCGGTCGGGTTGGGGTTCCAGGTGGCGATGATGTCCACGTCGAACAGGTTCCGCCGCATGATCCCGTCGAGGTACTTGTCTGCGCTCAGGGCCCGGGGCATCGGCGCCCTCGGAGCGGGACGCCCCGTGGACACGACCGGAGCGGAGGCGACCTCGCCCTCGACGGCGATGAAGACACCGAGCATCACGTTCACGCCGTAGGCGCTGCCCACCGACAGCAGCGTGCCCACGCTCAAGATCAGGATGGGGAGGGCTCGATTCACAGGATGACTCCAGACACGAGGGTATCGAGCAAGGACCGTGCCACCAGACACACCCCATTCCGACCCTCCCTCCGTTCCAGGGGGGCGGCTCGTGCAGACAACCTGTCACCCTCAGCCACCCAGCTCAGATCCGAGTGACAGGTTGTCAGGGCTGCTGTGGGGGGGCTCGGGCCCAGGGTGCACCTCGGCTGCCTACGTAGCCCGTCGCAGCGGCCAGGGACGACGCAGGGTCCCGCGCCCGGGCCGCGCCCCGGGCCCGCGCCCGGGCCGCGCCCCGGGCCCGCGCAGGGCAGCCCAGAAGCAGCAGGATCGCAGGAGACGCTGCTCGCCTCGCCCGCCGCGCCCCGGGCGGGACAACCCCGCCGGCCGGGCCGCTGCACAGCTCCTGCACAGAACAGGCGCCAACAATGTGCCGAACCTTCGTCACCTCTCCGTTACCAGCACTCTCTCCGTTACCAGCGGTCGCGAGGGAGGTCTTCATGTGGGCGTGGGGATGGGCGTGGATGGGGATCGCCGGTGCTGCGGCCCCGGGGGAGGTCACCCTCCCCCTGGAGGCCTGGGAGGCGCTGCGCCCTGAGGCTCCCCCGGGCCGTCCCCGAGAGGCGGTGCCGATCGATCGGAGGCTGGTGGGGCGCTATCGACGGGGGCTGCTCGAGGCTGAGCTGACCACCCGGATCCAGGTCAGCCCGGGCACGGGCTCCCTGGCGGTGCCGGTGCTGGGGGCTACCTCCACCGTCTCAGGGGTCACCGTCGACGGCGGCCCAGCGATCATCAGGACCAACAGCAGCGGTCAGCACGAGGTGATCGGAGATCGGATCGCCACCGCGGGGACCCACACCGTCCGGGTGGCGCTGCTCCATGGCGAGCAGACCGATCGCTTCGCCCGTCGCCTCACCCTGCAGCTGCCCCCTGGAGGGCCGACGGAGGTGGAGCTGGTGCTGCCCGAGGCCCCGGTGGTGGCCAGCCTAGCGGGCGGCGCCCTGGTGGAGCAGCGCCCCCACCCCGACGGCACCCTGCTCCGGGGCTGGCTGGGGGCCGACGGCCGGCTGGAGCTGACCTGGGAGCGACGCGCGACCCACACCACCGTCGGCGACGCCCAGCTGGACACCCGGGCCCACGCCCTGCTGGAGATCGGAGAGGACGTGGTCACGGGGCTGGTCGCGCTGGACTTCGAGGTCCTGGGGGGCGAGACCGATCGGCTGGCCTTGACGCTGCCGTCGGGGGTCGAGATCCTCGACGTCACCGGCCCCGACGTGATGCAGTGGCACACCGACGGAGGCGGGGGCCTGGCGGTGCTGCTGCGCTCGGTGGTGGATCGACAGGCCGCCGCGTCGGTCCGGTTTCAGTACCCTGCCCCCCTGGATCTGCCAGTCCCGGTGCTGCTCCCCCTCCCCTCCGATCCAGCGGAGCTGTCCGGTGCGATCGGGATCGCGGCCCCGGTCTCCCTGGGGGTGGAGCTGGGGGAGATCTCCAGCGCCGAGGTGCTGCAGCCCCGGGACGTGCCGTCCGAGCTGCTGGATCTGACCGAGGCACCGCTGCGTGCTGCCCTGGAGTTTGGCGCGGAGCCCCCGGAGGCCACGGTGGAGGTCTCGAGGCAGGCCGAGGTCACCCTCTCCCCGAGCCGGATCGACGATCTACAGGGCATCAGCGTCGTTATGGAGGACGGCGCCGAGGTGGGCAAGCTCCGGCTGGCCGTCCGCAACACCGCCAGGCAGGTGCTGACGGTGGATCTACCCCCCGGTGCAGCGCTGACCCACTGCTTCCGAGACGGTGTCCCCCTGCGGCCCGCCGCCGACGACGCCCACCCGGATCGAGTGCTGATCCCGCTGACCCGGAGCGCCCTGGACGAGGGCCCCAACACCCACACCGTGGCCTCCGGTGACACCCTGTCGGCGATCGCCCTCGATCACTTCGGGGATGCCTCGCTGTGGCCCAGGATCCAGTCCGCGAACCCCGTGCTCCTCGAGCGAGGCCTCCAGCCGGGCATGGTGCTGACCTTGCCCCGGCGTGCTGCGTCCCACCTCGAGGAGAGCTTCGTGCTGGAGCTGGGCTTCAAGCGCAGGACCGAGCCGCTGGGCTCCCTGGGGCGGAGGGAGATCCGCCTGCCGACCCTGGATCTGGACGTGATGGCGGCCAACTGGCACGTCTACCTGCCGGATCACGTCCAGCCCCTGGCGTTCGACAGCTCCCTGATCCAGCGCACGGGGCTACACATCGGGCCGCTGTCGAAGCTGATCCATGCCATCGCCCGGTCTTCTCTGGGCTCCACCCCGGCCTACGCAGGGGGCGACAGCTACCGCAACATCCTGGCAGACCGACGCTCGATCTACCGACAGCAGGCCGAGGTCGCCCAGCCCCCCGGCGGAGACCCCTTCCCCCTGGTGGGGGTGCGCTACCGCTTCAGCGGGGTGCTGCTCGGCACCGATCCACCGGCGCTGACCGTGCTCTACCTCACCGACACCCTGGCCGGGGGGGTGGCCGCGGTGGCGGGCCTGCTGGCCGCGTTGCTGGCGGGCCTGCTGGCCCAGCCCGGGCGCTCAGGCGCGCTGTGGAGCGTGGCCGGGGTCGCCGGCATCGTCGGGCTGGGCCTCGGTCACTATGTCCTCGGGGTCTACAGCCAGATCGCCTGGGGCGCCTGCGGGGGGCTGTTCCTCGCCGCCCTGCTGGCCGTCCTCAGGGGACGCCGCTTCCAGCTGCACAACGTCGATCTGCTGGTGCTCCCGCTGCTGTGCTCCGGGATCTGCACCTCGTCCCTGTTCCCCTTCCTGCTGCTCCTCGTGCTCGGGCACCTGCACCGGAGGTTGTCGTGATCTACGCCTGGCTCGGGGTGCTGGCGCTGGCCTCCAGTGGCTCCGTGACCGTCCCCCTTGAGGCCTGGGAGGCGGCGAGGGAGGCCCTGCGGGGCCCTGCTGCAGACGCCGTCGAGATCCCGGCGGTTGGATCTGCCTCCTGGAGCGGGACCACCGATCCCGAGACCCTGGCGATCGCCCTGATCGGGCGACTGCAGGTGGAGCTCGGCCAGGGCCGGGGCACCCGACAGATCCCCCTGCTAGGCACCGACGCGGTGCTGCAGCAGGTGACGGTGGGGGGACGCCCCGTCCCGGTGGGGATCGAGGGCGCCCACCACACCTGGCGCACCGACGCCCGCGGGCCCCAGCTGGTCGAGGTGCACGCCCTGATCCCCGCCAGCGGTCAGCGCGGCGCCCTGGAGTACGACTTCAGGGTCCCCCAGACCCCCGCCACACACCTCGAGCTGCTGCTGCCCCGGCCCGATCTCAAGCCCGAGGTCGAGCACGCCGTGCGGACCGAGATCCGCTCCGAGGGCGGGCAGACCCGACTGATCGCGGATCTGGCCCCCACCTCCCGGATCGCGGTGGTGGGGCTGCGGGACCTGGGTCAGGCGGAGCACCGGGCGGCCAAGCTGTACGCCGAGGGGGTCCACCTGCTGTCGGTGGACGAGCACCGGCTGGAGCTGTTCACCGTGGTGCACTACAGCATCCTGTACGCCGGGGCCCGCTCCTTCGACGTGCTGGTGCCCGAGGGGCTGCGGGTGGTGTCCGCCGACGGAGAGGGGGCGTTCCGATACACCCTGGAGCCCACCGCGGGGGGCAACCTGCTGCGGGGGGAGACGGCATACCCCATCCGCAACCGCTACGAGATCTCGCTGCGGCTGCAGCGCGAGCTGCCCTCCGAGACCTTCGGCGTCGATCTGCCCCGCCCGGTGGGGGTCGAGCGGGTGCATGGCTGGGTGGGGGTCGAGGCCCCGGGCCGGGTGCAGCTCGACACCATCGACGCAGACGGCCTGCTGCCCCTCGATCCCCGCCAGCTCCCCGAGGAGGTCCGGGACGCGTCGGTCAGCCCGATCCTGGGGGCCTGGCGCGCCACCAGCGAGCGGGGCCGGGTGCGCCTGTCCGCCCGCCCCCTGCCGGAGGTGGACGTCGACGCCGAGAGCATCGATCATGTGGACGCACGATCGGTGGTGTCCGCCAACGGCCGGGTGTCCACCGAGCTGCGGCTGCGGATGCGCAACCGCATCCGCCACGGCCTGACGATGACCCTGCCCGAGGGCACCACGGTGGTGCGGGCGGCCCGGGACGGCGCCGCGATCGCCCCCAGCCAGGCCGACGATCAGCACATCGTGCTGCCCCTGCGCCGCAGCGGGGCCGACGACCCGCTGGTCCTCGATCTGGTGCTCGCGTCCGAGACCGACATCCCCCGCCTGATAGGGCGATCGAGGCTGCAGCTGCCCGCCGTCGATCTGCCCGTGTCCTCGCTGAGCTGGAGCGTCCACTGGCCCGCGGGCACCCGGGCCTCCGGGCTCCACAGCGACGTCCGCTCCCAGCGACAGGTGGGCACCGGACGGTGGCTCGCCGACAGCCCCTCCGCCGCCACACCGATCCTCCCCCAGCAGGCGCTGGCGGTGCCCGAGGCCGGACCCAGCGGCCTCTTCACCCGACACTGGATCCCCTCGGACACGCCGATCCACGTCTACGCCTGGCACACCGCACCGATCCTGTGGCTGATCGGGACCGGAGCCGGGCTGGGGGCGATGCTGCTTCTCCTCGTCTCGGCGTGGGCTGTGCGCAGGAGGCGTGGATCGACAGACCGCGTCCTGTAGGATCCGGGGCCTGGAGGACACCATCGCCACCCCAGCCCCCAACGTGGGCCCGAAGAACAGGTCCCAACATGCTGATCTCAACATCATGTCCGTCTGGGCGCCGATCCCCGCGCCCCTGTGGTTCGGCCTGTGGTCCGGGATCGTGGGCCTGCTCGAGCTGGGCCTGCTGTACGCCCTGGCGCCCAACCTCCGGGATCAGCTGGGCTCCCCAACGATGTGGCTGATGGCCCTCGGCGCCCTGTCCCTGTCGGCGACCGCCGGGGTCATCGGGACGGCGCTCGCGCTGGCCTCGAGCCGGAGGAGCAGGCTGAGGCTGATCCTCACCCCCCACCGCCTGACCGCCACCGCGGGCCAACAGACCTGGTCGATGCCCCTGGGGGAGCTGGAGGAGGCCGACGTCGTCGGGACCTCCCTGATCCTCTCAGCCCAGGACGGCACCACGATGTACGTCCCGATCCCAGGGCGCTCGAGGCGCAACCAGCGGGCGCTGGAGTCCTTCGTCCAGCACCACCTGTTCCCGCCCGATCCCGATCCCGATCCCGATCCCGATCCCGATCCCGATCCCGATCCGCTGCCCGACGTGCCGGTGATCCCTCCCCCGGATCTGGGCGCGCTGCTAGAGCACCAGGCCGGAGCGTCGGCCGAGGACGAGACACAGGGCACCTACACCCCCCCCGTCGGGGCCGAGCTCGACGAGGCCACCGAGGCGAGCACCACAGAGGATCCGCTCCAGGCCCGCCCGCCGACCTGGGAGGGGGCCCCCGAGGATCTCCCCCCCCCTCCCCTGGCCGCGGGCACCCGGGAGCCCACCGCTGCCCCGGGCAGCTCCGCCCTGTCCGACGAGGCCCCTCTGCCCCCTGATGAACCCCCCGGCGCAGCGCCACCCCCCACCGCCGGGTCTCCCGCCCAGGCCAGCCTCCCCGAGCCGTCCACCCCGGAGGAGCCAGCCCCCGCCGAGGCAGCAGAGCCACCCCAGGATCAGGGACCCTTCGGTCCGATCACCCCCTCCACCGAGCCCCCCGCGAAGCCGCGTGCCTCCACGCCCCCCGCGGAGGCCGGTCCCTTCGCTGCGGCCGACGGAGACGACGACGACGACGACAACGACGACAACGACGACGACGACGACAACGACGACAACGACGACAACGACGACGGAGATGGGGACAACGACGGAGACGACGAGGAGTCCATGGACGTGTTCGATCATCCTCCGCTGCACTGAGCCCAGCGAGGGCGCTGCGGGCGATCGGCTCGCTGAGACAGACCCCAAGCTCCCGAACAAACGCCACCCTGAGCCCAAAGCGTCCGGACATTCTACGGTCTGGGCTCACATTTTCCGAAGGTTCACCGACTTTAGGCTGAAAATTCCGAACAACCGCTGATCTAACCCCGGCTGTTTTTGCGTGCTTCGGTCTGGGCTTTGGAGTGACGCGGACGGTCTCTCAGCGTGCGTTTGGGCACTGCGGACACGGCTCGGCGGGCTCCCAGGGAACGGAGGGCCCCCACAGCCCTCTCTCTTGGTTCGGCTCGAGCCCCAGGCCCCCACCAGGGCTGTGCCCTCCCGGACGCTTCGATCAGACGTTCTGCTTCGTGAGGTTGTCACGGGGATAGCGGTCGAGCGAGCCCGGCCACGCCCGACCCTCCCCGGTCGCTCGTGCAGACCGCGTAGGGTTCCCAGACAACCGAGCAGCACAAAGGGGAGGGGTGGGATCAGGGAGCGACGACCTCGCCACCGCTGCCGGTGATGACCCCGGTCGCGATACCGGCGAACACCAGCACCTGCAGCAGCAACGCCATGCCGCCGTTCACGCTCCCCATGCGCACCGGGGTTGCCCCCGCGAGGCTAGACTCGTCGCGGTAGATCCGGCCCCGCTCGACGCGGCTGAGCATCATCGCAGCGATCGCGATCAGGGAGCCGACGCAGGGGGCGGGCCAGGTCAGCAGCGCGACGATCCCCAGGGCCCAGGCGGCCTTAGCCAGACCGCTCGAGGTGCCCTCGGTCTCCTCCCTCATGAAGAGCACGGCAGCGACGATGTTGTACAACAACAGGATGAGCCCGAGGCAGGAGCCGAGGCCTGCGCTCACCCACAAGAAGACGAGATTCGCTGATTGCATTTCGCCCTCTTTAGGCTGGAGTCTTGGGGCTGGAGTGGGGACTTGGGGCCGGAGTGAAGTCTATAGGACCTGCGCATCTTAGTCCGCCGGCCCTGAGACGACACGTCACCTCGACGACACGATCGGACCCTGCTGCGGATCCGTCACATCGACGGCACGCGGTGTCCAGATCGCCGCGGGGCATCCGACAGCGAGGAGGCCTGCGATGTCTGGGGTTGCCCCCCCGGACGCGGGGGACCCACCTGCGGGTCGGCTCCAGCGGACGCGACAAAATACCGACGGGTCAGTTTTCTTTCCAGAAACAAACTGGAAAATCCTTGATTGAGTTCCTTGCCCCGGGGCCTGAAGGTGCCTAGAATGCGCAGCAAGTGAGGAGAGCCCATGCCCCCGACCTTCTCGACCGTTGCCCAGGCCATTGCAGAGGTAGGAGAGCTGTTTCCCGATCACGGGTTCGTCTTCCAGGACCTGAAGGGCGAGGAGACCTCGTACGATTTCCCCGAGGTCGAGCGCCAGACCGCGGGCCGGGCAGCGGCCCTGCAGCGGATGGGTGCCTGCAAGGGAGACCGCGTCGGCCTGGTGATCATCGAGCCCGAGGACTTCGTCCTGACCTTCCTCGCGGCCCTGCGCATCGGCGTGGTGCCGGTGCCGATGTACCCGCCGATGTCCTTCGGTAACCTCGACGCCTACGCGGATCGCACCGCCCGGGTGTTGACCAACGCCGGCGCCAAGATCCTGCTGGCCTCGGCCCGGCTCCAGAACGTGCTGTGGTCGTTGGTCGACAGCGTCCCCAGCCTCGAGCGCCTGATCCAGGTGGAGACGCTGCGCGACAGCGAGGGTGCGCCCGAGTACCCGGAGATCGTGCCGGAGGATCTCGCGTTCCTCCAGTACACCTCGGGCTCCACCGCCGACCCCAAGGGCGTGATGGTCACCCATGGCTCGCTGGTGGCGAACTCGAAGGGCATCATCCTCGAGGGGCTCCAGCTCGATCCAACCAAGGGCGACAAGGGGGTCAGCTGGCTGCCCCTGTACCACGACATGGGCCTGATCGGGTTTGTCATCGCGCCGATCTGCTACGGCGTGCCGATCGTGTTCATCCCCACCCTGCGGTTCATCAAGCGCCCGAGCGTATGGCTCGACACGGTCCACCGCCACCGGGGCACGGCCTCCTTTGCGCCGAACTTCGCCTACGCCTTGGCCACCCGCAGGGTCAAGGAATCGGATCTGCGGCGCTGGGATCTGTCCTGTCTCAAGGTCCTTGGCTGCGGCGCCGAGCCGATCCAGCCCGAGACCATGCGGGCGTTCACCGAGCTGTACAACACCCACTGCGAGCTGCCCCTCAACAGCATCATGCCCGCCTACGGCATGGCTGAGGCCACCCTCGCGATCACGCTAAAGCCCGCTCTAGAGCAGATGCACACCCTGGTGGTGGACGCCGAGCACTTCTCGGAGCGAGGCGAGGTCGTCGAGCCCACCAGCGACGCGCGCGCTGTGGTGGAGTTCGTGTCCTGTGGGGTCCCCTTCGAGGGCCACGAGGTGGCGGTGCTCGACACCGACGGCAACCGCCTGCCGGACGGCACCGAGGGCGAGCTGTGCCACCGGGGCCCGAGCCTCACCGCCGGCTACTTCGGCAACCCCGAGGCCACCGCCGCGGCCTACCGCGATGGCTGGCTCCGCACCGGCGATCTCGGCTTTGTGAAGGACGGTCAGGTCTTCGTCACCGGTCGGATCAAGGATCTGATCATCGTCAACGGCCGAAACGTCCACCCCCAGGCGGTGGAGTGGGTGGTCGCCGAGATCGACAACGTCCGCAAGGGCAACGTCGTCGCGTTCTCTGTGCCGGGCAAGATCGGTGAAGAGCTGGTGATCGTGCTCGAGACCCGGGACGAGGATCACCAAGCGATGGCGGCCTCGGTCAAGGCCGCGGTGCAGCGCGAGCTGTCCCTCACGGCGGCCGACATCGTCTGCCTGCGCCCCGGCAGCCTGCCCAAGACCAGCTCAGGCAAGCTGCAGCGCCGCAAGACCCGCGAGCAGTACCTCCGCGGGGACGCCGGCGGCGAGGGCAGCCGCACCTTCGGCAGCTCATCGGATCGGGTCACCCTCGCCCGCCACGTGGCCAAGTCCGTCTGGTCCCGAGCCAAGGCCGCCCTGCGCGGATAAACGGGGCCCCCTTCACCCCAACGAGACCGACGCGGAGCAACACAATGCAGAACGAAGAGATCATCACCTTGATCAAGGCTGCCCTCGCCGAGGTCGCGCCTACCCGTACCGCCGACTTCGAGTCCATCGCCATGGAGACGCAGATCGAGGCCCTCGGGCTGGACTCGATCGCCACCATGGAGATGGTGAACTTCATCGAGGAGCAGGTCAACAACACCTTCCCAGACGAAGAGCTGGCCAAGGTGCAGAAGATCGGCGATCTCGCCGGCCTGATCCGGGGCGGGCGGGTCAGCGCGCTGTAGATCGGCCCACCCGAGCGACCGCCCCACGCCAGACCGACCGTCGGGGCCGGCTTGCTCTCCGATCGGCCCAGATCAAGCTGGGTCCCCCCGACCAGGCCGGGCCTGACCGGCTCGGCCCGATCGGATCGACATCCGACCTCACGAGGTAGTTTTGAGCTCCATCGCCATCGTCGGCATGGGCTGCCGGTTCGCCGGTGCGCCCGATCTGCACGCGTACTGGAAGCTGACGCTCGAGGGGCGCCACGCGCTCGGCCCCGTCCCCTCCGATCGTTGGTCCCAGGAGGCCTTCTTCGACACCAACCGCCGCGCGACGGACAAGACGTACGCACCCGCCGGCGGCTTCATCGAGGATATCCGAAGCTTCCCCGCGCTGTTCTTCGGGATCCCCCCCCGCAGGGTCGAGGTGATGGATCCTCAGCAGCGGCTGTCGCTCGAGATCAGCCTCGCTGCGATCCATGACGCGGGCTACCGCCCCTCGGAGATGCCCCGGCGCACCGGGGTGTTCATGGGGGTGACGGCGTCCGAGTTTCGGGTGCTGCTCTCGAGCCGGGTGATCGCTGCGATGATGGCGGGCGGCGAGCTGGGGACCTCCCCCGACGATCTGGAGGCCCTGGGGAGCGCGATCGAGCGGGTGGTGCCCTCGCGACCGTTCACCGCGCCCGGGGCCCTGGCGAACATGATCGCGGCCGCGGTGGCCCAGGAGCTGGATCTCCATGGCCCCGCCTACACGGTGGACGCGGCCTGTGCCTCGGCCCTGGTGGCCACCTCCGACGCGGTGGCCCAGCTCCGCAGCGGCAGCATCGACGCGGCGCTGGTCGGTGGGGTGTACCTGCAGATCACCCCCGAGCACTACATCGCGTTCTCCCGCATCGGGGCGATGAGCGCCCAGGGCCTGTGCCTGCCCTTTGATCAGCGCGCCGACGGCTTCGTCCAGGGGGACGGCTGCGGCGTGGCGGTGTTCAAGCGCCTCGACGACGCAGTGCGCGACGGAGACCGGATCTATGCGGTGATCGAGGGGCTGGCCCTGAACAACGACGGTCGCGGGGACGGGCCGATGGCCCCGGTGCTCGCCGGCCAGATCGACGCGATCGGAGACGCCTGGGCCGACGCGGGGATCGACGCGGGCGCGCTGCGGTACGTGGAGGCCCACGGCACCGGCACCGAGGTGGGCGACGCCATCGAGCTGCGCGGGCTGGTCGCCGCGCTGGGATCGGAGGTCTCGGGGGAGGTCCAGCTGGGCTCCTCGAAGGCCAACGTCGGGCACACGATGTCGGCGGCGGGGATCGCCGGGCTGATACGAGCCGCCCTGGCGGTGCACCATGGCACGATCCCGCCGATGTCGGGGTTCGAGAGATCGAAGCCCGACATCGGGCTCGAGCAGACCCCCTTCCGCGTCCCCACCGCGCCCGTCGCCTGGGACGCACCCCAGCGCGTCGCGGCGGTCTCCTCCTTTGGCTTCGGCGGCACCAACGGCCACGTGGTGCTTCGCAACGGCCCCACCGAGCACCCATCCGAGCGCGATCAGCTCGAGCTGGTCCGGTTCTCCGCGGGCTCCGGGGAGGGGCTGCGGCGGACGGCCGCCCGGCTGGCGGAGCAGCTCCGCGAGCAGCCCGGGCTGTCGGTGGCGTCGATCGCACAGACCTGGGCCGTGCGTCCCTCGCTGCAGCACCGCGCCGCGGTGGTCGCCGGAGCCCGGGACGAGCTAGCGTCGGCCCTGGACGAGATCGCCGGCGGTGGGTTCCCCCGGGGGGCCGCCCTCGGCGAGGTGGAGGGCCCACCGCCCCGGGTGGCGCTGCTGTTCCCCGGGCAGGGAGCCCAGCGGGTGGGCCTGCTCGCGTCGGTCCGGGATCGGTTCGATGTCGTGGCCTCCGCCCTCGACGAGCTGTCCGCCGGGGCGGAGGATCTCACGCCGCTGCCCCTGACCCACCTGCTGTACCCCGAGCGCCGGGCGCAGCCTGTCTCCGACGAGATCGCAGCGGACGAGCTGACTGAGACCGCCGGCTGCCAGCCGGCGCTGGTCGCGGCGGGCCTAGCGCTGTGGCGCCTGCTGAGCACGATCGGGGTGCAGCCCACGGTGGCCTGTGGCCACTCCCTCGGAGAGTTCGCCGCCGCCGCGGTGGGGGGCGTGATCAGCCCCAGGGACGCGGTCCGATTCGCGGCCCTGCGGGGGGCGGCGATGGCGAGCGTCGAAGGCGATCGGGGCACCATGGCCGCCCTGATGTGTGGCGCGGACGAAGCCCGGACGCTGCTGGTCGAGGGCGCCGTGCTGGCCAACGACAACCACCCCAGCCAGGTCGTGATCTCAGGCACCACCGCGGCGGTGGTGGAGGTCACCGCCCGGGCCCAGCAGGCCGGGATCGAGGCCAAGCCCCTGGACGTCAGCCATGGGTTCCACTCTCCGATCTTCGCGGAGATCGACGGCGACGCGCTGGTGAGCCAGATCACGGTGCAGGATCCAGGTGAGATCGCCGTCGCATCCTGCATGGCGCCCCAGCCCTACCGGGACCGGGCCGACGCCGTCGCGGTGTTCCGCAGCCACGCCTCGACCCCGGTGGCGTTCCAGGACGCCCTGCGCCAGTGCGTGGACGTGGGCGCGGATCTGTTCCTGCAGGTGGGGGGCGGCGGTCCCTTGGCCTCGTTCGCCCGCAAGGTGGTGGGCACCGACGCCCGGGCGGTCCTGTCCCTGTCCGGGCTCGACGACGACGACGGCGGACGAGCCCTGCTCGAGGCGCTGGGCTGGCTGTGGATCCACGGCGTAGAGCTCGACACCCGTCCGATCATCGGCCCAGCCCCCACCGCGAGCCTGCCCCCCATCGAGCTGCGCCGAGAGGTGTACTGGCCGGTCAAGGACAAGCCTCAGAAGGCGCTGGAGCTGTCCGCCGCAGGGGCCGCCGCCCGCCGGGTGAGCCCGGGCGGGACCCCAGCGAGCGCCGACAGCGCTGAGGCCCCGGCGAGCACCGACAGCGCTGAGACCCCGGCGAGCGCCTTCGACCGAGTCGCCGACGTGGTCGCCCGGGTGAGCTCCTACCCCCGGGCCGCGGTCCGCCCCGAGCTGTCCCTGATCGACGATCTGGGCTTCGACTCGCTGATGGTCGGAGATCTGGCCACGGGCCTGGCTGAGGCCTTCCCCGGCCTGGGGGGGCTGCCCCAGGAGCTGATGCTCAACCGACCCACCGTGGCCGCCATCGTCGATCATGTCGAGCACAGCCGCTCGGGGGATCGGGCCCAGATCGACGACGACGCGCCGCTGTACGCCTACCGCCCCTGCTTCCGCAGCTGTCCGCTGCCCAGCCCCGGCCCCGGCCCCGGCCCCGGCCCAGGCCCCGGCCCCGGGCGATCCTCGATCGAGGGCTGGCGGGTGCTGCTCACCGGTGAGCGGGACGAGGAGATCACCGCTGCGCTGAAGCAGGCCGGGGCCCAGATCACCCGCAGGCCCTCGAGCGCGGTCGAGCTGATCGTGCACACCGCGAGCTTCACCGATCCCCTCCCCCTGTCCGCGGTCCTCTCTGGGGAGGCTCCGGTCCCGGATCCAGCCGGCGATCTGCTGTCCGCGCTGGATCGACAGGTCGAGCAGGAGTCCACGCCCTCGGTGATCGTCCTGTGCCGCAGCGACGATCCCTGGGCCGAGGGGCTGGCGGGGGTGGTGCGCACCGTGGCCCGGGAGTGGGCAGCGCCACGGGATCGCACCTTCAAGATCCTGCGCTTCGACGACATCGCCCCGTCGTACCGGGCCGCACGCCTGATCCAGGAGATCGGCAGCTCCGATCGCTCCATCGACGTGCGCTGGGATCAACAAGGGCGCTCGATCGCTGGGCTCCAGCGCACAGCGGAGGAGCCCTCTGGCTGGACCCCCGGGCCCGACGATCGCGTGCTGATCACCGGGGGGACCCGGGGCATCGGGCTGCAGCTGGCTCAGCGGCTGGTCGCCGCCGGCGCTGCGGTGGTGGTGGTCGGTCGCTCCGTCCCCGGGGATCTGCCCGACGGGATCGTCGGGGTCGCCGCGGACGTGACGCAGCGGGCCGAGCTGATCGCGGCGGTGGAGCCGCTGCGGCCGTTCACCGCCGTGGTCCACGCCGCCGGAGTGCTCGCGGACGCGCCCCTGGGCAGCGTCGATCCCGCCCTCGGGGCGGCGGCGCGCCACGTGAAGCTCGAGGGCTTCGTCCACGCCCTGGCCGCGGCGGGCCCCTCGGTGGTCGTGGCCCTGGGCCTGGGCTCGTGGGCGGGTCGCTTTGGCAACCGCCACCAGGCCCACTACGCCGCAGGCAACGCGGCCCTGGCCGGGCTGGCCGAGGCCGGTGGGATCGACACCCGGCTGATCGTGGCCGAGCTCGGCCCCTGGAGCTCCTCGGAGATGGTGGCCACCATCCCCGCGGTGGTGCAGGCCGCGATGCGGGCCGAAGGGGTCGACTTCGTCGGCGACGAGGCAGGCCTGGACGCGCTGTGGGACGATCTGTGTGGAGGCACCGGCGCCCGGGTCCACGGCCGCGATCTGCCCTGGTGGAGTCGCAGGCGGCTGCTGGTCCAGACCCTGTCCACCGACAGCCACCCCTACCTGCTGGATCATGCGATCGAGGGCGTGCCCGTGCTGCCCCTGGCCGCAGCGGTGGATCTGCTGGCGGAGGCCGCGGGCCTGCCCACCCCGTTCTGCGTCGAAGATCTGCGCCTGTTCAGCGGCGTCACCGTGGGCGATCCGATCGAGCTGACCGTCCAGCTCACCGACGATCGGGCCGAGATCCGGATCGGCGAGGGCCAGACCCTGGCCTACCAGGCGCGGATCCGACCTGCCAAGATCCCCGACAACCCACCGATCCTCAAGGGAGGAGCCCCCCCCCAGACCGATCTGGAGACCTTCTACGGAGAGCTGACGTTCCACGGACCGCTGCTCCAGGGCCTCACCGCCGTCGACGGGATCGGCGGGGATCTGGCCGGGGGCCGGGTCCGGACCTCGGCCCCCGCCGAGTGGATCCCCGGGACCCACCGGACGCGCTGGGCGGTCGATCCCCTCGCGCTGGACTCGGCGTTCCAGCTGGGGGCCCTGGTGGTGTGGCAGCGCTACCGACGCGCGGGGACCCCCGTGGCCCTGCGCCGGCTGGTGCAGCTTCGCCCCGCCCCCACCGCGGGCACGCTGTCGGTCGACGCCCGGTTCGACGAGGCCGAGGGCGATCGCTTCGTCGCCTCGTTCTGGCTGCGCGACGAGGACGGGGAACTGATCGCCCTCGCCGAGGGTGCGGTCGCGGAGATGCGCAAGCTCGACGAGGAGGCTCCTCCGCTCGAGATCAAGCCTGAGTGGATCGATCCGGGGCGGTGGCCCGCTCTGCGGGATCTGGACCAGCGCTTCGAGATGGCCGAGGCCATCGGGCTGCGCAACCCCTTCTTCCACGTCCACGAGGGCACGGCGCGGGACACCACCGTGGTGGAGGGCCAGGAGCTGGTCAACTTCAGCTCCTACAACTACCTCGGCCTGTCCGGCGATCCCCGGATCATCGCAGCGGTCACCGAGGCGGTGGAGCGCTACGGGACCTCGGTGAGCGCCAGCCGGGTGGCCTCAGGGGAGCGTTTGTTCCACCAGGAGCTGGAGGCGGGCCTGGCCCGGGCTCAGGGGATCGATGATGCGCTGGTGTTCACCGCCGGGCACATGACCAACGTCAACGTGATCGGGCACCTGATGGAGCCCCCCGATCTGATCCTGCACGACGAGCTGATCCATGACTCGATCCTGCAGGGGATCCGGCTGTCGGGGGCGGGCCGGAGGGCCTACCGCCACGAAGATCCAGAGCACCTCGAGGAGCTGCTGCGTCAGCTCCGGGCGAACCACGAGAAGTGCCTGATCGTGGTCGAGGGCGTGTACTCGATGGACGGGGACCTGTGTGCGCTGCCCGAGTTCGTCGCCCTCAAGGAGCGCTACGGTTGCCTGCTCATGGTGGACGAGGCCCACTCCTTCGGCATCGTCGGCGGGACCGGCCGCGGGATCGGCGAGCACCACCGCGATCGCATCGATCCCCGCCAGGTGGACCTATGGATGGGCACCCTGTCGAAGAGCCTCGCCAGCTGCGGAGGCTGGATCGCGGGCTCGTCCGACATGATCCGCTACCTGCGCTACACCGCACCGGGCTTTGTCTACAGCGCGGGGATCACCCCCGCCAACGGGGTCGCAGCGCTGGCCTCGCTGCGGCTGATGCTCGAGGAGACCTGGCGGGTCGAGAAGCTCCAGGCCAACGCCGCGACCTTCCACGACGCGTTGACGACCCGGGGGATCGACACCGGGCCAGCCCAGGGGGGCTCGGGCGTCGTGCCGGCGGTCACGGGCAACTCGATGCACGCCCTCCTGCTCTCCCAGCGCCTCCGGGAGCAGGGGGTCAACGTCCAGCCCATCGTGTACCCCGCCGTCGCCGACGATGCAGCCCGGCTGCGGTTCTTCCTCTCTTCCACCCACTCGACCGAGCAGCTCCAGCAGACCGCCGCACAGGTGGCGGACACCCTGGACGGGATCCGGAGGGAGTTCCCGTCGTAAGCCAAGGTTTGTCCTGATTTGACAGATGCGAAACCGCCGGGAAACCGGCGCGACACCCCCGGGAAACCGGGGATGTGCCGTCTTGGTCCTATCCTCTCCACATCGGAGGGATCATGAAGACCATCAACGCGATCAACGAGCCGTGCAACGTCGTCATCACCCGGCTACGGGGGGAGGTCAATCGCTGGCGGGCGACGATGGAGCAGATCGCGATCTTGGTCACGGGCCGCGACGTCGTGTCCTGTGTGCGCGCCTGGAGCCGGGCCATGGGGCTCCAGATCTCGTTCGAGGCCCACAACGTGGAGCGGATCTTCATCGTCCTGCCGCCGACCCCTCACCCCCCGGGCAGGATCGACAGCTCGGGCCACGGGCAGCTGTAGACCTGCCCGCAGTCTTCGGGCAACGCCAGCTCCATCACCCCGATCGAGGTGCCCACCTCGACACACTCAGCCTCACCCACAGCGCGGGCGCAGCGCCGGGCGGCGGAGGGATCGTAGTCACAGCCAGGGCGCTCAGCGAGGTAGCGCCTGCAGTCGTCTGGGGTGTAGTACCCGGCGCAGGCAGACGCAGCCTCGCAGATCGCGTCGACCCCCTCCACAGAGAAGCGATCCTCGGGCCAGCCACAGCCGATCACCAGGGGGAGCACCAACACGACATAGGACTGCACAAAGCCTCCAGGGTTGCTGGGTAGCCCGGGATGAGGCTACAGACCACGCACCAGGAGAGCGGCGTGCACCCACCGAGCCCCATCGCGCTGAGCCCCGACGGCAGCGCCCTCGCCCTGGGGGATGGCCCGGAGCTGCTGGTCTACCGGGGCTCAGGAGAGCCCGTCCACAAGGCCTTCACCGACGGGATCCTGGTGGGCCTGGTCTACACCCCGGGCGCCCTGATCGCGATCGACGCCGACGGTCGGGTGTCGCGCTGGCGTCACCCCGACGGTGCGCCGCTCGACAGCCCCTATGCCCCCGTCCCCGGCGCCCTCGGGCTTGCGGCCGCGGCGGACGGCACCCTGGCGGTGCTCACCTCCGACGGTGCGGTGATCCTGGCTGCGGGGGGCGCGCCATGGCCCGTCTCCCTGCCCTCAGCCAGCGCCCTGTCCTTCGGCCCCGATCGCAACAGCCTCGGGCTCGGCACCTCCGACGGCCTGTTTGCAGCCTTCGATCTACAGTCGGGGGCACCGTGGGGCTCGGTCCAGCTCGATGAGCCGATCACGGGGGTGGGCTGGTCGGCTCAGGGCGCCTGGCTGGTGGCCGCCGGCACACAGCTCCACCGCGTCTCCGGCGACGGCACCACCCTCGTGTCCACCCTGGCCGCCCCCGGCCCCCTGGGCTCGCTCGCGGTGAGCCCCGACGGGATGGTGGCCGCTGCGACGCTTCCGGGCGCGGGCGCGATCGTCTTCGATCTGCACGGCTCCAAGAGCGCAGGTCAGATCGGGGTGCGCCGTGGGGTGGAGGGGGTGGCGCTGGGGGCCCCGATGCTGCTGGCCCTGGGCTTCGAGGACGGCGAGGCGAGCCTGATCCACCTCCTCAGCGGCCACCAGAGCCGCACCGAGCCCCACCCCGGGCGTGCCCGCACCAACTGGCGCGTCGACAACCACGTCGATGCAGGCATCCTCCGGGGCGCCCAGGCGCTGCACCAGGCCCAGGGCGCACCGATCGCCCGCTACGTGCCGCCCCCCGAGGACCGGAGCGCGCGGGGGTGTGTCGGGGGCTGCGCTGGGGTGGCGGTGTTGATGATGTTGCTGACCCTGACCTGCGCCGGGATGCTGGGGCTGATGTACGTGCTGCGGAGCACCGGCCTGTGGGAGCTCATTCCGCTCCGCTGACGGTGCAGTGATCTTCCAGGTTGGCCACCGTGGCGGGGCCGATCCCACGCACCCGGACCAGCTCGGCACAGCTGGCGAACGCTCCGTTCGCCGTGCGCTCGGCCACGATGGCCTCCGCCCGGGCGAGCGCGATCCCCGACAGCCCGACGAGCTCGTCGACCGACGCGGTGTTGATATCGATCGAGGAGACCCTCGCGGCGGGCGCCACCCCAGAGGGATCCGTGGATCGGCGAGGGGCGGGCTCACCGACGGGCCCACACCACAGGTGCCCCTCGAGGGCCGCCAGGGTGGCGGCCCCGATCCCAGGGACCACCGCCAGCTGCTCCAGGGAGCTGCACGGGCCGTGTCGTTGGCGCCAGGCGACGATCGCCGAGGCCTTGGCGGGGCCGAGCCCCGGCAGCGCATCCAGGGCCTCGATCGTGGCGACGTTGGCGTTGAGCAGAGGAGCCGCAGACACAGGCCCTCCCCACAGCACCCCCACCAGGCTCAGGCCGAGGACGACGGGACAGGAGCGCCGGAGCGCGTGCGAGGAGCGCTCGCCCAAGCGGAGCCTACAGCGCCTGGACGAACAGGGTGCCGTTGGTGAAGTCGTAGGATCCAGCCCACCACTTGCCCGAGGCAAACGTGATCTCGTTGTGGAAACCGACCGCCTTGCCCTCCCCTCCGACCACCGAGCTGACCCACCCGCTCCCCTCGCGGTGGGCCATCAGGATATCGCTGTTATAGCCGTCGAAGTAGAGGATCGCGAGCTCCCCGTCGAGGCTGAAGATCTCGGAGTCTGCGCCGCGCATGTCGCGATCGTCGACCACCTGTGTGGACCACTCTCCGCCCTGCAGGGTGGCCAGGCGGAGATCCTGGTTGGCCACGTCGTGGTAGGCCACGACCAGATCTTCACCGTCTTTGCCGATAGAGGGCCAGGCACCGACGTCGCCGGAGGCATCGATCACGCTGTGGGTGAAGGAGCCGCCGCTCCCCTCGAGGAAGCCCAGGGATCGACGAGCCTCATCCCGGAACGCCACATACTCCTTCTGCCCGTCGAGGAACAACCGGGTGTAGGCGACCCCCGCCGGCCGGGTCTGGGGCACCCCGTCAGCGTCGACATATTCTTCGTCGGAGCCGGTGAACAGGGTGCTGGTGCTCCAGCTCGTCCCGTCGAAGCGCGACAGGCGGATCTCAGCGGAGCTGGCGTCGCAGTGGGCGATCACCGGCAGGTTATCTTCGGTCAGCTGGAGGCTGGCCCAGGTGCCCGCCGCCCCGCCGCCCGGATCCACGTCGAACAGCTCCCAGCTCCCCGGACCCAGCCGGTGAGCCGCCTTGAGCGAGCCGAGGGTGGAGTCCTGGTAGGCCACCCACACCGTGCCATCGGACGCGGTGTGCTGCGAGGCGTACTTGCCCGCCTCGGTCAGGTTCAGCCCCGTCTGATCGGGGTAGCCATCGACCCGCTCGTGGGCCCAGCTGACGGTGCCGTCCTCGTTGGGGACGCCGGTGGCGTAGCCCAGGCCCCCGAGGACGAGATCGTGGTACGCCATCGTGAGCCGCACCCCGTCGGGGGCTGTGTCGAAGGACAGCCAGCTCCCGAAGTTCTCAGGCGGGATGGAGCTCGGCGGAGGGCCGCCTCCCGGGAACGTGAAGTCTTGACCGTTTCCATTGTTGTTGCAGTTACATCCGACGAAGAGCATCGGGAGGATCATCAGCGGGACAAGGGCGGACCGGGGCATCTCCCCTCCGTCTGTAGCGTTTCAGGGTGCCATCCCTGGGCGAGACTGTCAACGCCTGGGGACGGTGCGGTAGTCGCCCTGCTCCAGGCCGTGGTGACGCATCTTGGTGTACAGCGTGCGGCGGGTGATCCCGGCGGCCGCGGCGGTGTTGCCGAGGTGGCCTCCACATCGCTCCAGCACCTGGACGAGGTAGGTCCGCTCGATCGCCTCGGTGACCCGGGTGGCGTTGTCCTTCAGGGTCGTCGTTGGATCGATGGACCAGGACACCCCCGCCGTGGCGGGCTCGTGGCGCTCCGCCGGGACGAGCTCTGCGCCGATCCGCTGGCCCGCCCGGGAGAGCACCCAGCCCTCGCACACCGAGCGGAGCTGGCGCACGTTGCCGGGCCAGGGGTGGGCGAGCGCCGCCTTCATCGCCGCGGAGGTGAGGATCGGCGGCTCCAGCCCGTGGACCTGGGACAGCTCGTCGAGGAAGTGGCGGATCAGCAGGGGGATGTCCTTGCTGCGCTCCCGCAAGGGCGGGATCCGGACAGGGAAGATGTTGAGCTGGTAGAACAGATCGGCCCGGAACCGGCCCGCCACCACCGCAGCCTCTAGATCTTCGTCGGTGGAGGCCACGAGCCGCACATCCACTGGCCGGAGCCGGTGCCCCCCGACCCGGCGCAGGTGCCCCTCCTCCAGCACCCGAAGCAGCTCGACCTGGACGTGGGGGGAGGTCGCGCTGAGCTCGTCGAGGAACAAGGTGCCCCCCGAAGCCACCTCGAACGCGCTCGGTCTGGGCCCATCGTCCCCCTCACCCTCGCGGCCGAACAGCTCCAGCTCCAGCCGAGCCTCAGAGACCGCGTCACAGTGGATCGGGACAAACGGACGCTCTGCGCGGTGGGACTTTTCGTGGATGGCCCGCCCCACCAGACCCCGCCCCGTGCCCGCCTCGCCGGAGATCAGCACCGTCGCGTCGGTGTGGGCTACCTGACGGATCTGATCGAAGACCTCGATCATCCGTCGGCTCTGGGTGAGGAGCTGCCGGAAGCCGTAGCGATCTCGGCCCCCCCGGTGCTCGGGCCGGGGCCGCGGCGGTACCGGCTCCTCGAGGACCCGCGCCACCGCGTCAGGGATCGCGTCGACGTCCTGGATGTTCAGGTAGTCGCTCGCGCCCCGACGGATGGACGCGACCACCTCAGGGACGGAGGGAGGTCCCACCACCACGATCGCGGCCCCGTCGACCCGGCGCACGAACCGCTCCACCACCTCGAGGCCCGACAGATCCGGCAGCTCGAGGCTGAGCACGATCAGCCTGGGCTGGAGCGTGGCCAGGGCGGACAACCCCTCGGACGCGGTGGCGGCGACATGGATCTCCCGATCCGGGGCCCGGAGCGCGGCCCGGAGCCGGTGGCGGGTGAACTCAGCGGGCTCGACGATGAGCACGACCCTGCGTCGTTCCGCCGTCCTTCCAGGCGATACGTCCGGCAATCTCCCCCCTGTGCCGTGCGAGATCAGCGCCCCGCCCCAACACGGGACCGCCACGAACAGATCGTGATCCTGTTGGCTTGTCCGGCGGGTGACGTCACGCCATGTTCACACGCTTGGGGTTCCCGATCCAGCGGAGACGCGACGCACCCGACGAAGTCTTAACGAGAACGATAGGGACAGAAGCCCTACACTCTCGGTCGACCATCGGTCTTGACCGATCCCAGCTCAGCGCCGAGGAGCACCCGATGCACGAGGATCCCCGAGAGCTCGCCCGTCGCCTGGCGGCCGAAGCCAAGCAACGCCTCAACAACCCCGATCCCGCTCCTCCCGCTGAGGATCCCCGGGCGCTCGCCCGCAGGCTCGCGGAGGAGGCCAAGCAGAGGCTCGGGCCAACCTCCAACGCACCCGCCGACGTCCCCCTCTCCGAGCGCGCGGCGGCGCGGCCCATGACCGCGGCGGAGGCCCTGGCGAAGGCTCGGGAGGCGCGGCAGCAGGCCAGCCGGGCTCAACCGAGGCAGCAGAACCCAGCGCCCATGCGCTCAGAGGGCTCGCCGGCCCCGATCGCAGGTGGGCCCCTGCCCGGCTCCGAGCCCGCCCGGCGGCCCGCTCCGGCTCCAGCACCCCCCACCCC
>DRPG01000234.1 GCA_011376105.1 Deltaproteobacteria bacterium
CCAACCCGCCGTGGCCGTGGCCGTAGCCCTGGACGGAGCGCCGGGCCTGGGGGTGCGGGCCTCCGCCGGGGTGGATCGGGATCTAAGCGAGCGCTGGACGCTGTCGCCCCGCCTGCGACTCGACACCTGGGCCGGCGATCGGGATCCGGGGCTGCGTGCGGCCCTGGGCCTGGGCTGGCGCGGTCCGGACGGCTCGACGATCTCGGCTGAGGTGTCGGCGGGGGGACGCGACGTGCTGCACGTGGGGCCGGGGCTCCGCCTGGCCGTGGGGAGGTGGTGATGAGCCTGTGGTGGTGGTCTACAGCCCGAGCATCGGGCGTGCTGTTCGATCCGACGGGGTACGCTCCTGCGCTCCAGCTCGATGTGCTGGTGCAGATCGAGGAGCGGATCGAGTCGGCGACCCTGGCCTGGACCTTCGAGGTCGACGCGGGCTCGGACTGGGGCTTTGCCCAGATGGTCCCCACAGACGCGGTGGTCGTGTCGCTGCGCTACCGCCAGGACGGCGACTGGATCGAGGCGAGCGCCCAACCCGCTGCCTCCGCCCCCGCCTCTCCGGAGGGCACGGGGGCCCCGCTGCCGGGCGCGCTGCAGGTGCAGCTCCCCGCGCTACAGGACGGGCCCCTCACGGTGGAGCTCGGCTGGCAGCGGGTGCTCACCACCACGGGGGGTCGGCTCTCCACCACGATCCCCCTCGACGATGGCGGGCTCGGACCAGCCGATCCGGTGGTGACGGTGCAGATCACCGCCGATCCCGGGGCCCCGATCCTGGATCCTGCCTGGGGTCCGTCCGAGCCGATCCTCGCCGGGGGCTCCCTGCAGGCCAGCTGGACAGGCCCCCTGTCCGAGCACGACGCGCTGACCCTGAGCTGGGGCGAGCCCCCGGCGCCGTTTGGGATCCGGCTGCTGACCTACCGGCCTGACCTCGATCCCTTCACCGGCGAGCCCGAGCCCGACGGATACGGTCTGGTGCTGATCCAGCCGGGCACAGCCGACGCGGACGTCCGGGTCGATCAGCTGTTCACCTTTGTGCTCGACACCAGCGCCTCGATGGACGGCCCCGCCCTCGACGCCGCGATCGCGGCCACGGAGCGGTGGCTTCGGTCCCTGCGCCCCGAGGATCGCTTCGACGTGGTCTCGTATGCGTCGGTGGCCCGCCCGTTCCGGGCGAAGGCCCCCCTCGCCGGTCCCGACGCGATCGAGGACGCGGTGGCGTTCCTGGCGCGCCAGCGGCCCCTGGGGCTCTCGGATCCAGAGGAGGGGCTGACCACCGCCCTGCAGCTGATGGACGACACAGTGCAGCAGCGCTCGTTCTTCTCCTGCGCGGGCTCGTCACAGGGGCCCGAGCCCGGCCCACCCCTGCCCGGCCAGCCGGTGGTCACCCGCGCCGGCGCCTCAGTGCGGATCGCCCCCTACGTGGTGTGGATCACCGACGGCGGGGCCACCTCGGGGGTCCAGGACACCGACGCGATCCTGCGCTCGGTGCAGGCCGCCAACACCGTCGGCGCCAGCCTGTTCACCCTGGGCGTCGGGCCAGACGTCGATCAGGTACTGATGGAGCGGATCGCTGCAGATCACCGCGGGGGCTGGGGCCTCGCCGGGGGCCCCGATGACGTGGCCGTAGAGGTGGACGCGCTGCTGACCGCCGTCGCCGATCCCGTCCTGGTCCAGCCCCGGCTCCGCTCCGCCGACGTGCGACAGCAGGCCCCGGAGGCGTTGCCGGACGTGGGTGCGGGCCACGAGGTCCTGGCGGCCTTCCGCTACCCCGTCCCCGGGGAGGCCACCCTGCAGCTCACCGGGATCCGAGGCCCCACCGATCTCGACGAGCGCTACCCGATCACCCTGCCCCCCCGGGACGACGCGCTGCCCGCGATCGCACGGACCTGGGCGGGGCTGCGGGTGGCGGACCTGGACGCCCGGGCCCTGGCGGGGGAGCCGGTCCTGGCAGAGATCGAGACCCTGGTCTCCACCTATGGTGTCGCGTCAGAGGTGGTGACCCTGGGCTTCGACGGTGTGCCGTCGGAGGGCGCCACCGCCGCGTTGCAGGAGGCGAGCGGCTGCGGCTGCACCAGCGCACCAGCGCTGGCGGGCCTCGGGCCCCTGCTGTGGGTGTCCCTGATCGCCCGAGGCCGGCGAAAGCAGAGCCCGGATCGGGCTAAATCTACCATTCATGGCTGATCCCTAAGAGATGTCAGCCTCCAGGGAATGGGGCCCGGGGAGGACCGTAGGTGTAGGGTGAGATGACCTTCGACGCCCTCCTCGCTGCCCACGCCCCCCAGGTGCTCCGCGCCGCCATCGGCTGGCTGGGGGACGAGCAGGAGGCCGCTGAGTGCGCTCAGGAAGCGATGCTCAAGGCCTACCGTGCCCGCGCCCGCTACGACGCGACCCGCCCGTTCTACCCCTGGCTCCACCGGATCGTGCGAAACACCTGCTTCGACGCGATCAGCAGACGGAAGCACCGCGCCCTGCCCGGGCTCGAGGAGCACCAGGTGGCCAGCGAGGGCCCGACGGTGCTCGACGCCCTCGCTCAGGAGGAGTCCATCGCCACGGTGCGCCGTGCGATGGCGGGCCTGGGCGAGCCACACCGCGAGATCCTAGTGCTGCGACACTTCCAGGATCTCTCCTACGCCGAGATCTCCCAGCTCCTCGGGATCCCCGAGGGCACGGTGATGTCTCGGCTCTACCGGGCCAGACGTGCGCTGGTCCGCGCCCTGCAGGAGGAGCCGTGACGGAGGCTCGACTCGAGGAGCTGATGGTCAGGGTGGTCGACGGCCTGGCCGACGCCACCGAGCGCCAGGAGCTGATGGCGCACCTGGTGGATCGCCCGGATCTACAGGTGGAGCTCGACGCCCACCTCGCCCTCAAGGCGACCACCGATGGCTGGATGGAGCGGATCGGCGTCGACGCCCTGAGCGACGCCCGGGCCCGCGATCCCGTCCAGCGCGTCGAGCGGGCGGTGGGGCTGTCCCTGATCCTGGGGGGGATCAGCGTCCTCGCCGGGTTCTGGCTGATCGAGCTGCTGATCAGCGCCGCGCCGCTGTGGATGAAGCTCGGCACCAGCGGCGTCCTCGCCGGGCTGACGATCCTGCTGATCTCAGTGATCCGGGGGCGCCTCGCCACCCATCATGCTGATCGATACTCGGAGGTGATTCGTTGAACGATCTGATCGCGGCCTCGGCCGATCTCGCCAACCGGCCTGACGGGCTGATGCTGCTCACCACAGAGGCTCCACCCCAGGGCCTGCACATCGCTGAGGTGATGGGGCTGGTCCGGGGCAACACGATCCGGGCCCGCCACCTGGGCAACGACATCCTCGCCGCCCTCAAGGGGCTGGTGGGGGGAGAGATCAGCGAGTACACCAAGCTGATGGCCGAGGCCCGGGAGCAGGCCCTCGATCGGATGCGCGCTGAGGCCAGCGCCCGCGGGGCCAACGCCGTGCTGGCGGTGCGGATGACCACCGCGATGGTGATGCAGGGATCCGCTGAGATCCTGGTGTATGGCACCGCGGTGCGCCTGGTGCCCGGGGACGACTGAGCCGCGCCCCGGCCGGGCGCAGCCCAGGCCCCCTCACGCCCGGCCTCAGCGCCCGGCCTCAGCGCCCAGCCTCAGCGCCCAGCCTCAGCGCCCGGCCTCAGCGCGCATGGACCGGCGGAGGCAGCCGCATGGGCACGGCACGCCGGGCGATCTCCAGCGTCGCTGCGATCCGGCTCGCCCGCGATCCCGACGGATCGGGGGAGACCAGGGCGACGCCGCCGGGGGTGCGCGCGCCGACGAACGCCCGGTTGCGCACGAACGCGCTGGGTGATCCAGGCTCACGGATGAACGTCAGATCCAAGACGATCCCGCCGAGGTCCACCAGCCACAGATCGGTGGAGATCGGGATCAGATCTGGATCCACCGCATAGCCATACGCATCCAACAGGGGCATCGCGATCTGCAGCCCGTACGCACCCCCGGCGGTGATCTCGATCGGGCCCACGTTGTGGGGATCGTCGTACGATCCGATGTGAGCGCCCAGCGCCGAGGGATCAAAGGGCTCGCCGGTGTAGGCCGAGGCCGCCGGCAGGGGATCGATCACCGCCCGGAGGATCCCCTCGGTGGTGTCCGACCAGGTGTCCCCATAGCCCGCGCTCAGGATCGAGATCGACACGTCGTGCTCAGGCAGCAGCACCAGGACGGAGGTGAACGACAGGGTGTTGCCTCCGTGCTCCAGCACCTGGATCGGGTAGTACCCGTCGGACAGCGGGTACAGATCCCAGACGAACATGCCGTAGCCGTAGGCCTCGTGGTCGCCGTTGTACAGGGTGGGCACGTGGGGGGTCGAGATCAGCGAGCGGCTCGCCTCGCTCAGCACGCTCGGCTCCCCCTGGAGCAGGAACCGCCCCCAGCGGGCCATGTCCGCCGGGGTGGACCAGACAAAGCCCGCGGGCCGATCGCTGGCTGGATCCGGGACGTCCCGCATCGGGATCTCAGCGATCGCTCCGGTCGCGTCGATCCCCACCGACAGCGAGCGTCGGCCGGTCCCCCGCACCGCCTCCTTGCGGGCGAAGGTGTCGCGGAGCCCCAGCGGAGCGAACAGATCCTGCTCCAGCTGATCCGCGAACGCGCGCCCGGCAGGATCGTGCTCCTCGGTGATCAGCCCCGCGAGGCTGAAGTGGGGGTTGCTGTAGTTCCAGAACAGGCCTGGATCGTTCATCGCCCAGATGTTGTCGGCGAAGAAGCCATAGTACCAGTCTGCAAGCGCCGCGTCGTCGGGGGGGTTGGAGGTGTCGGTGTAGTCGAACAGCCCCCCCTGGTGGGACAGCAGATCGTGCAGGGTAGCCGCGTCGCTCCACCCGGGGCTCTGCTGCAGGGCGTACCCCGGCAGCGCGGTCGACACCGGATCCTCGAGGCGGAGGAGCCCCGCGTCGACCTGCTGCAGCACATGGGCGGCGGTCATCTGCTTGGTGGTGCTGCCGATCTGCAGGATGTGATCGGGCGTCATCGGCTCGTCATCGCCCGGATCCGCGGTGCCGAAGCCCTCGAGCCAGGTGAAGCGCCCCTGCTCCATCACCGCGATCGAGACCCCCTCGGCCAGGTTGCCCACGAGCTCGGCCTCGAGGACGGGGACCACCGTCTCGAACCGGGGATCCCGCACCACCGGTGTGGGTCCGGGCGCGGCGGTGTCGGCGGTGGAGCCCGGGGCGGTGTCGGCGGTGGACGCCTTGGTCAGCTCGTCGCCGGAGCAGCCGGCGAGGGCCCAGACCGCGAGGGTGACGGCGAGGGCGGGGCAAGACAGGTGATGCACGGATCCTCCAGATATCTTGTAATGCAAGGTTTAGGGCCTCTGGCGGCGTGGAGATCAGGACAGGCCGGGCCGATGGGCCCCGGCTCAAGAGCGACGGCTCCAGTCGAGCAGCTTCAGACCAGCGAGCGAGAGCAACAGACCCACTCCCCCGAGGATCGGCAGGCTCCAGATCCCGAGCAGGTTGGTGCTCGACGCATCTCCGACCCCGATCCCGAGCCCGACCAGGGCGCTGCCCTCGACGAACAGGCCGGTGCTCTCGGGATCGAAGGGCGCGGCCAGGCCGGTGGTGAGGAAGATCAACCCGAGCAGCAGCAACAGCAGGGCAGGCAGGCTGGCCGCGAGCCGGACCAGACGCCTCCACCCGGAGACAGCCCCCGGGACAGCCCCCGATGTGGGCGCCTCGAGGAAGCGAGCGGCGTAGCGCTCGGGCACCCCGAACACGCTCTCCGGGGGCTCATCGATCTCCTCCAGGTGGGCCCGGTGCTCTGCGACGAGATCCTCGCGCTCAGACCGTGGCAGCGAGGCCAGGCTGGCCTCGAAGGAGGTGAGCCACGAGCTGAGCACATCGCCCCGGGGATCCCCCCCTGGGGCCCCTGGGCCCAGCGGGCGCCGCTCACCCATGGCTTGCAGTCCCGGACTCGTCATCCTGCTCCTCCACGATGGACTCGAAGGCGTCGCGGAACAACACCCACGCCCTGAGCTGGGCCTCGCAGGTGCGGTGCCCCTCGGGCGTCAGGGAGTAGTACTTGCGGGGCCGCCCCCCGCCCTCGGAGATCCACTCGCTCTGGGCCTTTCCCTCCCGTCGGATCCGGGCGAGCAGCGGGTAGATGCTGCCCGAGCTGATCCCCAGGGGCTCGAGGCACACCACCAGCTCGAGGCCATAGCGTGGGCGCTGGCGGAGGAGGCCGAGGACCGCCACCTCCAACACGCCCTTGCGCAGCTGGCGCTGCCAGGCATCCACTCGCTTGGTCAGATCATCTTGCATAACAAGACACCATGTATAGCCAGATCTTCCTCCTGGAGCAAGGTCCGGGATGGAGCCACCGCCACAGGTCACCTGCGGCCCCGTTCGAGGGAAGGATCCTCGGGCCAGAGCAGGCTGAGGATCTCGCACGGCGGGCCCTGCGGCTGTCCACCGCCGGCGTCCTGCTCAGGCGAATGCAGTAGCATCCGGAGAGTCCGCCCCGGGAGATCCATGGTGCAGCTGACCATCCAACCCACCCCAGCCCCCACCGAGGGCGCCCCCGACACCGCCGGAGTGGACCCGGGGCAGCTCGCCGGGGCACAGGTCCCGTGAAGATCATCGGCCTGCTGGGGGGCATGAGCTGGGAGTCCACCGCGGTGTACTACCGGCTGATCAACGAGGGGATCCGCGCCAGCGAGGGGGGGCTACGATCGGCGCGGTGCGTGCTGTGGTCGGTCGACTTCGCCCCCCTCGAGGAGCTGCAGCGCGCAGGGCGCTGGGACGAGATCGAGGCGATCCTGGTGGACGCGGGTCGACGGCTCCAGGCCGCCGGGGCCTCCTTCCTCGTCCTGTGCACCAACACCATGCACCGGGTCGCTGATCCCCTCGAGCAGGCCCTCGACATCGAGCTGCTCCACATCGCAGACGTCGCCGCGCTGGAGGCCCGGGGGCGGGGGCTGCGGCGGGTGGGCTTACTGGGCACACGCTTCACCATGGAGCAGCGCTTCTACCAGGAGCGCCTGTCCAACCACGGGCTGGAGGTGCTGATCCCCGATCCACCCCAGCGCGCCGTGGTGCACCGGGTGATCTACGAGGAGCTGTGTCGGGGGCGGCTCGAGGGCGACTCCCGGCGGGCCATCGAGGACATCATCCACGATCTCGCGTCGCGGGGGGCCGAGGGGGTGATCCTCGGCTGCACCGAGCTGCCGATGCTGCTCGATCTCGATGCGCTCCAGATCCCTGCGCTGGACACCACCCAGCTGCACGCCGCAGCCGCGATCGCGAGGAGCCTGACGTGAAGGCGCTCATCCACACCGGTTCGCCGAGCGCGCTGGCCGAGGCGCTGGACTCGGCCTCCCACCCCGAGCGGATCGCCTTCATCCAAGAGCTGGGGCGGGCGGATCAGCGCGCGCTGTGGGAGCTGGCGGCCGACGCCGAGCCCCTCACCCTCGAAGACTTCGTGCCCGAGCACGTGCCCACCGGCACACCGGTGACCCACCACGGGTGCAACACCCTGCCGCTGCCGAGCTGGGGGCGACGCTTCCGCAAGATCATGGTCCGGGCCCCGGGCGGCGAGATCTGGGGCTACAACGACTCCCCCTTTGTGGTCGGGATCGGACCCGGCTTCTTCACCACCCGGGCCTGTCGCGGGGCCGAGTATCCCCACAGCTCGATCGTGGTCGACTACCACCTGCTCCCCGCGGGCCCGATCCCCGACGCCTGGCCCCGCCTGCGGCCCAACTGGCTGGGCCTGCAGGTCCTCGTCTACTTCCACACCCGCGACTACATGCGCAGGGTCTCGCGCCACGTCACCATCGGGATGGCCACCAAGTACGGGCGCCCGATGGGGAGCTGGTTCGCCCTGACCCGGGAGGATCGGCCCCCCGGAGCGTGAAAGACCCCGATCGCCATGTCGTGCTCTGGCGACGAGCGCCTGGCTCACCCAGCCCACGACGTCGGCACGCTCACTGCTGCGCTGCTGAGCATGGAGGAGAAGATGAGGACGTCTCTCGCAGTGACGATCGTGTGGATGGGCTCGGCCTGTGCTCCGATCCCTCAGCCCCCCACAGCTCCAGTCCGGATCGTGTCGGTGGGGAGCTCCTTTGGGGAGTGTGTGGGACCATGCCAGCAGACCCTGCTCTTCGACACCGACGTCACCCTGATCATCGAGGACTGGACGAGCCAGGATCCACCCACCGAGCAGCCCGGAGCGCTGACCCGAGCCGGCCGTGACGAGCTGTCGCGGATCGAGGGCACCCTGGATCCTGGCGCCCTGGACGAGACCTACGGCTGCCCGGACTGCGCCGATGGAGGAGCGATGCACCTGGTCCTTGATCAGCTGGGCGACCTCACCGAGCACCACTGGGAGTACAGCGCCCCCCCCGCCGATCTCGCGGACGTCGACGCGCTGTTCCACGATCTGAGGGGAGCGCTCATCGACTGCGTCAGCAGCACATGGATCGATCCCGATCCGGCGTGTGTCGCGTTCGTCTGGCCGTAGCCCGGCGCCGCAGCCCCAGCCCCAGCAGCAGGATCCCCAGGGCGGGCGGCAGCGGCCCGGGCGCCGCGCCGCAGCCTCCGCCGGGCCTCGGCGGAGCGACGATGTCTCCTCCACCTGGAGAGTCAGGCTGAGGATCGATGCTGTCGGGCACCCCGTCGCCGTCCCGATCCGGCCCTGGATCCCCGGGCTCGCTGGTGTCTTGTGGAGGGCTGGTGTCGATCAGCGTGTCGGCTGGG
>DRPG01000235.1 GCA_011376105.1 Deltaproteobacteria bacterium
CGTAGGCGTCGATCCGGTCCCCCACACCGTGGAACACCGAGACCGACACCGCCGCTGAGCCGTTGGGGCGCAGCACATAGACCACCGCTCCAGGGCGCATCTCCTCCATCGCGAGCCAGGCGTCGGCGTGGCGCGCTGCCCGGAGCGGGCGAGCTGCGATCGTGCAGGGCTGCTCGACGCCCTCAAGCACCTCGCACAGGGCGGCGGCCGGGTACAGCGCCTCGTCGCCGATCGCGACCACCCTGCGCTCGGCGCCCGCCGGCTCGCGCTCAGCCTCGATCCGAAACGTCTCCTCCCAGGGGCTGGCCCGGGCCGCCGCGAGGGCTGCCCACCACATCAGTAGCGTCGCTCGAGGGTCGCCCCCCGGAAGTAGTGGGCGAGGATCTCGGTGTGGACGTGGCCCTGATCCGCCATCACCGCGGCGCCGATCTGGCACAGGCCGACCCCGTGGCCCCAGCCCGCGCCCCGGAGGTGGAACCGCAGCCCCGCGGGGCCCTCCTCGGGGCGGACCACGAAGGCCGAGCTGTACAGGTGGGACGGGGACAGCACCCTGCGGATCTCCAGCTCCTTACCCAGCTCCAGCCTGCCCTGCGCTCCGATCAGCTCCAGGCGGATCAGCCGCCCCGAGGGCCCCCGGGCCAGGGGACGGATCGCGGTGATCGGTCCCAGATCCACCCCGATCTTGTCCTTGACCCAGCCCCGGACCTGCTCGGAGGACACGGTGGTCTCCCAGCGGAAGAACTCGGTGGTGGCGTGGTCGAGCTCCGGCAGGATCTGATCGAGCAGGGCCCTGTCGTGGGTGTTGCAGTAGGCCGGGGGAGCGCCGAGGATGAACGCGGTGGCGTTGGCCTCGTCGCTTAGGGGCAGGGGCCAGCTCGCCTGGGGGGCGTCGGCAACGGCCTGGAGGTAGGGCATCTCGACGTCGGCCCAGGCGGAGGAGAAGCGCTCGGTCATGCCCCCGCAGGCCTTCGAGAACCGCGCATCACAGACCTCGCCTCCGTAGCTGAGCACCACACCCCGGGTCTTCTGCACCGCGAGCCTGGCCGCCTCGGTGGTGGTGCGGGACACCCCCTGGTACCGCTGGCAGTGATCATCGGCGCAGACGTCGAAGTGCTGGTGATCTTCGCGATCGTACCAGCGGACGATCCGGGTGGTGTCGCCCACCGTCTCAGGCTCGGGGGGGCCGTCGCCCTGCCGGGCGCTGCCCCGGAGCTGAGCGAGCAGCCAGCTGCGGGAGATGATAGCGTGGGCCTCGAGCAGCGCGGGCGGACAGCGGGCGCTCATCTCCGACGAGATCACGCTCTGCAGGTAGGTCTCGAGCCCGACCTCGTTGACCACGTGGAAGGTGTTGTTGTGGGCGTCCAGCGAGGCTGATCCTGCGAACACGAGATCCTGCTCGTGCTCCCAGTGGAAGTCGACGCCGACGGTCATGTCGTGGAGCACGAAGGTGGACGCTTCGCCCGCGGGCTGCAGGATGATCCGGGTGCTCCGCTGCAGCTCCTCTCCTGCACTGAGGAGCGACACCCGACCCGCCTCGGCGCGGGCCTCGACGATCCCCGGCTCCAGCACCCGGTCCCCGAGCCGGAACGGGGCCTGGAGGGAGAGCTTCACGTCGGAGCGATCCTGGGCCAGGCCCACCCTAAGCGTTGGCTCAGACATCGGTCAGCCTCCTGACGAGCACGTCCCTGATGAGCGCGCTGGCCTCCGGCCGGCTGACCTCCGCAAAGATCTCGACGAGATCCTCGGGCCTCAGCCGGGCGTAGTCTTCCTGGCGGACGGTCACCACGACCCCCGCCATGTCGATCGCGCCGGGGCTCACCACCCTGCGGTGGGGCTCGTCAGCGAAGTAGCAGGCGGGCCGGTGGGCTCCGCGGGGGAACAGCAGCAGCACGACCTCGCCGGGGCGACCCGCGGTCGCGACCAGGTTCAGCGGAGGCTCCGCTGCCTCAGCGGCGCCCTCCGGATCGCCCTGGTCGAGGGCCTCGATCACGACGCGGGCGGCGCCCCCGACGGTCTCCCGGCTGCCGACGAAGCCGACGATCCAGCGGCCGGAGCTGGCGTCGCTCCACACCTTGAGGTCTTCCAGCTCGAATAGCAGCTCCCCGGGCACCCGGCCCCGGGCCAGGGCCGCTAACGCGTGGACCTCCTCAGGCAGGATCCCCGAGGCGACGGCCTGCAGGTGCAGGTGATCGGGGGCCGAGGCCCCGGAGCGGGGGCCGTTGTAGATCACCGTCAGGGTGCCCTCGGTGGCCCCTGCGAGATCGAGCAGCCCGTCCAGCGCGACGCCGGCGTCCTGGGGGCGGTGCATCCGGTGGGCGATCACCAGGTGCATCCCGAGGATGGGGAACGGGTTGGCGAGGATGACGAGATCGGGCCCGAAGGGCAGCCCCATCTCCTCGGGGGGCAGGTGGTCCGCACACAGGAAGCACCGCCGCCGTTGGATCGAGGCCGCGTCGACCTTGGCGGTGCTGTTCACCGTGCGGCCTGGGTTGAACTGGACCATGATCGAGCGCGATCCAACCTGGAGCGGTCGCTGCTCGACGTCGGCCAGCGCCGCCCGGGAGGCCTTCAGCTGGGGCCAGCGCTCAGCCTGCCAGGGCACGAACGCCTCGAGCAGGTAGCTTAGGGAGGGGACCTCGGCATGATCACCGAGGACGTCCCCGGGGGGGATCAGGTGATCTCTCCAGGGGCTCACTCGCTGCCCCCCGCCTGCCCGGCGTGGCGACGGGCGAGGATCTCGAGGGTGCGCAGGCGGTCCTTGTAGGTCTGGTAGCGGGCCTTGGTGGCGGGGGGGAGATCGGCGTCGGAGTTGTCTTCCCAGCGGCGACACAGGTACAGCGACTCATAGACCCGCCCCACCCGGTAGGTGCGGCTGATCCGCAGGGCGATCCCGTAGTCTTCGCCGTAGCTGGCGTTGGGGAGGGGGTGGCGCCGCAGCAGGGCGGTGGGGAAGGCCCGGGGGGCGCCGAACCCACCGATCCGCAGCGCGTTGTTGGGACCGTTGTCGTCGGTCCACTCGCGGTGATCGATCAGGCCCGGGGGGATCTCCTCGAGCGCCATGTTGACCAGGGTGTAGCTGCCGACGGCCATCCCACAGCCCGAGCGCAGCGCCTCGACCATCGCGGCGAGGGAGCCGGGGCCGGAGTAGATGTCGTCTGAGTCGAGCTGGACCACGTAGCGCCCGGCGAGCTCGTGGTGGGCAGCGACGTTCCAGCAGCCCCCGATCCCGAGATCGGTGCGCTCTGGGACGACGTGCACCAGCCGAGGATCGCGTGCCGCGCGCTCGGCCAGGGCCTCGGTGGTGCCGTCGGTCGAGTGGTTGTCGACCACGATCACGTTGAAGGGGGCATCGAGCTGCTGCTCGAGGGCTGAGCTCACCGCGTCGAGGATGGTCCGTGCCCGGTTGCGCACCGGGATCACCACGCTCGCCTCGACGGGGAAGCTGCCGGCGGCCTCGAAGGCCTCGAACGGGCCGGTGGCCCGGGCCCCGAGCCGCTCGAGGTGCTCGGTGACCACCGTCTCAGCCTCGATCTGACGCTGGCGGGTGGCGGTGAGGTAGTCGAACACCTGCTCCCCCGAGCGCCTCCGATCCCGGGGACGGAGCACCCCCAGCGGCTCGGGGAGGCGGACGACGGGGGCCTCGATGGAGGCCTTCAGCCGGAGATCGTACCAGGCCATCCAGCGGCGCTGCTCCACCCCACCGTGCCGCGCCAGGGCCCGGCGGGCCACCTCGATCGACCACAGCCGCAGGGGGCCGAAGGGGAAGGTGTCCTGGAGGCTGCCCTCCTGGTGATCGGAGAGGGGGTGGGCGGTGGTGCTGCCGTCGGGCTGCTGATCGAGGAAGTCACCGTAGACCATCGCCGCGCCGGTGGCCCCGATCACGTCACACATCCGTCGCAGCGCGGTGGTGTGGGGATCCATGTCCCCCTCGATCCGGAGCAGCAGCGGAGCGCTCACCCGATCGAGGAGATCGGCGAGGACAGCGCCCGAGCCTGGCTCGGCGGTCTCGATCTCGGTGCACGGCAGCGATCCAAGGGAGCCCAGCCCCCGGGCGCCCCCGGGGGGGACCAGCAGCAGCAGGGAGCCCACCAGGCCGCTGTGGGCGAGGCGCTCCGCCGTCGCCTTTGCGTCGTCGTCTGCGGTCAGCAGCGCGGTGATGGGACGGCTCGGGGCAGGGCCGGATGCAGCGCTCAAGGGGCCTCCAGGGTGGCGTCGCGGGATCGCAGCGCGTGCGGGGATGGTCGAGCGAGCAACATCCCCGGGACGTCGTTGCGCTCCAGGAAGTCATCGAGATCCTGGTGCACGACCTGAGCCCTGGAGCGGCTCGCGTGGCGCACCGCCAGCACCGGGCCCGGGATCAGCAGCCCCACGTGGAACGTGTCGAGCACGGGCTTGTTGGACATGAAGCACACGACGTCACCGGGGCGTGCCCGCTGCGCGAGGCTAGGCAGGGCAGTGGACGGGACGTAGCGGACGGGCCAGTCCTGAGCCGGGTAGCCCGGCAGGCTCGACAGCTGCCGGATCTCGCCGGTGTCGGTGGCCTCGTCCTCGAGGAGGGGCTCGACGAGGTGGGCCTCGGTGTTGCGCGCGATCCAGCGGCTCATGTAGTGGTTGCGATCGAGCCAGGTGCAGCGCCCCGCGTGGTATCGGATCGCGCGCAGGTTCCGGGGGAAGTCCTCGGGGACGCGGGACCAGGCCAGCGCCAGGACGGACTCCACAAAGGTGACGCAGTCGAACCCGTCGAGGCGGGTGACGAGCTGTTCGTCTTCGTCGGGGCCCCCGATCAGGGTGAAGGCGAGGTAGGGCGCGCCGAGGAAGTGCTCGGAGAGCCCGGCGAGGCGCCCGGTGAAGGTCTCGAGGTTCGCTACCTGGTCCAGGGCTTCCTGGATCTGGGCCCGGGTGGCGGTGTGGATCGCAGCGTCGGACATACCCGGACCTTACCAGCCGCTGAGCCCGTGCAGCGGCGAGGTCGCGGCGGGTCCCGGGGCAGGGGGTCTGGCTGGCGGATCCACCCGGCCGGGGGACCACAGCAGCAAGGCGCGTCCGTGGTGGAGCGCGGGGGGCCCGATCCGGGGCCCGATCCGGGGCCCGACCTGGGGGCATGGGGCGATCCCCTCGCACATCCTCCGGCGGACGCCTCCGGATCCCCGCTCGTGCTACGGGGTCGCGATCTGCAGCCACAGGGGAGAGCGCAGCTGAGGCCACACCTCCTGGAGCGCCTGGATGGGCTCGGGCTGCAGGGGATCTGCGCCTGGATCCAGCGTGATCGTCTCCGCGGTGGGCTGCAGCCCGCGTGTGGGGGTGGGCCCGAAGCGTGGGTGGAGTCGAACGCAGCGGTGTGGCGTCTTGTCGGCGGGGGTGAGCTGTCGCCGAGACCCCGGAGACCACAGCAGGACCCACGCCGCCGAGGCTGCACCGCCGCCGTTCGCCGTTCGCCGTTCGCCGTTCGCCGTTCGCCGTTCGCCGTTCGCCGTTCGCTGTCGATCCAGGTGTGTCCACAAGGAGTTTCCCATGCTCTAACCCGGACTGTTCCTCCCTGAGTGGACGAGCATGGGCTCCTAGCTCTTCGGAGGCGCGTGCGCTACGGGGGCGGGATGGTCCAGACCGCGAAGCGCCTTCGCCGGTGGCAGCTCGCCGCTGCGGGGGGGATATGCGTCCCTGCGGTGGTGTACGCCGCCGTGATGGGGGGCCAGGGTGAGCACATGCTGCTTCCCCTGGCCGTCGGGCTCGGGACGATCTCGACGAGCGCGCAGGCGGCCTCGGTCCGGCAGGCCAGCTTCCTGTCCGTGGCGTGGCCGGCGCTGTGGTGGCCGCTGCTCTACTCGGCCTCCGTAGACGCCGCCGAGGTCGCGCCCGACCGGTTCGTCGATCCGTACCTCGCGCGCCTCGACGCGCGCTTCCTGCGCCTCGGCCCCGATCGGATGCCCGCCTGGGCGCTGGGGGGCGCGTGGGAGGAGGTGGCCAACGTCTTCTACATCTCGTTCTATGCGGTGATCCCGCTGGCGCTGGCGTGGGCGTGGCTCCGCCGTGGCGAGGTCGCCGCCCTGCGCTTCGGCCTGGGGCTGCTCGCGACCCTCGCCGCCTGCTCAACGCTGTGGCTCGCGTTCCCCGCGGGCGGCTACCACTCGACGGGGTCCCCCACGAGCGCCGCGTGGGGGCCCGCCACGGCCATCGCACGAGCCGTCTACGCGACACATCCCCACTACGCCGCGGCCTTCCCCTCCAGCCACGTGGCGCTGTCGGTGAGCACGGCGGCGCTGCTGGGGCTGCACGGCGCCGGCTGGGGGTGGCTCGCCTGGGCGCTCGGCGTCAGCTTCGCCACCGTGTATGGCCAGTACCACTACCTCGTCGACGTGCCCCCCGGCTGGGCGGTGGGCCTGGCCGTGGCGGCTGCCGTGTGGTGGGTGAGCCCCGTCTCCGGTGATCACGCTCCGCCGGGGTGACGGACCCACCCATGCCCGGCGGCGGGTCCCGGAGACGGCTGCCGTCCACCGGCGGTGGCCCGCGGGGGCCCTCGGCCCCGGGCGCCGGAGCAGCACCGGATCGCCCATGCGCCGTGCGACACCGCACGCCGGCGTCGTGGTGGCGGGCACGGACGTCGGCGTCGTGGTGGCGGGCACGGACGTCGGCGTCGTGGTGGCGGGCACGGACGTCGGTCGCACCTCCGCCTCCGCCCCTACCCGCGCGACCGCAGCGCCTCCACGCCGTTGATCACGTCGAGCAGCTCGGTGGTCACCTCCTCCTGGCGGAGGGAGCGCTCCCGCCGGTGCAGCGCCTCGAGGCGATCCTGGATCTGATCGGTCGCGCGTCTGGTCGCCTCCAGCCGCGCCAGGTTCTCGGCCGCCAGGGCGTGGGCGACCGCGTTCGCGAGGATCGCCGCCAGGTACTCGTCCGCCAGCTTCTGCAGCAGCAGCTCCGGGTGCAGCGTGATCAGCGGGCGAGGGGCCGACGACGGCGGGATCTTGGCCAGATCCAGCGGGAACAGATCCTCGACGCAGAGCGCGACGCTCCCCGCCTTGTTGAGCGCGTACACCATGCGCACCCGCTGGATCTCGCCGCGGCCGATCCGGGCCAGGAGGGCATCGGCGATCTCCGTCGCCGTGTGCAGGATCCCGGAGGGCCGCGTCGTCAACGCGCAGCGCCAGGACGGCTCTACGCCGTGCTCCGGCGCGAGCGCGGCGGTGCGCGTCCCCACGATCCATCGCTCCGTCTCGGGCCCGGACCGTGCGAGGCGGCTCACCAGGCGCGAGGAGAAGCCGCCGACAAAGCCGTGCTCTGCCCCGAAGCCGATCCACACCTCCCGCCCCGTGAGCTGGCCGGGACGCGGCGATCCCTCGTGGGACGTCAGGGTGAGGGCCTGACCGATGGCCACCCTCAAGGTCTCGGCGTATGCCTCCATCCCCGGCAGGACCCCGCGCGCCTGCTGCTGACGTGCGGCCGCCAGCGACCGGATCGCGGACAAGATCTCCCCGAGCTCGTCGACGGCGTGGATCCGTGCCTGCAGCTGTGCCAACCGCTCCATCAGCCGCCCGTCCGCGGGGGAGGCAACGCCTCGCGCAACGCCTCGCGCAGCGCCGATCGGTCCGTCGCCGACAGCGCGGCGTCTACGACGCGCTGCACCATCGCCGCCAGCTGCTCCCTCGCGGCGCTGCGGATCTCCTCGATCCGTGTGGGGAGGAGCGCCGACGGGATGTCGTCGAGCAGGCCCTCCTCCAGGGCGACGAGCAGCGCGACCTCCTCCTCGACACGCATCGGGACGAACCGACGCTGCACGAGCACGGCTCGGATCCGGCGGCCGTGCTCAAGCTGTCGACGCGTGTGCTCGTCGAGCATCGCTCCGTACCGGGTGAACGCCTCCAGCTCGAGGAACTGTGTGTACTGCAGCCGCAGGTTCCCCGACAGCGCCGCCAGCAACGGCGCCTGGGCGTGCCCTCCGACGCGCGACACGCTGCGCCCCACGTCCACGGCCGGCCGCTGCCCCTCGTTGAACAGCCGTGGCTCCAGGTAGATC
>DRPG01000236.1 GCA_011376105.1 Deltaproteobacteria bacterium
CGGCCGGGGCGGAGACGGCCGGGGCGGAGACGGCCGGGGCGGAGACGGCCGGGGCGGAGACGGCCGGGGCGGGGACGGGCGCTCAGGGGGTGAGCAGGGGCATGCCGGCCTCTGCGGGCATGGGCACGTCGGGATCGAGCAGAAACGGGACGGCCCAGCCCTCGGGGGCCTGCTCCCACAGAGTACCCTGGATCTGGATCTTGGTGCCGATCAGCCAGTCCCAGCCCTCGGGGGGCTCACCCTCGGAGACAAAGATCGCGGTGCCATCGTCGAGCAGCACCGCGGTGCCCTCGGTCGCGCCCTCGATCGGGGGGGTCCGCCGGACCAGCTCGCCGGACAGGGTGGCGCGGACGCCGCTGGCACCGACGAGATCAGCGGCGGCATGGACCCTCCGCGGGGTGGTGTCCACCACTGGATCGGAGGCCTGGGTCTTTGGGCAGCCCGTGGCCACGAGCCCCAGCAGGACGAGAGACAACCCACGCACGTTCACTCCACGGTTGGCCTCTGGGGATCCAGCGCCTTGTGGAACAGCGCATACCGCCTGAGGATGTCGCCACGGTACCACCCCTTGCCCTCTCGGCTGTGATCGTCGGCGCGGACCAGGGCGTGGACCCCGGCCTCGATGCCGGCCCGGCGCGCGGCCTGGTGGGCTGCGGCCACGAGCCAGCCCGCCAGCCCGCGGTGACGGTGCTCGGGGAGCACCGCCAGGGAGAGGATCTGGAACCAGGAGCGCCCGGGCACGCTCTCTTCGGGCAGCGCCAGCACGAAGCCCACTGGATCGCCCCCCGGGCTGTGGGCGATCCGTGACAGGCTCGGATCCAGGCCCTCGAGCCATGCGTGGTAGAAGTGGACGAGGACGTCGAGATCGACGTGGGTGAAGTCTTCCTCGGCGCTGAACACCCGGGTGGCGATCCCATGGAGGATCTCCAGGGACGCACGGGGATCGAGGCCGGCCTCAAGGGGGCGTAGGGACCAACCGCTGGTCGCCAGCGCAGCGGCTTGATCGGTGCCCGCCCGGATGTTGGGCTCGTGGGCGGCGAGGATGGAGAGGTAGTGGGAGTGCTCGCTGTACCCCGCCTCGATCCAGCGTGCGCCGGGCTCGGTGGGCTCGAACTGGATCGGCTCGGTGCTCTGCGGGCCGAGGTTGGCCCGGTGGGGGAACCAGGAGCACAGCAACATGGGGCCCCGGGCCTCGGTGCAGCCCTGGGACGCGAGCCAGCCCTCAGCGGCGGTGAGGATCGTCGGGGGGCCGACCCAGTCCCCGATGGCTCCCAAGGTGGGCTGATCGGGGTGGATCCCGGCCATGCAGCGTGCGTCTCCGTCGCTGAACACAGCGATCCGGCCGACCCTGGAGAGGAGATCGAGGTGGACAAGGTCTCCCCCGGCGGCGATCCAGAGATCTTGATCTTGATGGTCCATGATCCAACCTACCCACCTAAGAGCCCCGGGCGAGATATCCGGGCTGCGATGGATGAGATCCTGCCGGCCCTGGCGGTCCGCGCGGCCCTGGCGTCGGGCTGGCCACGGCTGTGGGTGTCCACGGCTTCGGAGCTCGGGTTGATCCGGGCCCGCACGATCGCCACGTCGATCCTCGGCCCCCTGCCCCAGGCCGACGAGCTGATCCCCTTCGCCCCCTCAGGGAGCTGGGAGCTCCGGGTGGATCTCCCCGGGCTCGAGCCCCTGGACTGGATCAGGGTCCGGGACGCGCTGGCGGCTGCGGGGCTCGAGGGGCGGCTGGAGCCCGCGGATCCCCTCCACGTCACCGAGGCCCTCGATCGGGGGTGGTTGATCGGGGAGCGCCACGGTCCGGGGCTCGACGCCCGGCTGCTGATCGATCCCGAGGGGGGGGCGGTGCGCCTCGATCTGCGCCGGGTGGCGGGCCTCGATCCTGCCCTGGAGGAGCTCGAGGCCCAGATCGTGGCGAGGATCCGGGCGGTGGATCCAGCGCTGCAGCTCCGCTCGGATCGAGGCCCGGACACCCTGGTGCCGGTGGTCCATCGCCCCACCGGGCGGGTGGGGATCGAGCTGGATCTCGGACGGGGAGGCTGGAGCCAGCGAGGCGTGGTGCTCGCCGAGCTGGCGGCCCTGGCGGTGGCCCGGGCTGATCACCCGGTGCTCCAGCTGGCCGCCGACGCCCACCTCGACACCCGGCTGGGGGGGCTGCAGATCGTCCTGTGGCTCGTGGCCCCCCCGGCCACGCCGCTGCCAGGAGATGGTGGGATCGAGGGCGGAGTGTCCACAGCCCTGCTGGAGGCGCTGCGTGGGGGAGCCCTGTTCGAGGATCTGGAGCTGCACGTGCTCCCACACGACGCCGCGGCCCACGACGAGGTGGTCTCGGCGATCTCGAAGATCGCCGAGGCTGCGGGCTGGCTCGGGGGGCCCCCGCGGTGGGTGGAGGGCCCGCAGGGGCTGCGCTTCTGTCCGACCTGGCGCCTCAGCAGGGATCAGCTGCAGCCCGTGCTCGGGCTCGGTCAGGGGCCGGGGGTGGCGGGGATCCGGATCGTGCCCGGGGAGCCGTCCGGCCTCGCAGAGGGCTGGCCTATCATCCAGCCCTCCTGGCGCTGGGCGGGGGCACGCTGCCTGGTCCGCCTCCGCGACGCCCGCACCGATCGGGATCTCCTCGAGCGGGTCGAGGAGCGCAGCGCCACCCCCCAGGATCATGAGATCGCAGACCGGCTCGAGGGCCGGAGCCGTCCCGTGGTGGATCGCCGGGGCCGACCGGGCCTGGAGCTGATCGCTGGTCCAGAGGTGGCCTCGGAGGCTGGGTTGCGCGCGCTGTTGCAGGAGATGTCCGCCGTCGATCACCCCGCGCTGCTGCCCACCGGGACCTGGGGCTACACCCCCGAGGGGGCCCGGATCCGGCTGTGGTACCGCGCCAGCGTCCGCCCGGGGCCCCGGGTGTGGCGGGGGCAACCCCCTCCGCCTCCTCCCTCCCCTCCTCCCTCCCCGGTGGGGGCCCGGGGGGAGCCGGGCTCCGATCTGCCGTGGTCGGGGTGACGGTTGCGCTCCCCCCAGGCGATCGTGTACCTCACAGTCTCACACGAGAGGTTCGCATGCTCCGGTTCTCCCTCACCCTATCCCTCTCTCTCAGCGTCGGCTGTTCCGGGGAGGCGCCGGGTACACACCCCGAGCCAGAGATCTGTGACGACGGGATCGATAACAACGGCAACGGTCTGATCGACTGTGAGGACTCGGCGTCGTGTGGGGGGCTGGTCTGCCGCGACAACACCAACAACACCAACGACACCGGAGAGCCGCTGCCCGAGCTGGAGATCTTCATCGATCCAGACGACTGCTGCGACTTCACCTTCTCCGACGCCGACTGTGCGGGCAAGCCCATCGGCCAGTTCACGATCCTCAACCGCAGCGACGAACAGGGCACGATCGATGTCACCTGTGATGTCCCGGGCACCGGCATCTCAGTGTTGGAGATCCGTATGAATGACAACCAGGTTTTAAGACCATTTTTGACTGACGCCCCGATGGAGCCCACGAGCGAGAACACGATCTACCTGTCGTACGACTGCTACGCCTTGCAGACCTTCGAGGTGGGCTGCAGCGCCAAGGCCACGCTGCCCAACGACTCGGAGGAGCTGGGCTTCAGCGTCCGGGCCATCTACTCCCCCTGAGCCACGGCGGGCCCTGAGCCACGGCGGGCCCTGAGCCACGGCGGGCCCGGGGCTGTGGTAGACCCGGGCCCGGCGCGGGGTCTGAGCTCACAGCAAGATCGTCAGCGGACGGTGTCGCCCGGGGCGGCCTTCGCCGTGACCAGATCGGTGACGATCTCCCCTCCGGCCGCGAGGATCATCCCCTCGCTTGGGATCCCCCGCAGCTTGCGGGGCTTGAGGTTGGCCACGACCACGACGGTGCGGCCGACCAGCTCCTCGGGGGAGAAGGTGCCCTTGATGCCCGCACAGATCGTGCGGGGTCTCGCCTCCCCGACGTCGACCTTCATCACCAGCAGCTTGTCGGCGTTGGGGTGATCGCTGGCCTGCAGCACCACCCCCACCTTCAGCAGCAGCTTGGCGAAGTCGGGGTACTCGATCCACTCGAGCTCGGGCAGGGGAACGTCTGCTTCGTCCATGGTCTCCTCCGGCACAAACAGGCTCGCGATCGACTCGGGCATCTCCCGGAACCTGGGAAAGAGTGGATCGCCGAGCTGCAGCGGGGCGCCCTCCTGCAGTAGATCGAGGACGCGCTCTGCGGAGAGCAGGGAGGCCAGCTGGGCTCTGGGGTTGTCCAGCCCGACCTTCTGGAGCAGCTCTGCGGCCTTGCCCGGCATCACCGGCTGGAGCAGCAGGCCCGCCACGGCACAGATCTCGAGGAGATCGCGCATCACGGAGGCGAGGGCCTCGGTCTTCCCGGCTTTGTTCAGGGCCCAGGGCTCGGAGTCGTCCACGTACTTGTTCCCGGCGCGGACCAGCTCCCACAGGGCCTCGATCGCCTCCTTGGGCTCGAGCACCCCAAGGTGCTGATCGAAGGCTGAGGCCGCGCGCTCGGCGATGGCGCGCAGGGCGGCGTCGGGCTCGGCCCGGGCGGGGACCGTGGCCCCGAGCCACTTGGTGGTCATCGACAGGGCGCGGTGGGCGAGGTTGCCCAGATCGTTGGCGAGATCGGTGTTGTAGCGGGACAGGAACCCGTCATAGGAGAACCCACCGTCTGCGCCAAAGCGGATCTCCCGCAGGAAGAAGTACCGGGTCGCGTCCACTCCGAACGCGTCGCACAGCAGCCCGACGTCGATGACGTTGCCGGTGGACTTGCTCATCTTGGCGCCGTCGCTGCTGATCCACCAGCCATGGGCGAAGATGTGCTGAGGCTGCCTCACCCCCAGCGCGAACAACATCGTGGTCCAGTACACCGCGTGGGTGGTCAGGATGTCCTTGCCGATGAGGTGGTAGTCGACCGGCCACCACTTCAGGTAAGCCTCGTCTCCATCCGCCCGGAAGCCCGCGCCGGTGAGGTAGTTCAGCAGCGCGTCTACCCACACGTAGCAGACGAAGTCGGGATCGAAGGGCAGCTCGATGCCCCAGCTCATCCGGGAGCGGGGGCGACTGATGCATAGATCACCGAGATCCTGACGGAGGAAGCCCAACACCTCGTTGCGGCGGTTCTCGGGTTGGATGAAGTTGGGGTGGGCCTCGATGTGATCCAGCAGGGCCTGGCGGTGCTGGCTCATCCGGAAGAAGTAGTTGGCCTCGGTGATCCGGCGAAAGTCCTGCTCAGCCAGCTCTCCGCTGGCGATCCGCTCCTCGCGCTCCTTCTCGGTGACGAAGACCTCATCCTTGACCAGGTACCAGCCCTCGTAGTCGCCCCGATAGATCTCACCGGCCTCATACAGCTTGCGCAGGACCTCGGTGACCAGGGCGACGTGATCGGCGTCGGTGGTGCGGATGAAGCGATCGTGTGCGATCCCCAGCCGCTCGAAGGTGGCCTTCCAGTGCACGACCAGCCGATCGGTGTGCTCCTGGGGGGACAGCCCGAGGGCCTCCGCGGCCTCAAGCACCTTCTGGCCATGCTCGTCGGTCCCGGTCATGAAGCGGACCTCGCGGCCCTTGAGTCGCTGCCACCTCGCCGCCGCGTCGGCCACGATGGTGGTGTAGGCGTGGCCGATGTGGGGGTGGCCGTTGAGGTAGTAGATGGGGGTGGTGATGTAGAAGGTGTCGCCAGGCATGGCCTCTTTCCTCCGGGCCGGCTCGCGGGCAGGTGGGACCAGGGCCGCCTCCCCGCCACAACAAGCGCGGCGGTGGGGACCCGAGCGGAGCGATCGCTACTGCACAGACAGCGTCCGCAGCGCTCCGTCGGAGATGCGTAGCGCGGCGAGCTGGTGATGGCTCGTGTCGGCGACGAGGAGGAAGTCGCCGGCCCGGGCCAGCCCGCTGGGCTCCCGTAGAGCGCCGTCGCCTCCGGCCAGGGTCCGGGTCTCGCCGTTGGCCAGAGCGATCTGTTTGATCTTGTGGTTGTAGGTGTCGGCGACGAACACCTGCTCGCCCGCGAAGGTCAGCCCCAGGGGGTGCTGCAGCCGGGCGACATCTGCGCTGCCGTCGACGTCGCCGAAGTCGAACAGGCCCCGGCCCACCACGGTGACCACCTGGTGTGCCTGCAGATCCACCGCCCGGACCGAGCTGACCTCGCTGTCGACGAACAGCAGATAGCGCCCATACAGCGCGAGATCGCTGGGCTGAGCCAGGGCAGAGGCCGCCGCCGGACCGTCGACGTGATCCTCGCGGCTGCTGCCGGCATGGATCCCGATGTGGCCCTGGGCGTAGACCCAGATCTGGTGGCTGCCGGCCATCGCGATGAACACGAGGTGGTGATGCTTGAAGGGCATGACCTCCACCGCCCAGGGAGAGCGCAGGGACACGCGGGTCGCGTCCGCCATCTCCTCCCGAGCCGGGGCGCCGGTGCCGCACTCGCCGGTGCCGGCCAGGGTGCGAACCTCTCCGGTGGACAGATCGATCGCACGCAGGGCATGGTTCTCAGTGTCGGCGACGTACAAGGTGCCCTCGAAGCGGCAGGTGCCCTGGGGGCTGCGAAACCTCGCCTCGGCCGCAGGACCGTCGACCAGGCCCGGCGCCCCCGCGCCGAAGGTGCGCTCAAGGGTGAGGCTGGGCCAGCCCTGTGGATCCATCGAGAGGCTGCACTCGAGGATCCGGTGGTTTCCGGTGTCGGTGACGTAGACCCGCCCGCCCGGATACACCGTGGCCCCTAGCTCCTGGTCCCAGGCGTTGGGCCAGACGTGGACCTTGCCTGGGAACCGCAGGGCGCCGGGCTGTGGCTCGGCCGGCTCGGCCGGCTCGGCCGGCTCGGCCGGCTCGGCCGGTCCGGGCGGGGTGAGGCCGGCCTCGGTGAGCAGCCCGTCGACGATCTCCACCAGGGCCTCCCTCCGGATCTCCCCGGGCCGGGTGACGGCCACCCGGCCCGAGGCGTCGAGGAACACCAGGGTGGGCCAGGAGCGCACCCCGTAGCTCTCCCACAGGGCGTGATCCTCGTCGAGGACGACGGGGTGCTGGATGCCGTGGCGGGCCACGGCCTGCTCGACGTTCTCCCGGATCTGCTCGGCGTCGAACTTGGCCGAGTGCACGCCGATCACCGACACGCCGTGATCGGCGTAGCGGGCCTCCAGCGCTGCGAGCTCGGACAGCACGTGGTGGCAGTTCACGCAGCAGCACGCCCAGAAGTCGAGCACCACGATCCGCCCCCGCAGCGACGCGAGGCTCGGCGGTGGATCAGCGCCGATCCATCGCTTGGGATCGGAGGGCAGCGCTGGGGCCTCGGGCCGATCGGTGGCCTGAGCGGGGGCGGGCTCCTGGGTGCGGCTCTCCTCGAGCTGGGCGAGGAGCGACGCGGCGTCGTGCACCGGGATCCGGCAGGTGTAGCCCTGACAGACATAGGCGGTGGGACGACCATCCTGAGCGGTCTTGCCCCGGAGCCAGGGCATGCGATCTGGATCGGGGGTGTCGCCGGCGTACAGCACAGCGAACGGCAGGTGTTGCTTGTGGAGCGTCTCGATCATCTGGGCGGTGATCGGATCGGAGCGATCCCCCACCACCGCGATCTCGAGCCCACCGTTGGCCAGCCAGGCCCCCGCCAGCGCCTCGGCGCCCAGCGCCCGGGGCGCCCCCTGCAGCAGCTGCTGGGCGGACAGCACGATCTGCTGGGCCTTGTCGGCTAGATCCGAGCGCCCACAGAGGCGGGAGAGCCGCAGGAAGGTCAGGGCGGCGACGCCGTTGGCCGAGGGCTCAGCCCCCCCGAGGAAGTGCTTGGAGCGCTGCACCAGCTCCGGCTGATCTGAGCCTGTGTAGAACAGCCCCCCCTGGGCTTCGTCCCAGAACAGGGAGACGGCCCGATCCGCCATCGCCAGGGCTTGATCCACCCAGCGGGGATCGAAGGTGGCCTCCCACAGATCCAGCATCGCGGCGGCGAGGTTGACGTGATCGTCGGCGTAGGCGGGCACCCGGGCGCGATCGTCCTTGAAGGTGCGCATCAGACGACCCTCGACCACACAGGACGACAGGAGGAGCTCGGCGGCCTGGACCGCGGCGATGGTCCACTCCGGCTCCTCCAGCGCCACCGACGCCTGGGCCAGCGCAGAGATCATCAGGGCGTTCCACGCGGTGACGACCTTGTCGTCCCGGCCAGGGTGGGTCCGGGCCTCCCGGGCGACGAACAGCCTGGGCAGGGCGGCCCCGAGGCTGGCCCGGACATCGTCGGGCAGGGACTCAGGGGGCTCCTCGAGGCGCAGGACGCTGGCGCCGTGCTCGAAGGTGCCCTCCTCGGTCACCCCGAGCAGGGCGGCCAGCGCCGGGGCCTCATCGCCGAGGACCTGGGACAGCTGATCAGGGGTCCAGACGAAGAACGCTCCCTCGATCCCATCGCTGTCTGCGTCTTGGCTCGCGGCAAAGCCCCGGTGATCGAGGCGCATCTCCCGCAGGGCCCAGCCCAGGGTCTCCCGCACGATGCGGGCGTAGGGGGCGTGGCGTGTCAGGCGCCAGGCATCGACGTAGATCGACACCAGCTGTGCGTTGTCGTACAGCATCTTCTCGAAGTGTGGGATGCGCCAGGCCGTGTCGACGCTGTAGCGGGAGAAGCCGCCCCCCAGCAGATCGTACATCCCACCCCGGGCCATCCCGTCGAGGGTGGTGGTGATCAGCTCCAGGGAGCCTGCCCCGCCGGTGCTGTGGTGGTGGGCCAGCAGCGCCTTGAGGGTGGCGTGGGGGGGGAACCGCGGTGCGTCCCCGAAGCCACCGTTCACCTCATCGAACTCAGCGCGGGCTGCGATGAACACGGGATCGAGCCAGTCCCGGGACAGGACCTGGGCCGGAGCGGGCATGCTGCCCGAGCGCTCCAGCAGGGAGACCACCTCCTTGGTGAGCCGCTGGACGTCGTCGCGGCGATCGCGCCAGAGGTGAGCCACGTGGGTGAGGATGTCGGTGAGGCCGGGCGTGCCCCCCCGGGTCTGGGGGGGGAAGTAGGTGCCACCGAAGAACGGCTCCCCCGTGGGGGTGAGGAACACGGTCATGGGCCACCCGCCGCGCCCCTCGTTGAAGGCCTGCACCGCGCGCATGTACAGCTCGTCGACGTCGGGCCGCTCCTCGCGGTCGACCTTCACGTTGACGAAGCCCTCGTTCATCTGAGCCGCGATGGCCTCGTCCTCGAAGGACTCGTGGGCCATCACGTGGCACCAGTGACAGGCTGAGTAGCCCACCGACAGCAAGATGGGCTTGTCCTGATCCCGGGCGACCCCGAAGGCCTCAGCGCCCCAGGGATACCAATCGACGGGGTTGTCGGCGTGTTGTAGCAGGTAGGGGCTGGTCTCGTCGGACAGACGGTTGGACACGGAGTCTCCGGCGGCGGCCGGGTGTCCTTAACGCCTGCAACGCCCGACGAGCAGTGCGGGGATGCCCCCCGGCCCCCGGCCCTCAGTCGAGCTCTTCGTCCTGGGGGGAGGGCTCGACGCCATCCAGTGGATCCTCGCCTCCACCCTGCGGAGGTGGCTGGGCATCCGCGGTCTCGATCAGCACCTGATCGAGGCTGCCGTCGGGGGGCGAGACGGACACGGGCTCCTCGGGGAACAGCCCCTCACACCTGCTTATCCGCTTGTAGACCACCGTCTGGGCTCCGTGGTACTTGAACCCGAGGAAGCGGTAGTCGAACCGGAACGCCTCCGAGGAGGGGTAGACGTAGCTGCCCCGGATCAGCCCCCGGACGTGGACCTCGGCGTCGCGGACCGAGAAGCCGGGCCACTTGCCTGCACGGAACTTCGCCGGGAAAGTGACGTCGAGCAGGCTGGGTACATCGCCCCCGCTGGGGAAGTAGATCGCGACGAGGATCTCCTCGCTGCGGCCCTCGGCGAGGGGGATCGCCCGGTTGAGCACCACTCCGCCCCGGGCATCGTCCCACTCGGCCCAGCTGGTGAAGGCATCGCCGCTGATCCGGCTCAGGGCGTCGCGGAGGACGTTGATCGCCTCAGCCTCCTCGGCCAGGGCGGCGGCCTCTTCGTCGCCCGAGACGATCACCCGGCCCCCGTGGAGTCGACCGACCAGGGGCGCAAACCGCGCGTTCTGCCGCTCGTAGACCTGGGTGGTGGTGCCCCTGGGCTCGCTCAGGAGCTCCCCGAGGGGTTGCAGGTGGACCTCCCCCCACAGGCCGTTGGTGGTCTTGCCTGCAAAGACTGCGTCGCCGCGGCTGTTGAACCGGCCGGTCTCCCAGTCCCAGCTGGCCTGACCGACCCACTCCCAGCAGCCCTGAGGCAGATCGATGATGTACTCGGCCGCTGTCTCCCAACGATCGATGTCTTCCAGATCGATGTTGGGGGGGATCGAGGCCAGAGCCAACGCGGGGGCGAGCGCCCACATGTGGTGTACTCCCGGGATCGGCGCTGTCTTCTAACTCGGGGTAACCCAACCCACGTCCCCCGGGGGTGTCATCAGGCGTCAGAGCCGGTGGAGAGCACTGCGTCCAGCCGATCCCGGATCTCCGGGCGCTCGAGCAGCGCGGCCGCGCTCTAGGCGATCGAGGTGGGCCTCCACGCCCTGTGGATCGTGCCGCGGCACACAGAGGCGGGCCGCCGGCGCGATCCCCCGAAGACCGAGGCATCGGCGGGGGAC
>DRPG01000237.1 GCA_011376105.1 Deltaproteobacteria bacterium
ACCGCTGAGCAGCGGGCTGCGATCGAGCAGGGGGCCCGCGATGCGCTCTCGGGGGGGCCGATCGAGGGCTCCCCGCTGCAGGACACCGAGGTGTCCGTGCTGCAGGTCGAGACCTTTGGCTCAGGCTCGGGGCCCCAGGCGCTGCGGATCGCCGCCGCCTCCGCGGTGCGGGAGGCCCTGGTGGCCGCCGGTGGGCTGGTGATGCAGCCGATCATGCGGATCGAGGTGATCGTGCCCGATGAGAACATGGGCCAGACGCTGGGCGATCTCCAGGCCCGGGGCGCCACCATCCTCGGCCAGTCCCCCGAGGGGGACGTGGCCCGGATCGAGGCGGAGTGCGGCCTGTCGAAGATGCTGGGCTATGCCACGGATCTGGCGTCGAACACCAAGGGCCGCGGGATGTTCGTGATGGAGTTCGACCGCTTCGACGTGCTGTAGGTGAGCAGCGCGTCGGGGCCGGTGGAGACGCCGTCTCTGACGGGGCCGGCGGTGGGTATCGGGTGGGCCGGAGCGGTCTCCGACGTCCCCGGCGTTGACACACCCATTGATTGTGCTCCCGCAGACAACCCCCATTCTCCATCTACGACGGCGACCACCGGGCGGTCGTGCACGCGATGTCGATCAAGGAAGACCCGGCGTGCTCTCGGCCTGTCGACGCCACCCCCCTCCTGCCCGCTCCGCTGACCTGATCGGGGACGGTGGTGGGTTGATGTACGGAGCGGCTGGGATGACCTGGATCAGTAGCGCCCCAGCTCCTTCGCGCTCGCGACCATGCGCTCCGCCGTCCACCCGCTGATGCTCGCCTTGATGGCGTCCTCGACCGATGGCGTCGTGGAGAAGACTCGCACGCAGTGGCGTGTCAGCCGGTAGGCATCCTGGTGCTCGTCGTCGAACGCGGCGTAGGGCGTGGCGCCGCCGCAGAGGTAGAGGCTGTCGTAGTCGTCTCGACCTACGAGGGCGGCCAGGGGCAGGTCCAGGCCATTGCGTCGCCCCGGACAGAGGGCGATGGGCACGGTCCAGCGGATCATGTTGCCCCGCGTGGACTCGACGAGACCTGCTGGCATGTGGCGTCGGATCACGTCGAGGAGCTGCTGTGCGCGCGCCCACTGGGGCGGCGTATACCGATCCAGTAGCTCCGGCACGGTCTCGGCGAACGAACCCGGCACCGTCAGCCGCCCGGGGCGGCGCTTCTTCTTCGTGGAGGCCACACCGACCTGCTATCCCGGCGATGCAGGGCGTGACGAAGAGGGACGGCCGGGGGCCCTTGGGCGCTGTCTACACGACGGAGCCCTCGTCGCCACCTCGTCCTCCGGGGGCGGGGGCTGTAACTCCACAGACTCCTGGATCCGGAGCCCTGCTCCGAGGAGGGGGTCATGGACCGCGAGCCTCCCTGTCCGACCACAGACGATCCCGGTGAGGCCGCTAGGCGGATCGCTTGTGCCCTGAGCCGATCGAGCGACGATCCCCGGGACGCGCTGGAGGCGTTGATCGGCGAGGGCCCGCGGACAGACGCGGCCGCCGTCGCGCACCGGCTGGTGCGGGCGGCGCCACGGGAGCCGGGGCCATGGGTGTTGCTGGGCAGCGTAGCGGCCACCCAGCGGCTGCCTCAGGCTGCGAGGTTGTGCTGGCAGCGGGCCCTGGCCTGCGATCCATCGCATGTCGAGGCGCGGGTGCTGCTCGGCTCGGCGCTGTGGGCCGCGGGGGAGCTGTCCGGGGCCCGGGCGCACCTCGACGCGGCCCTCGAGCTCGATCCCCACAACCCCGGGGCGATCGCGTCCGTGGCGCGGCTGCTGCTGCGACAGGGGGCCCATCGGGAGGCCTGGGAGCTGATCCAGGGGGGACGTCCATCGAGCGATCCCCGGCTCGCCCTGGCGGCCGCAGAGGCCGCGGGGGCCGCGGGGGCCGCAGAGGTCGCGGGGGCTGGGCAGGCCGCCACAGCCCTCGACGCGGTGGATGCTGCGCTGGCGACCGCTCCGTCTCCTCCGACGTGCGTGCGGTTGCTGGCCGCACGTGGCGAGCTCTGCGACGCCCTGGGGCGGCACACGGAGGCGTTCGCGGCCTGGACCGAGTCCAACCGCCGGGCCCTGGCCGAGGGCCCAGGCGAGGCCGACGGGGTGGCTCGGATCCTCGAGGCGATCACCGGGCTGGACTGGGGGGCGATCCCCTCCCGCACGCCGTCTCGTCCGGTGGCCCTGGTGGGGCTGCCCCACAGCGGCCTGTCCTTGTTGGAGCGCTCGCTGTCCCAGCACCCCGCGATCCGCACCGCGTCCGTCCCTGGCTCCCTCGGGCTGCTGGCGGAGGCGGTGCTCCGCCCCAGAGACGCCTGCTGGACCGCGGTCCTGCCCCGACTGCGGGGATCCATCCTCGATCCCCTGCGGATGGGCTACCTCGACGCGCTGGGATCGTCCCGGGGCGAACGGATCCTCGATCGGTGGTGGGGCAACCTCCGCTATCTGGGCCTGCTGGCCCGGATCCTGCCGGGCGCCCGGGTGATCGTCTGCACCCGCGCGCCGCTGGATGTGGGGCTGTCCTGCTTCCGAAGGGGTGGTGGATCGGGTCTCACCTGGTCGATGTCCCTCGAGGGGATCGGACAGCATCTCGTCGAGAGCCAGCGGCTGCTCGAGCACTGGCGACGGCACCTGCCGCTGCGGTTCCACACCGTGCGCTACGAGGGGCTGGTCTCGGACCCAGCGCAGGTGCTGCGGGGGGTGGTGGCGTTCCTGGGGCTCCCCTGGGACCCGGCGGTGGTCCTGTCGACGGACGAGGTGATCCGGGATCCCCGCACCCTGGAGGTGCTGCCGCCGCTGCACGCCCGCTCAGTGGCTCGGGCGGCCCCCTATGCCGCCGCCCTCGCGCCGCTGGCGGCGCGGCTGGAGATGGACGGCGTGCGTCGGCGCTCTAGTCGAACGTGACGGGGACTTGCACCGTGTAGGGGGTGGGGTGCTTCGGGTAGCGGGCCTCCCGCAGGATCCGACGCACGCAGCGATCGGTGCGGGGCTCCATGGTCGACTCCACCACAGACAGCCGCGCCGCCCGACCCCGAGCGACGGTGACCAACATCTCGACGGTGCCCTCCTCGCTCCCCCCAGGACAGGCCCCCAGCTCCTTGCCCTTGGTCTGGACGATCTTGAGGACCTCGTCGACCGGGGATGGAGCGGGCCGGAAGATCCACAGCAGGACGATCCCGACCAGGGCCATCAGCCCGATCCCTGCCGCGATCGTGGTCATCC
>DRPG01000238.1 GCA_011376105.1 Deltaproteobacteria bacterium
CGCCCGCCCCGAGAACCAGATCAACCTCACCGAGGGAGAGGCGGTCGAGATCGCGTTCCGGGACCCAGAGGGGCGCCCGCGCTTCGTGCCCACCCAGGTCTCTGGAGATCCCTTCCAGGCCACGGAGATGACGGTGCGGGTGGCCTGGGGGCCGCTGCCCCTGCTGGCCGCGCCGGGCTCGCTGCTGCTCGCCGCCGCCCAGCGGGCCCTGACCCGGCTCCGCCACCTGCAGACCTGGCACCTGCGCACGATCTACATCGGGGGGGTGCCGTTCTATCGCCACCGGGTGGGGGACGCGACCCCCCCCGAGGGGCTGTTCCCGCCGCTGCTGACCCTGCCCCGGAGCTTGGAGCAGGCTCAGCGTGTGCTGCTGTCTTGCTGGGAGCGGCTGGGGGAGGGGCCGTTCGTCGACACCACCGAGCAGGGGCTGGCGATGGGGCGGCGGGGGCGACACGCCCACGACAGCGATCAGACCGCCCACCTGGTGATGCTGCGGGAGCGGGGCAGCCTGCTGGTGCGCCTGATCCGTAGATCCAGGCAGGAGCAGATCTTCGAGAGCCGCACGGTCTATCGAGCAGGCTGGGGCGGATGGATCATCCATGATCACCAGGTCCGGCGTTGGGATCCGGGTGATCAGGCCCGCCTGCTCCAGGAAGAGCACTACTTCCGCGACGCAGACGCGTTCCGCCTTGAGGCCCCCGGCTTCTTCCCCTTCCTCGAGGAGGGTGGAGGACGAGCGCTGCACGAGGTAGACGACGAGCCCGAGGTCGGTGGATCCAGCGGGAGGGCGTCGTCTGTGCGCAGGGCCCCCCACCCTACCTCGGCCGAGCCTGCGCTCGAGGAGTGGCCCTGCTCGGGTTCATGGGGTGAGGGAGGGAAGCGATGATCCGTCGAGCGTTCTTGGTGGGGCTGTCGTTGATCGTGGTGTCGTGTGACTCCACCGTGGAGGTGCCCAGGCAGGAAGCCACGGTCGCCTGTGGCCTGTGCCGCTTTCACATCGAGGGCTCCCGTGGCTGCTACTGGGCGATCGAGCTGCAGGGGGAGCGCTACCCGGTGGTGGGGGCCAACACCCCGGGACACGACAGCCATGGGCCTGAGGGGATGTGTGTCGTCGATCGCCGGGCGGTGGTCGAGGGGCGGATCAAGCGAGGGCAGTTCCTCGCCTCGTCCTTCGAGCTGTTGCCGGCCGAGGGGATCGATCCAGGCGCGGCCCCCCCGACCCACGAGCACTGAGCCGGCCTCGAGCTCCGTGCAGGCCCGCCCACAGGCGGCCCTGGGGGATCAGCTGCAGCAGGTGGAGGGGGTGGGGCTCGCCTCGGGCTCCTCGTCGGTCACCGCGTAGATCTCCCAGGCGTGGCCGTCGGGATCGTGCAGCCAGGCCTCGTCCTTGGCCGCGTGACAGCAGATCACGCCCTCGGACGGGCGCAGGGATCGTCCGGCGTCGGCCAGTCGATCCCACTCAGCCCGGGCGCTGGCGCTCCGGGGCAGCCGCAGGCCGAGGTGATCGATCCCCGCCTCACCCTCGATCAGGGACAGCAGCACGGGCACGCCGGCGGGGGCAAAGCGGACGTAGCCTTCCCGCACCTTGTCGGGGCCTTCCCCGAACAGGTCGGTGTAGAACGTGGTGCTCGCCTGCAGATCGGTCGCGCGCAGGGACAGGTGGATCCGGGGGGTGGCAGACGTCATGGGGTTCTCCTTGTCTGTCCCTCCAGACGCAGCTCCCCCGAGGCGACGCAGGTCGCGATCCGGATCGGGCCCGCCACCCCGGGCTACCGCCCTGAAACCAGCGCCTCGAGCTGGGCCTCGAGCTGGGGATCCCGGGGCTCCCGGGGGTGGTTGAGCCGGTGATCGAACACCTGCAGCAGGGTGCCGGCGGCCTCCGAGGTGAAGCGCAGACCCTCGAGCTCGCCGATCCGGCCGTCGCTGTGCTCCCACCTGATCCGATCTGGATCGATGAGCACGCTGCAGAGGTCCTCCCACAGCAGGCGGGTCCCGTCGACGGTGAGGGCGTGCTGGCTCACCACCAGCGCCGCGGTCCGCAGGCGCCTGCGCCAGACGAGCCCGCACAGCACCAGGCCCCAGGCCAGGGCCAGGGTCCCCAGCTGTAGCTTGTGCCGCCGGTGTGTGACCTCGCCCCGGGCGAGGGCCTCAGCGTGGATCCTCAGATCCAGGGCGTGCTCGAACCTCGCCTCGTCTTGGATCGTCTCGAGGGCCCGGGCCCGGCTGCGCTCCAGCAGGGCTGTGTAGCGCGCCAGATCGTCCTGGATCCGGGCGAAGATCCAGCGGCCGTCGGGGTGGCTCGGGGACAGGCGGGGCACGCCGTCCCGCAGCCCGATGATCTTCGCCTCCACCAGGGCCGTCAGATCGACGTCGGAGGGGGTGGTCAGCGCC
>DRPG01000239.1 GCA_011376105.1 Deltaproteobacteria bacterium
GGGGGTCATCGAGGGGATCGAGCGTGATCCACAGCGGGTGCACGAGGCCCGCCTGTCCACCCGGGCAGCCCGGGACGCCGTCGGCTGGGATCCTCCGTCGGTGGAGGTGCAGCTGAGGAGGTTGCTGTGAGCGTGATCATCGTGGGATCGTCGGTGAGCGGGCTGCTGGCTGCGGCGGTGCTGCGGCTGCGGCGGCCTGAGCTTGAGATCACCATGGTGGGGCCTGCGACCGAGAAGCGACCGGTGGTCGGTGAGTCGTTGGTCGAGCCCGCGATGTTGCTGCTGGTGGAGCTGGGGCTCGAGCCCTGGCTGCAGCAGCACTGTGCGGTGAAGAATGGGCTGAGCTTCTACCACAAGCTGGCCCCCGATCAGCCCAAGGATCGGCGCTACAGCCTGCACGCCCCCGAGGCCCTGCACTACCTGTCCCGCCAGCTGAACCGGCCGTTGTTCGACGCCAAGCTCCGGGAGCAGGTGCTCGACTCCGGGGTCGAGTGGATCGAGGATCGGGTCGCCCGGGTGGAGGTGGGGCACCGCGATCACCGGGTGCACCTCGCTGGTGGCCGCACCCTGAGGGCACCGTGGCTGATCGACGCGTCGGGGCGCTCGCGGATCGTGGGCAAGCGGGTCGCCCGCTACGAGCGCCCCCCCCGGCAGGAGCAGCGATCGTCCCTCTGGTTTCGGCTGGTGGACTTCGAGCCCTTCCTGCCCCGCCTGCAGCTGTCCAGCCGGCGGCCGCTGGCCTACGAGCTGTACGACAGCACCCACCACTTCATGGGGCGGGGCTACTGGGTGTGGGGGATCCCACTGAAGGATCCTGACCACGAGCGCATGATCAGCCTGGGCATGACCTGGCGTCCCGATCAGCTGGCTGAGTCGCCCCGCACGGTGGAGGACGTGGTGGCGATCCTCGAGGGGGAGCACCCGGTGGTGGCGGAGACGATCCGCAGCGGGGTGGTGCTGGACGCGCACACCTACCGCAGCTACCTGTACCGGGCTCAGCAGGTCTACAGCGAGGCGGGCTGGTTCCTGATCGGCGACGCCGCCCGGGCGGTGGATCCACTGTACAGCACCGGCCTGAGCATGACTGCGATCCAAGCGGAGCAGATCGTCCACCTGATCGGCGCACCTCAGGACGCCGCTGTGCTCTCCGAGGGCTTTGGTGCGATCGCCGACGCGCGTCAGCGGGACATCACCCACCAGTACACGACGATGCACGATCCCGTCGGAGCGTGCCTGCGGCGCTACTGGAACCTCTGTGGTTGGTTCAACGGGATCCTGCCGCTGTGGTTCAACGGCTACCTGCAGCAGCCGGCTCCAGTGGCCTGGCTGACCCGCCAGCTGCAGGGCGCGGCGGCGGCCAACGAGGCCGCGTGGCGGCTGTTTGGCGAGGTCAGCGCGGCGATCGGGGAGCCCTCCCAGGCCGACTTCGATCGCCTCGTGGACTTCGACTGGTTGCTGAACCCCGCCTTTGACTGCGAGCCGGACGAGGTGCCGCTGCACCTGCGGCGGATGCTGCGCAAGCGGGCGTGGACGCGGTGGCACCTGGCGCGCCTGGTGGGGTGGCGCAGCCTGGCGGGGCAGCTGAGGTGGATCGGGCGGGAGCTGATCGGCTCGGTGCTGGTGCCGAGGCTGCTGCCGAGGGAGGGGGTGCAGCGGGCGCTGACGTTCCCCGACACCCGGCCGAGGCTCAGCTGCCTGGGGGATCCGGCGCGCCATCCTGCGCGTCGGATCGCAGCTCGCGGGTGAGGGAGGACTGGAGCTGTCGGTGCTGGGCCCGGGTCAGCGGGTAGCGCCACCCCATCGCCAGGGCGATCAGGACCAGGATCCCCGCGCCGGGCCCAGCGGCGATCCCCAGGGCTGCGACGGTGCGGGCCTCGATCGTGCCGGGCGTAGCCTGCTCGGGGAAGTCGATCGTGGTGAGCAGCAGGCCAGCGGCCAGCCCCCCTAGCCCCGTCGCGGCCTTGCGGCCGAAGGACAGGGCGCCGAAGAACACCCCCTCGATCCGCTGGCCGGTCTGGGCCTCGTGCACATCGGTGATGTCTGCGAGCATCGACGCCCCGGACACCACCGCCGCCGCGCCGCCGAGGCCCCCGACGAAGGAGACAGCGAGCAGGGTGGGCAGGCGGGCGGGGCCACCGGGGAAGGCGCCGGCCAGCTCCAGCAGCGGCGGGAGTGACCAGGTCGTCGCATACAGGGCCATGCCTGAGAGGTAGGCCGTGCGCTTCTCGGCCCGGTGGGCGACGAGCGCCCACAGCGGCGTGCCCACCAGCACCCCCAGCAGGGTCAGCCCCGGCAGGGCCACCGCGTCGGGGCCCAGCGCCCAGAAGTAGGTCCCGAGGTAGACCTCCAGCGCCATACCCACACCACGGGCGACAAAGAACAGCAGCAGCGAGGTGATGAAGATCCGGAACGGGCGGTTGCGCAGCGGGCCCGAGATCGTCTCGATCAGCCCGGGGATGTCGGCGATCCGGGCCTTGGGGTGGCGGATCGACCAGGTGCCCACCGCGCTGCCCAGCACCGCGAACACCATGATCGCGCCGAAGGTCAGGCCCAGGGGCGGGTACCCGCTGGGATCGAGCTGTCCGTCGGGGTAGGCCTCCGACGGGGCGAGGAACACCGCCCGGGCCCCGAGCACCACCAGGGCAGAGCCAAGGTAGGTGAAGAACACGCGCCAGGCCTGCACCCGGGTGCGCTCGTCGTGATCCGTCGCGAGCTCCACCCCCAGCGCCAGGTGGGGCACGAAGAACACGGTCAGGGCGAGGCGGGTGGCGATCAGCCAGGTGATCGCCCAGGCACCGAGGGCGACGGGCCCGAGGTCGGGCGGAGAGAACAGCAGGGCGAAGCAGATCCCCAGCGGGAGCGCCGAGGCGATCATCCAGGGATGCCGCCGACCCCAGCGGTGGGTGGTGCGATCGGAGAGCCAGCCCATCAGGGGATCGGTGATCGCGTCGAGGATCAGCGAGGCCCCCAGCCCCAGCCCTACGATCCAGCCCGGGACCCCCAGCACCTGCTGGAAGTAGAACAGCACGAACAGGTTCATCGCGCCGTGCTCGATGCCCTTGGCCAGCTGGCCCACGCCGTAGGCGGCCTTCAGGAGTCGAGGCACTGGGACAGAGACGCGGGGATCGAGGACTGCACGTTGGCGTGGCGGGCGAAGCCCTCGTCGGTGGACAGGAGCTCGTACAGGGCGGGGAGGTTGTACCAGGGCACGCTGGGGAACCAGTGGTGTTCGAGGTGGTAGCCGATGTGGCGGGGCAGCAGGAGGAAGCGACCCAGCCAGCCGGGGTGAGTCGATCGGGTCAACCCATAGCCCGGCTGATCCGAGATCGGGCCGCTGTGTTCACAGATCAGGCGCACGTGCTGGGCCAGGATGTGCCAGGTGACGTACGGCAACAGCCAGTAGATCAGCACCTGGGGCCACAGCCCCCCTGCGGTGATCCCAGCGATCAGCAGCCCGTGGTAGCCATACTGCGAGACGATCTCCCACCAGGGGCGCCCAAGCACCAGCGGAGCGACGAAGAAGCGCATGATCCACAGCACCCCGGTGATCCCGATCGCGCGCCGCAGCAGCAGGGCCAGCAGCTGTGAGCGGGTCTTGGGGTAGGTCCAGTCGGGCCGCAGCGCGCCCTCGGGGGTGTGGGTCCGCCACGCGCGGCGGTTGCCGTCCTCGGGATCGCCGAGGTGCTGGTGGTGGGGCGTGTGGGTGATCCGAAAGTAGCGGGCGGACATGAACACGGGCCAGGCCACGAACAGCTCGGCGACCCAGTCGTTGCACCTGCGATCGGGGAGGAACCGGTAGTGGGCGGCCTCGTGGCCCAGCACCATCAGCGCGTGCTGGCGCGCTCCGATCACCACGATCGCCACCGCGGTGACCAGCAGGTGATCGATCGCCACCGCGGCGGCGATCGTCACCGCGACGCACAGCCACTCCGCCGCCGCCGCCGCCGGGGAGCGCCACGGGCTCAGCCGCGAGAGGGCAGCCAGGGACGACTTCGGCAGCTGCACCGGCACGGCCCGCCGGGGGCGGTGGGGGTGATCGGCTCCGGGACGGGGGCCCTCGGCGTCGACGTGAGCGCGGACGTGATCGGGGATCAGGGGCATGGGACTCCTGCGGCCTCGAAGCGATCCCGGATGCCGTTGGCGGTCTGTCCGAAGTCCTCGGGGCGATAGGGGTTGGGTCCGTGGGCGCGGTGGGGGTGAGCCTGTACGAAGCGGTCGAGGGCTGCGTCCGCGGCGGGATCCAGCGGCAGAGACAGGCGCTCATGAGCGGTGCGGATCGCCTCCGCTGGATCTGTGATCAGATCTGGGTAGGCGATCTGGACCACCCGCTCGTGGTGGTGCGTCCGGGCCCTCGCCGCGGTGTCGATCAGCAGCTCCGTGCTCAGCTCGACGCTGCGCTCTAGATCGAGCTGATCGGTGAACAGGCGCTGCACCGTGGTCACGAGCTTGTGGAAGCTGGGCACCACCTCCGCCGGATCCCGCCAGGTCTGGATCACCTTGGTCCCGGGGGCCACGGCGAACAGGGCGTCGAGGTGCCGGATGTGGAAGGGATCCTTGAGCACCAGGGGACGATCGGGGGCGATCAGGGCGAGCAGGTCCCGGTAGTCGTGGTAGGCCTCGGCCCCGTCGGCGGTCAGGAGGTGATCGACGAAGCCATGGACCGGCAGCTGCCAGCAGTGGGTCGACAGGAAGGCGGGCTTGAGCAGGTGGCCGCACTCGTCGGGCAGATCGGCCCGGAGCAGGTGCTGTGCGTCGAGCTCGGGGGCCAGCAGTGACAGGCCGCGGAGCCTGCGCCCGGCCCGGCGCAGCCGCACAGCTTCGCTCGCCGGTGACAAGGGATCGATCAGCCTCCAGAACGGCAGCGCGGTGGAGCCGGGGTGGATCGCAGCCAGGCAGCGGTGGAGGAAGGTGGTGCCCGATCGGGGTGGACCACAGATCACCAGCGGGGGGTGGGGCAGCTGCAGCGGGGCTCTGGTCTCCCGGGCCTGCTGGAGGCGGATCCGGGTGATCAGCGCCTCGAGCACGAGGGTCCGGCCGTGGTAGCGGCCGAGTAGGTTCAGGCGGGCCTCGCCGTCCAGCGAGGTGGTCAGGCGCTCCAGCCCCGCCCGCCAGGCGCCGTCGGGCAGCGGGCCCTCGACGGCGCGCCGGGCGGTGGCGATCAACGCCTCGGGATCGAGGCTGATCGGCCGCAGCCCGGTGGCCCGAACCAGCGCGTCGGTGCGGTGGAGCGCCGAGAGCAGGAGGCTCGCCACCCTCAGACGTCATCGAGCTGGGAGCGCAGCTCGTCCAGGGGCACGATCCGGCCCGGCGTGCGCCCGTGGGGGTCCTCGCCCCGGACGAGCACCGCCCGCCACCGATCGAGGCGCAGCCCCTTGATCCGTCCATAGGCGATGTCGAGGCCCCCGTCGCCGAGCACCCAGGGGTTGTGGATCTTGGTCTGGGGGGTGATGAAGCGCCCGTTCACCGCGAGGCGATCTGTGCCTGGGGTGATGTTCGGGCGGCTGCCGTGCATCACCCGCTCAGAGAAGATCACGAACTGACCTGCCTCCATCGGGAGATCGACGACGTCGTCTTCGGGGAGGGGATCGTGGGGGCGCATCACCATCGTGCCGAAGCGATCGGATTTGTTGTCGCCGTGTGTGATCGGATCGTAGTCGTCGAGCGCCATCGGGAGGATCCGACGGTGGGTGCCCCGGACGACCCGCAGACAACCGTTGTCGAGGGTAGAGTCGTCGATCGCGACCCACACCGTGAGCTGGAACAGGGCGCGCAGATCCGGAGGGGAGAGGGTGGCGACCCGCATCGTCTCGTTGAGGTAGGACGAGGCCTGGTGCCAGCCCGTCCCGCCCATGCCTGCGTACTTCGGGAAGAACTGCGTACGCCACAGCAACAGATCCGGGCCCAGCAGCTGGCCGATCCGATCGACGATCCCGGGGTGGGCGAACAGCTCGAGCAGGCCCCGATCCTGGAGGTGCTTGTCCCGGGCGTTGAGGAACCGGGTGACGTACTCCTCGTTGGACATCTCGTCGTCGCGGGTGCTGGCGGTGGTGTCGCCGACGTAGGTGTAGGTCCCCGGGGGGTAGGTGGTGGACGGGGCGCTCCACAGCGCCCACAGCCGCCTCGCCTGCTCCTGCATCTGCGCCCGGGGCAGCAGGGTGAAGGGTCCCAGGTATCCATCTCGGTAGAACGCCGCGATCTGAGCCTCGCTCAGGGCGTAGGCTGGATCGGTGGAGATCCGCGGGGCGAGGGACGGCGGATCGTCGAGCTCGGTCGCGACGTCGATGTAGAATCGATCGCGGCGGTGGCGCAGGAAGGTGCTCAACATCTCGAGGTTCCAGCTCAGGGGCAGCCGGTACCGGATCCGATCGGGCAGCAGGCCGTGCAGCGGGCGCAGCTGGCTCAGGGCGTAGCCCAGGGTGAGGGGGATCGGCTCGATCAGACGCTTGCTCTTAGATCCCGAGGCCAAACCACCTCCCGGCGCTCCGATCTTACCCTCCCGGTTAGCTGGGCTCCATGTCTCTCCCCCACGCCGTCGATCCCGCAGATCGCGTGTTCCGGGTCTTCTCGGAGCTATACCCTTGGCGCCCGATGGTGTGTGTGCTCGGGTTGTCGCTGGAGTCCGAGCCCGATCGGGGGGCGCTGGAGTCGATGATCGCGTCCTGGGCAGGCGAACACCGGCGGCTGGGGTGGTGCCTGGAGGATCGCTTCCGGTGGGTGGAGGCCGAGCCCCCACCCCTGGGGGAGCTCCAGCGGGGGGACGATGCGCTGGAGTCGTTGATCGAGGGCGTCGAGCCGCTGCCCGAGGGGGTCCCTCCGTGGCGCCTGTCCGTGGTCCGGGGGCCCGACAGCTGGGCGCTGCGGTTGGTCTGGCACCACGCCTTGTCCGACGGGGAGGGCATGCTGTCGCTGCTCGCCCCGGGGGCGCACAGGGCGGATCTGCAGCCTCCGCTCGTGGAGGCGGGTGCGCTGGCGTGGCTGCTGCGGCTGCTGCGCGAGGTCAACGATCCACCTCCGCTGCGGCTGGATCAGGGAAGCGACGCGATCGCCCTGCGCACCCTGCAGACCGATCTGTCCCCCGGGGCGCTCGCCGGGCACGGGGGGCGGGCGGCCCTGGTGGCGGTCTCCGCCCATGCGCTCCACGCCGTCCTCGATCCCCCCGCGACGGTGCGGATCCTCTCCCCCTCCTTCAGCGCGCGGGTCCCGGGCGAGCCGCTGCAGCTAGGCAACCACCGGCGCAGCTTCACCCGCACCGCCCTGGCGCCGGGGACGCTGCCCGAGCTGCTCCGACACGCAGCACAGCAGGCCTCCGCCGCCCGGATCACCCCCTATGCAGCGCTGAGCGCGGTCGGACACCTGCCCGTGGGGTGGGTGGATCGGATCCTGCGCCGGGCCCCACCGGTGATCGTGAACTGGGACTCAGCCGGGCTGGCCAGCTCGATCGAGGAGGTGGCGGGGGCGAGGGTGCAGCGCCTGGTGTTCTGCCCTCCGCTGCTGCCCCACCAGGGCTGCACCTTCCTCTGGTGGGCCTGGCGGGGCCGGATGTGCTGCAGCCTCACGGTGGATCGAGCGCTGATCCCCGACGTCGACGCCCTGGCGGAGCAGCTGGAGGTGTCCGTCCACGCCCTGGTGCAGCAGCCGGAGCTGTCCGGCGCCGACCCGGGGTGATCGCGGGGCCCTCTGGGGCCCAGGAGCGGGGCGCAGGTCAGATCGGGGACGATCTCAGGGGGGGCTGTGGGATAGCAGGCCGTGTCCTGGGGGGGCTGTGGCCCGAGCAGACGAGATCACCGTGTTCACCGGGGGGGCGAGTCACTCGGGCCCCACCCTGCTCGGGCTCCTCCCTGGCTCCCGGGATGGTGCGCTCCGTGCCGGCGCTCACCGGGCACACCCGGGGTGGCCGGGGCGACCGGGGCGATTGGGGCGACCGGGGCGACCGGGGCGACCGGGGCGACCGGGGCGACCGGGGCGACCGGGGTGGCCGGGGTGGCCGGGGTGGTCCACCCTCCGCCCCTGTGCTGGGCCCGATCTGTGCGGGCAGCCGTCGCAGCACGTCCCGCGCCCGATCCAACAACGTGGGGCGCACCTCACCCGGATCGGAGGAGGAGAGCCATGACAGTGACGATCGTGGGGGCTGGCTACGTCGGCCTCGTCGCGGCGGCTTGCTTTGCGGAGGCGGGGACCCGGGTGTGCTGTGTTGAGCGGGATCCCGGCCGCCTACAGCGGCTGCTGGACGGTGAGATCCCCCTGCACGAGCCCGGGCTGCAGTCGCTGGTGGCGCGCAACCTGGCCCGGGGGTCGCTGCGCTTCACCGCGGACATGGCGTCTGCGGTGATCGGGGCCTCCGTGGTCTTCCTCGCGGTGGGCACCCCCTGTGGTGCGGACGGCAGCGCAGACACCACCGATCTGCTGGCCGCGGCCCGGCAGGTCGGCGCCGCCCTGACCGGGCCGGCGATCCTGGTCACCAAGAGCACCGCGCCGGTGGGCACCCACCGCCTGATCGCTGCGGTCGTCGAGGCGGTGACCGATCACCGGGTCGTGGTGGTGTCCAACCCTGAGTTCCTCCGGGAGGGGCACGCGGTGTCCGACTTCCTGCGCCCCGAGCGGGTGGTGATCGGGTGCACGGATCCACAGGCGGTGCGGGCCCTGCGTGCGCTGTATGCGCCGTTCTCCCCCCGCGCGATCCATGTGATGGATCCGGCGAGCGCGGAGCTGGCCAAGTACGCAGCGAACGCCATGCTGGCGGCGAGGGTGGCGATGATCAACGAGCTGGCGGCCCTGTGCGAGGTCCAGGGCGCGGACATCTCCTCGGTGGTGGAGGTGGTGGGCAGCGACAGCCGGATCGGATCGGCGTTCCTGCAGCCATCGGCGGGCTATGGAGGCTCCTGCCTGCCCAAGGACGTGCTGGCGCTGGCCCTCATGGGGCGGCGCGCGGGGCTCAGGCTGCACCTCGCGGCGGCCACCCACGAGGCCAACGAGGCCCACCGACAGCGCTGGCTCCAGCGGATCCGGGCCCGGCTCGCGGATCAGCACGAGGCGGGCCTGGCGGGGTGCACCGTGGCGGTGTGGGGGCTGGCCTTCAAGGACGGCACCGACGATCTCCGTCACAGCAGCGTGGTCGCCCTGGTCGAGGACCTGCTGGCCCACGAAGTGACGATCCGGGCCCACGATCCCCTCGCGCTGGAGGTCGCCCGGGCGGAGCTCGGGGATCAGGTGAGCTGGTGCACCGATCCCCTGCAGGCGATCCGGGGGGCCGACGCGCTGGTGATCGGCACTGAGTGGCCGGGCTATGCAGCGATCCAGATCCCGGTCCTCGCCGATCACCTCCGGCCGGGGGCCACCGTCTTCGACGGTCGGAACCTGCTCTGTCCCGATCAGTTCGCCGACACCGGGCTCGGCTACCTCTCGATCGGTCGCCCCGATCGGCTGCCGGCCAGCGCTGAGCGGGAGCGCGTGTGTCCCGCGTGCTCGTGACCGGGGCGGCCGGCTTCATCGGGTACCACCTGGCTGAGCGCCTGGTGGCTGACGGACACCGGGTCGTGGGGATCGACGACCTGAACCCCAGCTACGATCCAGCCCTCAAGGAGGCCCGGCTGGCCCGGCTGGCCCGGCTGGATCGGATCCACCTCGTCCGGGGTGATCTGACCGATCGGGACACGATCTCCTCCCTGCTCCGGCGGCCCTTCGAGCGCGTGTTTCATCTGGCCGCTCATGCCGGTGTGCGGCGCTCGATCGAGGATCCCCGGAGCTACGTCTCCGCCAACCTGGCCGGCACCACCGAGCTGCTCCGGGCGCTGGCGAGGACGGGGGTCGAGCACCTGATCTACGCCTCGAGCAGCTCGGTGTATGGCCTCGGGGGAGGCGCTGCGTCCCATGAGAAGCTGCCCACCGCCCACCCGACCAGCCCCTACGCCGCCACGAAGATCGCGGCCGAGGCGATGATCCATGCCTTCAGCCACCTGCATGCGCTGCCCGCCACCGGGCTGCGGCTGTTCACCGTGTACGGGCCCTGGGGGCGTCCTGACATGGCCTTGTTTCGCTTCACCGAGGCGATCGTGGCTGGGCGCCCCCTGCCGGTGTTCAACCACGGCCGGATGTCCCGGGACTTCACCTACATCGACGATGCGGTGGAGGCGATCGTGCGGATCGCTGAGCGCCCTCCGTCCCCCGGGCCTGATCGCGTCCTCGATGCGGGCTCCAGCACCGCGCCACACCGGGTGATCAACGTGGGCAGCGGCCGCCCGGTGCCCCTGAGCGTGTTCATCGACGCGATCGAGGCGGCCCTGGGGATCCCCGCTGAGCGCGAGCTGTTGCCGATGCAGCCCGGCGACGTCCTGTCGACCTGTGCCGATCCATCGAGGCTGGAGGCCCTGACGGGCTTCGTCCCCCGGACCCCGGTGGTCGAGGGGGTGGAGCGCTTCGTGCGCTGGTACCTCGAGCACCACCCCCCGCCCGGCTCGGAGCCCGCCCTCGTCCCCGGGGGCTGAGGCCGGGTGGGCCACGGGCCGTGGGCAGCCCGGCAGCTCGGCAGCCCGTTGCTGTGCTACGGATCTCCGGGTCTCCTCCGGATCCAGATCCAGGGGGGAAGAGATCTCGGTGGTTTTGGGTTAGAATCTTCGATGCTCACTACACTGCTCGCGTTTGCCGCATGCAAGGCCCCCCCACCCGCCCCGGAGGGCCTCGACGACTCGGTACAGCACCTGTACCGGGGTTTCTACGACAGCGACGCCGAGATCGGCGCAGGTCTGACCGGGCTGATGGACTGGTTCGACGCCGAGGGGGTCGAGCTGCTGGACCAGCGTGCTGCCCTCGACAGCGTCGGCGCGTTCTCCCTCGCGGCCCTGACCCGCGAAGACATCGCCGGTCTGGCATTCGATGGGGATCCCGATCCCTCGCTGGCGAGCGGGGTGGTGGCCCTCGCCGAGATGGGCTGTGACTGGAAGCGAGCCGAGCAGCTGCTGATCCGGCCCGATCAGCACGTGGTGTTCGAGGGTGACTTCGACGTCTACGATCGCACCTTCGTGACCGCCCGGGGGGTCTACGAAGACGCGAGCGAGACCGAGTCCTTCGATCCAATCGACGAGCTCCTGCCCGCCGAGGCGCTCGCGGACTACCCCGGCACCCTGATGCTGACTGAGAACGCCACGAGCTCCACCGATCTCGGCGTGACCTTGCCCTTCGATATCAACCTGCACTTCCGCCACGGCGAGTTCGAGGTGCAGGGCGAGATGCTGAACGCGTTCCTGATCCTGTCGTGGGCGCCGGCGGTGGCCACCAGCGACGGCGGCAACACCTCGCTGCGCCAGAGCTGGGGGATCGAGGCCAACCTCCAGCGCCCCGGCGACAAGACCCTGCGGGTGTTCGCCAGCTGGGTGGAGCTAGACTCGACCTTTGTCGACTCTGACTCAGCGGTGGTGAAGACCAGCGCGGTCAACAAAGCCCAGGACAGCGCTGAGCGCCTCAGCGGGATCTGCACCGGCGACATTGTGCTGTAGAGATCTACGCCTCTGGGGCCACCGGGGATCGCGGTGTCGCTCCTGCCCGCAACAGCGGCTCACCAGGCGTAGGGCAGACAGGCCGCCTCGTTACCTCCGCTCGGGTAGCCCGCCAGCGAGGCCTCCACCGCGCCGGGGATCTCGGCACAGTCGAGGTTGATCTGAGCCGAGGTGGACAGGCAGGTGCCGATCCCGGGGCTGGTCTCGCTGCAGCGCAGGGGCGCCACACCGTCGATGTCGACGCAGTCCACCGAGGCGTCACAGGGGAGCACACAGATCCCCGCGGTGGCGGGTTGGCCCGGATCGCCGGTGGGCTCGCACCAGCTCTTCCACTCGATCTGCCAGCAGGTGTCGTTGGTGGTGTCGCAGGGCTCACCGATCCAGGGGAAGTCGTAGGCGGTGCCTGCGTTGAGCTCGGGGAAGGTGGTGGTGTCGTCGAGGCTGGTGAAGCTCAAGCCCGCCGCCTGGATGTCGAGGATCAGATCCTCGAGCTGATCGGCGGTGTACTGGTGGATGTCGTGCATCAGGATGATCCCGCCGTCGAAGTCGAGCAGCTGATCGACGACGAAGCCCCGCATGTCGGACTCGTAGCCCGACGGGATCCTCCAGAACTCCGCCTGGGTGCAGGTGCCTCCGCTGGCGTAGCACCAGTCGGCAGAGTCGACATGCCAGCCCGCGATCCGGTAGCCATAGTCCCGGACCATGTCCGCGGTGCGACAGCTCGAGTCGCCGTAGGGGAACCGGAAGAGGTCTGGATAGGCCCCCAGGGACGCAAGCATCGCGGCGGTGTCGTCGACCTCGGCGAAGGCGTCGGCGTCGGACAGCGAGGTCATCGCCGGGTGGATCCAGCTGTGGTTGCCCACATCAAACAAGGGATCCGCCAGAATGTCGTAGACGATCGGCCAGCTGGCCGAGCTCGTCAGCTGATCCCCGACCATGAAGAAGGTCGCGGGCACCCCGTAGGCCCGCAGGGTGGCGAGGATCTGGGGCGTGACCACTGGATCGGGCCCGTCGTCGAAGGTCAGCGCCACCCGGCCCCCCAGCGGGGCGACATCAGCGGGGGACAGGCCGCTGCAGCCCGGACGACGGACCCAGCGGCTGTCGTGATCGAGCAGCTCGGTGCAGCCCAGGGCTGAGTAGTAGGTTGGATCGTGGCCCCAGACCCAGCAGCTGCCGTTGCCGTCGTCGAGGTAGTAGGTCAGCTCCATGCCCGACCAGAACAGGGTGGTCACCCCGTCGATCAGCTCGGGCAGGGTCTGCTGCTCCTCCAGCACCGCTGAGGTGCCCACCGGGTGGCACAGCGCATACAGGCCGCTGCCCAGGTAGCAGTCCTCGCCATACCAGCCCACCCCGCCGGCCTCGGTCTCGGCCATGCCGAGGTTGAAGCTGGGGCGGCCCTGAGGATCATGGATCTCGATCTGCACCTGGCTGAAGGGGGCGTTCGCGGTCCAGTGCACCTCGACGGACAGCCCGGTGTCAGTGTCAGTGTCAGTGTCAGTGTCAGTGTCAGTGTCA